>JADZFF010000179.1 GCA_020850015.1 Bdellovibrionales bacterium | reverse complement strand
GCCTGGCCGAGGGCGCGCTTCAGTACGCCTATCGAGGCATGGGTCCGACGCTGAGCCTGGGACTGTCGCATGAGACCACCTTCGTCTTTCCGGGTGGCGCATCCGGCCCGGAGGAGTTCGACCGCCGCCTGCGCGTTACCCTGAGCGCCTCCATTCCGTTTAGGCTCCAGTGGAGCACCCTGACTCCGATCCTCGCCGCGAGCTGGGAGCGGACGAATATCCATCGTCCTGAGGAAGGGAAGAGTCCATCCACCCATGGCCCCGTATTCATGCACGCCACGGCCGGCCTTTCGCTCACGAATGTGGAGAGCAGCCCTCTAGCCGTCGCCACCGAAAGGGGTTACCGGCTGTACGGTGCCCTGCGGAGGTATGACGTCGGTGGGATTCCGTATTGGAAGGGCGCCCTTTCCGCCCGCGCGCACTTGCCCGTGGCGGGGCACTGGGTGGCATCGCCCGCCCTGGCGGGAATCGCGACCTCCGGCGGGCAGGGCCCTCGGCAAACCCGGGCGGAGCTGGAGGGCGGAACCCCCCCAGTCGCCTCGTTCAGCTCTCCTCTCGGGGGCAGCGGGCTTGACCTGCTCGACGGCCTGCCCCTTCGGGGCTACGCCTTTTCCCTGACCTCGCGGCACGTGGCCTGGGGATCCCTCGATACCCGGTTGCCCCTGGCCTGGATTTTCAACTCCTGGGACACTCAACCCCTCTTCCTGGAGCACCTCTCTTTGTTCGCCTTCGGTGACCTAGGCTATCTGCCCGTACCCCGCCTTTCCCTTCCCTCGGTAGGGGGGGGCCTGAAACTGACGGGAACTGCTCTGGTGCGAATGCCCGCAACCCTCACTCTGGCCGTGCATCATGGCCTGAAGCCCGACTTCGGAGGCGAAACCCAGCTGATCCTGTCGCTTCAGGCCAGCGGAAGTATCGGACTTTAAAGCCCATTTAGTACGGCGTCTCAAGTCTAGAGAAACGACTTACGCAGCGCGTCACTTTTCTCTTGTCTCTCAACACGGGCGGATTATAATGCGCCGCACAAATGGTGTGACCCGCCCTTGGACGGGGGCGGACTTGGAATAATAAATCGACCCCCCTACGGAGGCCTGGTCCATGACTCGTAAATCTTCTTCTAAGAAATCCCTCTACTCGGCAGCCAGCGCTGTGGCCGTGTTCGGGCTCGTGGCCGTGGTGGCCGCTGCCCCGGGCTGCGGTGGCCTGGACTGCGACGAGGGCGAACTGCTCTCTTCGTATGAAGCCGGCGTGGCGCAAGCCAACACGGACATGACCAACCTCTACAACCAGGGCAAGACTGCCGGTCTGGCCGCTGGCGCCGCCAAGACGGCCGGCCAGGGCACGACCGAAGGTGACACCGCCGGCCGCAACGCCGGTTACAGCGTGGGTTACAACAGCGCTGGTGGCTACAACGGCGGCTACAACGCCGGCAAGATTCAGGGCTACAACGACGGCCTGGGCGATGTGCCCGCCGCCGTGAACGGCGCCCTGGACGGCAACGCCGACGGCCGCTCCGACGGCAACTCCGTGGGCCGCTCCGATGGCTTCACCGACGGCTATAACGACGGTTACGACCTCGGCTATGACGGCGGATACGACGACTGCCTGTACGGCGCCGATCCGGAAGAAGTGAACGAGTGCCGCGACCGCGGTTACTCCGACACCTTCCGCGCGGGCCGCTACGATGCGGGTTACTCCGACGGCTACTCTGACGTCGCGGGCCGCAACAGCACCGGCGACGGCCGCCTGGAGCGCCAGGGCGACGCGGGCAACGACAACGTTGCCTACATCGACGCCTACAACGCTGCGTGGCTCACGGGCTACAACGCTGCGTTCTCGCAGGGTCAGACCGCCGGTTACAACGACGGCCACCACGACGGTTACCTGGACGGCTACTCCGACGGCGCCCAGGACACCTATGAGATCTTCTACGCCGCGAACTACTCGTCTGGCTTCACGAACGGGTACAACGAAGGCTACAACGACCTGTACTACGGCTACGGCACGGCTCCTGGCTTCGGTAACCCGCACTCGGGCACCGGCGGCTTCGGCTCCGGCTACTCGGATGGCTACACCGACGGCTACAACGACTGCCTCTACGGCAGCGAAGAGTCCGCTGGGGAAGCTCCCGCCGCGAAGTGGGGCAACAGCCCGAGCTGGGTGAAGTCCCGCGCGGTTCTCGACGTGACGACGATCAAGCGTCCCACGAACGAGATCCTCGAGTCGCGTGACAGCCTCCGCGAAGCCGCCCATGAGAGCGCTTCCGTGGAAGCGATCCTCTCGGCCCAGGGCCTGTGATCGCGAAGGCAATCACAGCTCTTAGCCTCTAGATCCTCAGAAAGGCCTCTCCGGGTAAGACCGGGGGGGCCTTTCGCTTTAGTTGACTTCATTTCAGGGGTGGAGGCAGCCAGGTCTTTATCCCGAATGTGGCCGAAGCCGTGGAAAGCGGCGCGCTCATCCTGGGTACCCCGAGGCCGCTGCCATGAAGACCGAACTTGAAGCATTCGTCGAAGAGCTGCTCACGCGGGCCGACCGCCCAGACACCCACCCAGCGATGAAGTATGCGGGCAAGGAGCTCCCCTTCACCCTCGAGGAGCTTCAAGCAGAGGCCCAGAGGCAACCTGAGCGGTGGATCGACGCCAAGGGCGGGGCTCTTCCAGCCGGAGCACAGGACGGTATCTGGCTGATCGAGGTTCCCGGAGGGCCGTGGCTGCTCCTCTACAAGGAGCGGGGCATCATCTGCGAGCGCCGGGACTTCCAGCTCCGCAACGAGGCCGTAGCGGCTAAGGCCAAGCGCACTGCGCAAGATACCCTGGCTAATTTCAAAAAATAGCCTTTTTACAAATACTTAGACAATAAGTCTCCGACCACGACCACCCATTCCACGGGTCCATTCGCAACCCCGGACAATAGTGTACTTTTTTGCTCCGAAAACGCTTGCGCTTTTCCGGTAAAAAATATAGTCTGCGCCAGGCTTCGAGTAAGAAGCGCCACATCAAAACACCTGAATTAGGGCAAGAAAGACCATGTCGGAAAAGCACCACCAACGCCTGCGGCTCCTGAATCAGGTGTCGACCAAGCTGCAGAGCCTGATGACCACCGACGACTTCTACGAAGAGGTGGTCCGCAGCATCCAGAGGATGCTGGGATACTCCGCGATCCATATCTGGAGCGTGGAGCCCGACAATCGCGTGATGCTTCGGGCTCAGGCCGGCGCCTACGACCCCCACTTCAAGACGGGCTCCACCACCCTCGAGGCGAAAACCGGAATCATCGGGCAGGTGATCCAGACCCGCAAAAGCTACCTGGCGAACGACGTCAGCAAGGACCCCCACTTCACCACCCTCTCCCTGCCCGTGGATTCGAAGGCGGAGCTCTCGATCCCCGTGGTGCGCGACGACCGCGTGATCGCGGTGCTCAACGTGGAAAGCAACCAGGTGGACGCCTTCGACCACGACGACCTCACCGCGCTCGAGGCCGTGGCCTCGCAAATCTCGGTGGCAATCGCCAACCGCAATCTCTACGGCGAGATCAAGGGCTTCAACGCGAAGCTGCAGTCCAAGGTCGAGGAAAAGACCCTGGAGCTGCGCAACGCCAACATGCAGATCCTTCAGCAGCAAAAGCTGCTCCAGAAGGAAAATAAGGCACTCAAGACCCTCGTGCAGAACGACCGCAAGGGCATCGAGATCGTGGGTAAGAGCCCCGCGATCCTGAGCATCCTGACCATGGTCGACAAAATAGCGCCCACCACCGCAACGGTGCTGATCCAGGGCGAGAGCGGCACGGGCAAGGAGCTCATCGCGCGCCAACTGCATGTGAAGAGCGATCGCACCGACAAACCCTACGTTACCTTGAACTGCGGCACCCTCCAGGAAGCCCTCCTGGAAAGCGAGCTCTTCGGCCATGAACGCGGCTCATTCACGGGCGCGGTGGCCCAGAAGGCCGGCCTATGCGAAACCGCCGACGGCGGCACCCTCTTCCTCGACGAGATCGGCGAGATGTCGCTCGCGATCCAGGCCAAGCTCCTGCGCTTCCTCCAGGAGGGCGAGTTCTACCGCATCGGCGGCAAACGCACCCTGAAGGTGGACGTGCGAGTGATCAGCGCCACGAACCGCGACCTGGAGCAGGAGGTCAAAGCCGGCCGCTTCCGCGAGGACCTCTACTACCGCCTGAATACGATCACCCTGCGCATGCCCCCCCTGCGCAAGCGCAAGGAGGACCTGCCTCTCCTGGTCGACTATTTCCTGAAGAACACGCGCTTCGGCGGTTCCGTTCAGCAGATCCGCAAGATCGACCCCCGCGTCTTCGATGCCTTCTCGAACTACGACTGGCCGGGCAACATCCGCGAGCTCCAGAACACCATCGAACGGCTGAAGATCCTGGCCGAAAACAACGAGATCCGGATCGACGACATCCCCTTCAATATCCGCATGCCGCGCGCTCGGGCCGAGGGGCCGGAGTTTTCCCTGAACATGCCCCTGGATGAAGTCGAAAAGAACCACATCCTGCGCACGCTGGCCTATAACCAGGGCAACAAGACCAAGACCGCGCACAGCCTGGGAATCACCATCAAGACCCTGTATAACAAGCTCCATCGTTACGGCCTGATCCGCTCCCAGGGAGCGGCCGCGGCGGAAGACGAAGGAACAAGCATCGCCTAACTCTTCGAACGAACATACGAGGACCAGACCATGACGAAGAAAAAAGCCGCCCCCCAATCCAAAGTTTCCGCCAAATCCGCTCCGGCCGCGAAAGCGGCGCCGAAGAGTCCCGCGGGTAAGGCCCAGAAGGCCCTGAAGGCCGCGGCACCGAAAAAGGCCGATAAAAAAGTGAACGCCGAAACGGAAACCGACGAATCCGTGGACATGGAAGACGAAGGCGAAGACGCGGAGCTCGTCGCGAGCGCTTCGCTGACCGTGAGCGCTTCCATGAGCCTCGCCGGCCCGACGGCCGGCCAGATGGATACCTCGAGCGGGGGCATGAAGACCTTCCGGCATCACCCGGAGATCGAGAACTTCTTCCGCTTCATCTACGAGAACGACCTCCGGTTCGAAGCTCTCGGCATCCTGACCGAGAACCTGAACGAGCGCCGGGCCCGCAAGGCCCTGAAGGCCACGAAATCCAAGGTGCATTGAAGGCCGGCGGTTTCGCCGCCAGTCCCCGAGCATTCCGGTTTTTCCGTTGCTCCGGCTCGCCCCCCACGGGTAAGTACCGGGTATGGCAAAAACCCGAATTCTGATCACGGACGGCATGGCGAAAGAGGGCGTGGACATCCTGAAGTCCAATCCCGACTTCGAGATCGACCTTCGCAAGGAAACCTCGGCCGGCGAACTGGCCTCGATCATCGGCGGCTACCAGTCGATCGTGATCCGCTCCGCGACCACGCTCACGGCCGACCTGATCCGCAAGGCCACCTCCATGAAGCTCATTGTCCGCGCCGGCGCGGGCGTGGACAACATCGAGGTTCCAGTCGCGACTGAGCTCAAAATCCCCGTGATGAACACGGCCTCGGCCAACTCGCTCGCCGCCGCCGAGCAGACCATCGCCCTCATGTTCTCGATGCTGCGCCAGATTCCCCAGGCCCACGCCTCGATGGCCGCCGGCAAGTGGGACCGCAAGACCTTCGTGGGCGTCGAAGCCACGGGCAAGGTGATGGGCGTGATCGGCCTCGGCAACATCGGCCGCATCGTGGCCGAAAAGGCCGTGGGACTGGGCATGAAAGTCGTGGGGTTCGACCCCTTCATCCAGGCGCTCTCCCAGGTGCCGGGCAAGCTTTCCCGGATGGATGAGTCCGTGACCATCGTGAAGACCCCCGAGGAGGTGCTCGCCGCGGCCGACATCGTCACGCTCCATGTGCCGAAAAACGCCAAGACCGCGAACCTCATCAACGCGGGCTCGATCGCCAAGATGAAGAAGGGCTCGTTCGTGATGAACTGCGCACGCGGCGGGATCGTGGACGAGAAGGCCGTGATCGCTGCCCTGGATTCCGGGCACCTGCGCGGCGCGGCCTTCGACGTGTTCGAGAAGGAGCCGCCGGAATTCCCCACACCCCTCGCCAACCACCCCAAGATCGTGGTGGCCCCTCACCTGGGCGCCTCCACGAACGAGGCCCAGGAGCGCGTGGCGCTGACCGCGGCCACGCAAATGGTGAATTTCTTCAAGTCGGGCGACCGCGCCGGCGTCATCAATTGAGAGCACGATCATGAACGTCGCCGTAGTGGGCGCCCAGTGGGGCGACGAAGGCAAGGGGAAGGTCGTTGACCATTACGGGGCTCGGGCGGACTTCATTGCCCGATTCCAGGGCGGAAACAACGCCGGCCACACGCTCGTGGTAGGCGGCAAGAAAACCGTCCTGCATTTGATCCCAAGCGGCATCCTGCACCCGGGGAAGATCTGCCTCATCGGAAACGGCGTGGTGTTCGACCCCGCCGCGTTTTTCGAGGAGATCGAGATCCTGGAGCAAAGTGGGGTTTTTCGCGGGAAACCCGCCCATGAGTTCGTGCGAGTCAGCGAACGCGCCCACGTGATCCTGCCTTACCATCGGCTCCTGGATAAACTCCGCGAGGAGAAGGCCGGCCACGGGAAGATCGGCACCACGGTGCGCGGCATCGGCCCCTGTTACGAGGACAAGGTAGCCCGCCGTGGAATTCTGGTCGGCGACCTGCTTCGCCCCTCGGTGCTCCGGCAGAAGGTGGAGCACGCCCTGGAGGAGAAGAACGTCCTCCTGAAACATCACTTCGGCGCCGAAGCGGTGGACGCGGTGGCCACGGCGGCCGAGGCGCAGCGCCTTGGGGAGCGCCTGAAGCCCTTCATCGCGGACGTTCGGGCGATCCTATACGAGGCGAAGGGCCGCCGTCGCCCGGTGCTCTTCGAAGGCGCCCAGGGTACGCTCCTCGACGTCGATCACGGCACCTATCCTTACGTCACCTCGTCGAACTGCGTGGCCGGGCAGGTGATGCCAGGGTGCGGAGTGGGAGCGACGGCCTACGACCACGTCGTCGGCATTACCAAGGCCTACACCACCCGCGTGGGGACGGGCCCGTTTCCCACCGAGATCGAAACCACGGAACCGGAACTCGCCCAGCGGATCCGCAAAGTCGGCGCTGAATTCGGGGCCACGACCGGCCGGCCGCGCCGGATCGGCTGGCTCGATGGGGTGGCCCTGAAGTACGCCAGCGAGCTCAATGGGCTCACTGGCCTCGCGCTGATGAAAGCTGACGTGCTCTCGGGCCTCGATTTCGTTAAGGTTTGCACGGCGTATCGGTTGGGCGGGAACACTCACTACGGTTTTCCCTCGGCCATGGAGGATTTCGATCGCCTGGAACCCACTTACGAGGTGCTGCCCGGATGGCCGGAGCTTCCACGTGGCATGAGCTCGGTTTCAGACCTCCCCGACGAGTTCCGCCAGTTCATCAAGTTTATCGAGGACTTCGTGAAAGTGCCGGTGGTGCTCGTGAGCACGGGCCCGGGTCGGGAAGAGACGCTCGAGCTCGCGGACCCCTTCACTTCGAGCGTTGCGCTCCGTTCAGGGCTCTGATAGGAAACGACTTCTTTCTCTTTGAGGCAGTGGTTCGGGTCGTTAGCTCAGTTGGTTAGAGCATCTCACTTTTAATGAGAGGGTCGATGGTTCGAGTCCATCACGACCCACCACTTCTCCCCCATCAGACTTCCTCGATTTTCCCTCTCACACCGCCGAGGCCCTGACATAACGCGGCGCGCTTCCAGTGCTTTACTTAAGGGGTCCGGCAGGCTCTCCGAAGAGCCATCGAGGTCCCCTCCATGAAGAAGCGCCTTTGGCTCGTACAGATCCCCATCATTCTGCTTTTCACCTTCGCCTATGGAATCACCTGGATGGCGGAAACCGGGCAGATCAACAACAACTTCCTCCGAGCCTCTGCCTACCCCACCCTTCGAGCCATCGCGGGAACCTTCACGAACGCGAAGTTCCGGATTCGCGGGCCCCGCCCCGTCACCGAGAAAATCATCATTGTCGAGATCGACGACTACGCGCTCTCGCAGGTGGGACGCTGGCCCTGGCATCGCGACGCGATCGCGGCGGTCATTGAGACGATCCTGGATCACGGCGCGAAGGTCGTCGGGATCGACGTCGTTTTCGCCGAGCCTGATCCCCGCGTGCCCGACACGCTGGGCAATCTGCTCAAGTCCCAGGGGCTGGGATCCGTCATTCCCGACTTCGAAACCGACTTCGCCCTCCGTCGCCTTCTCATGACCCCCGGCAAAGGCGAGCGCATCGTACTCGGCTGGGCCTCGGAAGGCTTCTGCCAGCCCGCTTACGACGGCACGGGTTCCGATTGCGCGATCACCGATCCGGAGCACGTGGCGCGCATCCCGGCGGACGCGGCCAGGTTCGCGATCCCCAACGTCATCGCGGAAAGGGGGCAATTCGACGCCACAACCACGCCCCTCATCACCTTTCTCGGCCCCATCATGCCGGCCCCCGGAGTCTTCCTGGATGTGGCCAAACACCTCGGAGCCTTCACTTCGACCCCGGACCCCGATGGCTATCGCAGAAGAACGCCGCTGCTGACCGTCTTGAACGGCAGAATCTACCCCAGCTTGGCCTTGGAAACGGCCCGCGTCGGGCTGAACGACGACCTTGAGGTCGTACTCAACGATCAGGGCCTCGTTCGCCGCATCAAGCTGAAAAATAGCGACATCAAGGTGCCCACGAATCCGCTCGGCGCCGTCGAGATGAATTTCTACGGAAGATCGTACAGCTTTCCCTATGTCTCCGCGGCCGATCTGCTCACCCCGCTTCCCGAGGACGGGAGCCCTAGGCTCGTGGGGGTGCGCCTGGAATCCTTGGAGGCGCCGACTTTCCTTCCACGTCCAGTGCCCCAGGATGAGCCGCCCGCGGCGGGCGATGGCGCGGAGAAGACGGCGGAGACTCCGACGCAGAACTTCCACTACCAGCTGTACACGGCGGACGAGCTTTTCAAGGACGCCATCGTCTTCCTAGGCCTTTCAGCCATCGGCGCCTATGACGCCGTCGCCTTCCCCTTCGACTCCCTCACGCCCGGCGTTGAGGGTCACGCCACGATCGTTCACAACTTCATCAGCGGAACGGCTCTCCGCACAGGTGCCGGCACCTGGGGCATCGTGCTCATGATGCTGGTTATGACCGCTGGCGCAATGCTCTTTGCAGTAATGACCTCGAAGTTCGAGTCCGTTCCGGCCTTGATGCTCTTCCTGGGATCGATGTCCGCGATCGGCATCGTGGACCAGGCGCTCCTTTTCAACAGCCGCAACATCAACGTGAACACCAGCCTCCTCTACCTCGAGATCACGCTGATCTTCGTCGTGACGCTTGCCATGAAATACGTGATGGAAGAGGGAAACCGGAAATTCATCAAGGGAGCGTTCTCAAAGTACGTCGCGCCGTCGATCGTGGACTCCATGCTGAAGGATCCGACAAAACTCACCGTCGGCGGAGAGAAGAAGGACCTGACGATCATCTTCTCCGACATCCGGGGCTTCACCACCTTCTCAGAGCGCATGGACCCGAAGTCGCTCTCGCACTTCCTGAACGAGTACCTGGGCCAGATGACCGAGATCATTTTCGAGTGCGAAGGCACCCTCGACAAGTACATCGGCGACGCGGTCATGGCCTTCTGGGGCGCCCCTGGCGAGCAACCCAAGCACGCCGTCAACGCCTGCCGAGCGGCCGTGCGCATGATCCAGCGCCTCGACGAGCTAAAGCCCGTGTACATGGAGAAGTACGGCGTGGAGGTGAACATCGGCGTGGGCGTGAACTCAGGCGCGGTCAGCGTCGGTAACATGGGATCGGACCGGATCTTCGCCTACACCGTCATCGGCGATCACGTGAACCTGGCCTCGCGCCTGGAGGGCCTCACAAAATATTACGGCGCGAAGATCCTTACCACGCGATTCACCTTCGACGACATCGAGAAGGTGGGCGAGCCTCTGCCCGCTCACCGCACGCTCGACTTCGTGAAGGTGAAGGGCAAGAAGACAGCCGTGGAGATGATCCAGGTGTTTGAGCGCGAATACTCTGCCGAGGGCCTGCAGGCCTTCGAAAAGGGGCGCGCGCTATATTTGAAACGCCAATGGGATGACGCAATCGCCGAATTCAAGAAGGCGAACCAGCTGCTTCGCCCCTCCGCGGACTCAACGGACGAAACCAGCATGATGTACATGGAGCGTTGCGAGACGTTCAAACAATCCCCTCCCGATGCCGATTGGGATGGTAGCTGGGAGATGACTTCGAAGTAGTATGGCCTTGCCCGTCAAAAAACCGACAGGTACCACCTCTGGCGCCGCACCGATTGGTGCCGGCGAGGCGGGGCCGCGGGTCATTCAGCTTCAGAAGGGCGAGCTCCTGTTCGCCGAGGGCGAATCCTCCCGCTCCATGTACTTCCTGAAGACCGGAATCATCCGAATCTTCAAGAAGAAAGGGAACGCGAGCATCGAAGTCGCCACGATCAATTCCGGACAGGTCCTGGGCGAGCTCGCCTTCCTCGATGGCGCGCCTCGATCGGCCTCCGCCGAGGGGCTAACCACCTGCACCCTGGTCGAAGTCTCGGGCGTGACCTTCACTCAGACCCTGAGCAAGCTCCCAGATTGGCTGAAGCTCCTCCTCAAGACCATCGTCGGGCGCCTGCGCAGCTCCAGCACGCGGATCCGCCAGCTCGAGCAGGCCAGCACCGCCTTCGACTACTCGTCTAAGGACGGCAAGCGCTCGGCGCATTACGTTTACCTTTCCCCGCACGACACGCTGAAGATCGCGGCGGCCCTCCTGCTCGTTGGCACTCGAAACGGCGAGCAGAAGGGCAAGGGCCGCACGGTACGTGCCGGCCTGCTTCAGCGTTACGCGAACCAGATCATGGGCGTGCCCGTGGCGAAGATCACCACCCTGCTCGACGTCTTCCAGAGCTGCGGGATCCTCGAAGGAGTGGATCAGGCCGGCAGCAACGAGGTGATGCTCGTGGACCCGGATTTTCTCGAGATCTATATCGCCTACCAGAACGAGGAGAATCTGGTGGAGCCCTCGAAACAGCACAACGTCTCGATCAAGGGCTTTCTCATCATGAGCCTGATCGCCAAGTACATTCATCAGTATCCGGCGAACGAGGCCACTGGGGTTTCCAGGGTGAACCTGGCCGAGATCATCCAGGCCGAGGCCCAGCTCACGGGCAAGGAACCCTTCCGCATGGACGAGTTTCCGGAGGTCGTGAATCTCGGCTACTGCACGCAGATCGAAGTGAAAAGCAGCGCGCAGGTCTTCACGCAGGTGAAACCCCAGGAGTTCCTCAAGCACTACAGGCTGCAGCGCGTGTCGAAGGCCCTTCAGGCAGTGAACGAAGAGAAGTCCAGGGTCTAGATCGTCATCATCGTCAGGAAGCGCTTCTCACGGGCTTCGAGCTCGGTCCGATCCAGCTCCATCAGCCTGCGAATGCCGAAGTCCTCCACCGTGAAGCTCGCCATGATCGAGCCGGATACGACGGCGCGCCGAAGCGCGGATTGCCATGCCCTCGGATCCTTCTTGGCCAGATCCCGTGAAACACCCGCGCCGGCCAGGTGGCCTACGAATGCTCCCGCGAAGGTATCCCCCGCGCCAGTAGGGTCCACGACCCGATCCACCGGGAATGCCGGCGCGATGAACATCTCCTCTCCCGCGAAGAGCCAGGCCCCATGCTCCCCTCGTTTGATGACGACCGCGATCGGGCCCATCTCGCGGATGCGGCGAGCGGCCACCACGAGATTCGTCTCTCCGGAAAGCAGGGCAGCTTCGCCTGAGTTGATGGAGAGGATGTCCACCCGCTTGAGGGTCTGTTTCAGCTCATCTGGCTTCCCGGTGATCCAGAAGTTCATGCTGTCGCAGACGACGAGCTTGTGGGACCGCACCTCCTCCAGAACTTTGAGCTGAAGCTTGGGGTCGATGTTCGCAAGAAACACGTAGGGCGACTCCCGGTGCTTCGCGGAAAGCTTCGGATCGAAATGCTCGAACACGTTAAGCGCCGTCGTGAGCGTTTTCGCCTCGTTCATGTCGCCCGAGTACTCGCCTACCCAGTGAAAGGTTTTTCCCGGAGCCATTTCCACACCCGATACGTCGATGTTGCGCGAGGAAAGCCACTCAAGGTGTTGTTTCGGAAAATCCTGACCCACCACCCCGACCACCCGCACCGGCACGTGGAATGAGGCCGCGATGGAAAAGTAGTTCACGGAGCCGCCAAGCACGTTTTCGGCCCTGCCCGCCGGAGTACGGATCGAGTCGAACGCCATGGAACCCACCGTCAAAATCGCCTGGGATTGATTCACGGCCGGCAGTTAAGCGTGCGTCAGTATACGTGTCAATCAGTAACGAAGCTCCCTGGGATCAGGGCCTTGCGTCCGCAGGGACGCCTTCGGAATGGGGGAAGGCCGCACGCGGCTGACGGCGGCACTAAGGGCCGGCCATCCCCGCCCCAGAGGCTCCCATTTGAGCGGGGTAGGAGGACGCGATTCCGCGGGGGCCTGGGCAAAGAGACTGGGCCCACGATCCTCCCCCTCGGACACGGTTACCCAGCGTCCGTCGGTGGAGATCCATGCGGAGCCGGGAACATCCCAAATTCCAGGACCCGATCGGAGGAGGGCCCTCCTAACACGATCCGACTGGACCTCGCCCCAGCCCCTGCTTTTCAACGCCACGAACCAGATCCCCTGATCGGGCCTTTGTTCCTCAGTCCATCGCTGGTGCATCCTCTCCTCGCTCACTCCCTGGGCGAGTTGAGCCAACCCCCAAGCCGCCAAGAGGCCCAAGATGGGTCCCGCCGCACCCCGCAGGCTGACCCACCTGGAAATCAGCCACTCACGCGAGCCCCCGCCCGCGCTCAACAGCTTCCAGGGTCGGGTCCGCGCACTGTTTTCGCGCGCTCCTGCTTCCAGAGCTGGCACCGTGCCTGGTCGCTGCGCTTCCAAAGGCCATGCGCCGCACCGGTCAGTACCGCCCAAATCACCAGCCATGCCAAGGTCTCCACCAAGGCCTGGCCCTGGCTATCTTTGAATCCCTCACGCTCGCGATCCATCGGGCCCGCTCCTTCCACACAAGCGCCGCCGCGCCCCTGTTTCCTGCCAGGGCCTCGACCGTCCACCCCGCCTCGGTCTCCAAAAAAGCCATGGGCCGTGGACCCAAGACATCGGGAGGCAAGGATTTCCAAGGGGGTGAGGGAAATCGCGTACCCCAGGCGTCTGAAATCTCGGCGCAGGGACGCAGCCTCCATTGAGCCTCACGAACGATCCAAGCCATCCGCTCCGCCTCCTGGGCTGCCGCCCCGGCGGCGAGGGCCGCACGAGCCGCGGCCACCACGGGCGGCTCGAGGGCACCCGCGACCAAAACCTGCCGGGCCGCCTTCATCTTCTGCCCCCAATACTCCATTCGCGAAATCCGATCACGAATCGTCCTCGTTTCCTGTCCGACGCATGCGTCCACGCGAAGCTGCCGAGCGCTCTCGAGGGCCCATTGCTTTTGAAGGCCGTTTAAACCCAAGGAGACCATCGCCCAGGTCAGGACCGCCAGAATCCAAAGGGGAGTCATTCCAGAACCCAAAAGGCAACTCGCGCCATTCCCCCTCCCCTGCATCGACGTTCAGCGACCCACCAGGAACCCACTCGATGCCCCAGCTCCGCGCCTGGCTTGAGGCGAGCACGATGGGCGGCCTCGAAGAGATTCACCGAACACCTCAAGCGGTTAGCGTGCGCGCGCGCGAGTCCGAACGACGCGCTCACCACCGCCACCAGGAGCAAGAGGCAAAGCAACGACTCGAGGAGCGCCTGTCCGGAAACTGCGGTCAGACGATCAGGAGCCTTCGTCACTGCTCCCCTCCAAGCCTACGTCGCTGTTGATATGGTCGCGCGCGAGTTGAATCTTTCGCTTCAGAGTCCCCCCCAAAGACCGAGCCGCGGTGATCGAGACAACTGCCACGAGAATCAGGAGAATGAGGTATTCAGTGAGCCCCTGTCCGGATTGATCCAAAGCCTTTCGAGATTTCATGGGTGCCGAGCCTTGGAAGGAGCATGCCAAGCGTCAAACGGGAATCACCGGCTCCCACGCGAGTTCGGCGATCGAACTCGATGCTGGGCGTCCGAAATCCCAACCGGCATCCCCTGCCCAGCCGCGGAGCTGCAGCCGGATCCCTGACGCTGCACCGCATTGACACCGTCGTACCCCTTCAGTAACACTGGGAGAAATGGACCCGCGCTCGCGGTTTTTCGTCTACGACCGGAAGGAAATGGTGCTCTTGATCCTCTTGGGGGTCGCTGTGGCGCTGTTCGCCTTCACCTTGGGAATTCATCTCGGCAAGACCGTGGGTGAAGGTGCGCGCTCCGCGCAGGAACCGCCCGTTGCGCTTCTCACTCCGGGCCAAGATCGGGTGCCCACGCGGCCTGACTTCGCCGAGCAGGAGAAGAAAGTGGCCGGCGCCGCCGACGAAACCCTGTTCCAGGAGCTCCACGACGAGGTCGGGAAGTCGGGCGTGCAACTCAATCCGCCGCGCCAGGTGAAGCTGCCTGAGCAGGCCATCTCCGAGAAAGCGCCCGCCGCCGAGGGCACTTCCCCTGCGGACTCGGATCACCCCTCGGGCCGCTTCACGATTCAGGTGGGGTCTTTCCCATCGGCGGCTGAGGCCTCCGCGAAGGCGGCGGCACTCTCCTCGGCCGGGATGCAGCCCTTTGTGCGCGCGGCCGAAGTGCCGGGCAAGGGCGAATGGCATCGTGTTTACATCGGCGGTTTCGGCTCGGAAGCCGAAGCCCAGAAGGAAGGCCAGCGGCTGCAGCAGTCGAAGGCCTTCGATTCGTTCATCGTGGCCCGGATGCCGCGGTAGAGCGCCGCGCAACCAAAGGAAACCCGTACCGTGCCATCGACCAAAAAAAGCGTTCGCCGCGTGGAGAAACCCTGGGGCTACGAGCTCATCTGGGGCGAGACGAAGGACTACGTGGGCAAGCTCCTTCACATCAAGAAGGACCACAAGCTGAGCCTGCAGTACCACGAGGTGAAAGAGGAGACGATCTACGTCCAAAGCGGGAAGATGCTGTTCCTCTTCGAAGACGACCACGGGAAGATGCTCGAGGTGACCTTGCTTCCGGGCGAGGCGCACCACATCCCCACGGGCCGCAAGCACCGCATGATCGCGATCGAAGACTGCGACGTGTTCGAGGTCTCCACCCCGCACCTGAACGACGTCGTGCGGCTCGAAGACGCCTACGCGCGCGTGAAATGAGCAGCCGATGTCCGAGGCACCCTATCTCGTCATCATGGCCGGCGGAAGCGGCACCCGCTTCTGGCCCAAGAGCACGGCGAAGAAGCCAAAGCAGCTCCTGAGCTTCGGCTCTTCGAACGACACGCTTCTGGGAACCACGCTCAAGCGCTTCGACGGGCTCTCGCCCGAGGATCGCCGGGTGATCGTGACCACGCAGTCGCTCGCCGCCGCGACGAAAGAGGCCGTGGGCCCAGCCACGCACGTGCTCTCCGAGCCCATGGGTCGCAACACGGCTCCCTGTGTGTACTGGGCCGCGCGCTGGGTGGCCGAGCGCGACCCCAAGGCCGTGATGATGGTGATGCCCGCCGACCACCACATGGCGAGCGTGAAGGACTTCCGCGCGACGCTCGAGCGCGCCGTAAGGTGGGCCACCGAGCACGACGATCTCGTCACCCTGGGCATCCAGCCCTCGCGCCCGGAGACGGGCTACGGCTACCTCAAGCTGGGTAACGAGGTGAGCAAAGGCCCCTGCCGCAAGGTGCAGGCTTTCGTGGAAAAGCCCGACCGCGCGCGCGCCGAAGCATATGTGGCATCGGGCGAGTACCTCTGGAACGGCGGCATGTTCCTGTGGCGCGCCGAGACTATTCTCAAGGCCTTCGACTCGCTCATGCCCGAGATGAAACGCGAGTGGGACGCGGCCAAGGGCGACGTGAGCGCCGCCTATCCGCGCATGACAGCGACCTCGATCGACTACGGGATCATGGAGAAGGCGCCGAACGTGGTGACCTTTCCGCTCGACTGCGGCTGGGATGATCTCGGGAGCTGGATCTCGCTTGAGACCACGACGCTTCCGGGCGTGGCGCGCGGCCCTGCAGGCGTGGTGGCCGGGGGCGAGGTATTCGCCGTGGAAAGCTCAGGGAACGTGATCGATGCGCCGGGGCGCGTGGTGGCGCTTTTGGGAGTGAAGGACCTCGTGGTCGTAGAGCACAACGGCGTGCTCATGATCCTGCCTAAGTCGCGCACCCAGGACGTGAAGCTCGTGCTCGATCAGGTCAAAGCCGCCCGGCCCGAGAAGGCTTGAGTACGGGCGCCCAGCGCCCGCTCGATCACGGCCTTGATCTCGCGCTGGAAGCGCTCGCGTGAGAATCCTTCGGCCCGCGCGCGGAGCGTGGCGGGATCAAAAGAGACCTCACCGCGTTCGATCTTCAGCACGGCCTCCATGAGCGACTCGGGCGTGGGCTCGGAGAAGAACACTCCGGTCTCAGGCGTGACGGTTTCGAGCACTCCGCCCTCGGCATAGGCCACGACGGGCGTGCCCGAGGCCATCGCCTCAAGCGGTGTGATGCCGAAGTCTTCCACGCCCGGAAAGATGAAGGCCTTGGACTTCGCATAGAGATCCGCGATCGCGGAACGCGAGAGGCGGCTTCCCAGGAAGTCGATCGTGGGCCCGCCCATGCGCCGGAGCTTTCGCTCGTCCTGCCCGCTCCCCACGATCACAAGCGGGAGCTTCAGCCGATTGAAGGCCTCAATCGCCAGGTCCACGCGCTTGTTCGGCGCGAAAGCGCCCACCATGAGGTAATTCCGCCGCGCGGTGCCCGCGGGCGCGGGCCGGAAGGCCTCGAGATCCACGAAAGGATGCACCACCTCGGCCTCGCGCCCGTAGGCCTCGCGGATACGATCGGCGATGAAACGCGAGTTGCCGACGAGCGTGTCCACGCGGTCGGCCTGGCTCACCCGGCGATCCCAGTTCTGCAGGTAGGGCCGGAGCAGGCGCGCGGCGAGACGAACGGGCCAGAAGGCCTTCCCCGGGCCGAAGTAGTCGTCGTAGCGGAACCACATGTAGCGCATGGGCGCGTGCACATAGCTCACATGCACGGCGCCGGGCGCCTTGCGCACGCCCTTGGCCACGCAGTGAGACGACGACACGATGAGATCGAAGCCGGAAAGGTCCATGCGCTCGATAGCCCAGGGCATGAACGGAAGAAAGTGGCGGTAGCGGCGCGTGGCCGAGGGCAGCCGCTGGAGCGCACTGGTGTGCTCTTTGAGCCGGGCCAGTGGCCGCGAGATGGCGTTTCGGTCGTACACGAGGGTGAAAAGCTCGGCCTGCGGGTAAAGCTCGGCGATGGCTTCGAGCACGGCCTCGCCTCCGCGCATCCCCACGAGCCAGTCATGCACCAATGCTACTTTCATGGGGCCACCCGCACGCTCAGAACCTCTCAGGCAAAGGGGCGAAAATATTCCACGGTGCGCTTCAGACCCTCGTCCAACGGAACGCGGAGCTCCCAGTCCAGAAGCTTGCGCGCGCGGGTGATCTCGGGCTGACGGCGGCGTGGGTCGTCCTCGCGGCCCGGAAGATGCGTGAGGGCGGACTTCGACCCGGTGTGCTCGCGGATTTTCTCGGCAAGCTCGATCATGGTGAACTCGTTCGGGTTGCCCAGATTCACGGGCTCGCGCAGCTCGGACTCGAAGTAGCGGATGATGCCATCCACCAGATCCGAGACGTAACAGAAGCTTCGGGTCTGCTTGCCGTCGCCGTGAAGGGTGATGGGCTGGTTGCGCAGCGCCTGCATGCAGAACTCGCTCACCACGCGGCCGTCGTCCGGGCGCATGCGCGGGCCATAGGTGTTGAAGATCCGTACCATGCCGCCATTGAGCGCCGGGTACGGGCGCCCGCTCCAGGTGCCCTTGCCGCGCGCGGCCGCGCTCACACAGGCTTCGGCGAAGCGCTTGGTCTCGTCGTAGCAGGCCCGTGGCCCGATCGTGTTCACGTTACCCCAGTAGTCTTCCGTCTGGGGGTGAGTGAGCGGATCGCCATAGATCTCGCTCGTGGAGGCGAGCACGAAGCGCGCGCGGTGGCGGAGTGCCCAGTCGAGAGCGTGGAAGGTGCCGAAGGAGTCGACCTTGAGGATCTCGAAGGGAATGCGCTCGAAGTCCACCGGGCTCGCCGGGCAGGCGAAGTGCAGCACGCCGAACAGGCCATGCTCGCGCACTCCCGCGAGCGAGTCGCAGGCCAGGGGAACGGAGACGTCGTACTCCTCGACGAAGAACTCCTGGCGGCGTTCCAGGTGGGCGACGTTCTCGCGGTTCCCGGTGACGTAGTTGTCGATACAGGTCACGGCGTAGCCCCGGCCTAGCAGCGCCTCGCAGAGGTGCGACCCGATGAAGCCCGCCCCGCCGGTGACAATCACGTGTTTCATGCGTTCTCCACTGCCTCTTCTTCTATCTTTCCAGAAAGGACATCACGCGCTCGGCCACCGCGTCGACCGGAATGGACTGCATGCAGCGGTTGTCCGAGCACTTAGCGTAATTCCTGCCGTCGTAACACGGGCGGCAAGGCAGGTCAGCCCCGCCCCAGAACACGGCCGCCGTGCCCGACTCCACGAGCTTCTCCGAAGGGCGCGTAGGCCCAAACAGCCCCACGACCGGAACCTGTGCGAGCTTCGCGAGGTGAAGTGGGCCGCTGTCGTGCGTGACCACGGCTCCGCAGCGGGCATAGAGCGCTACGAGGCCCGGCAGATCGGTGCTGCCAAGGAAATCGCTCACCGCCAATCCTTCGAAATAGGACCGCACCCAGACGTCCGACGGCGCGCCCGTCAGCGCCACCCGCACTCCGCGCGCGATCAGGGCTTCGGCGAGCGAGCGGTAGGACGCCACGGGCCAGCGCCGCAGCGCCTCGGCTCGCACGAAGTTCACCGCTCCGCCGGGGGCGATCGCGACGGTGACGCCGTCGAGCCCCGGGGCCGACTCCGGTACCGAGCGCAGGCGCGGATACGGGAGCGAGGTGGGGGCGTCGCCCAGCAGGCCGCGCGCATACTCCTGCGCGTGGTCGCGGCCCGGGATCAACATGTTCACGGCGTCGGTGCCGCCCCAGTGGCGGAACACATCCTTGCGGGTCAGAGCCACGAGCCAGCGGTAGCGACGGTCGTGGTAGGGAACGAACACCCGGTCGAAGCGACGGCCCGCCAGGCGAATCAACGTGCGCGCGGCCTCAAAAGCCCGCGCCAGACGGGAGCGACCATAAAGGCGCCGTTCGTTCACCGTCACGAGCTCGTCCACGAGGCCCGTGGCGTGGAGAAGCGGGGCCACGGCGGCCGCGCAGACCCAGGTGAGCCGCGCGCGCGGGTGGCGACGCTTGAGCTCGGCTGCGGCGGGCAGGGCCATCACCACGTCGCCGATCGCGCCGATCTTGAGCAGAAGCACCTTCATCTGGGGCCAGAATCCGCTTTCCCATGCCTGATGGCAACGGCCGCCTGGGCGCGGGCAAGCGCGCCCCCGGGGCCCCAAAGGCCGAGGTCCACCGAGTCGCGCCTCACCATCCAGCGGAGGAACATGCACCAACGTTTGCAGGCACTGCCATCACGCGGAGCGGCAAGAAGGTGAAAGAAGAAGCGACCCGGCTGGGGGCCAGAAAGCGCCGCAGCCCAGGCCTTCCAGTCGCGCATCACTCCGTCGAGCGCGGCACCCAGGGTGGGCGCCCCGCCCCACCGCGCGACGAAGTATCCACCCAGCGACCCATGTTCCGCCCAGCTTCGGCCCAAGAGGCGGCCCAAAGCCACCACGTCGGCCCCCACGTAGAGGCGATGCCGGAAGGACGCGAATCGAAGGAGCTCCGCTTCGGCAGCGGCTGAATCTCCGGGCGCCGGGCCAAGCGAGCGAACCCACTCGGCGGGCCTCAGTTGCGCCTCGCTCCAGGCGCTCAAGATACGTTCGACGGCCCGGCGGATGGGGATCACCCCTCCGTAGGCCATGGCCGAAGCAAAAAGGGGCCACGGCCTCTTGGTCGTGGGGGTCGGAATACCGGTGGGGAAACTCGACGGGGTCAGACCCGTGGAACTCGGACCGGGTGTATCGGAGCTAGAGTCGCTCCAGCGCCTCGCGGCGAACTCGAAGCGTGAACTCGGAAGCAGCGCGCGACATCGAATTCCTACCCTACCGCAACGCGGTTGCCCTCGCCAACGCAGCGGCTCTTGCCAAGGGACCCCGCCGCCGATAAAGATGAGATTTTAATGGGCCCGCGATTCCACCACCCGCTCGGTCTTCTTCTGATCGCCGGGGCCCTCGTTTCCGCTCCGGTCCGTGCGACCGAGTCCCTTCCCCTTCCTGAACCGAAGATCCCGCAAGCCCCGCTCTGCCCGGACGAGCTGATGTCTTCGCGCGCGGCGCCTGGCACGGGACCGAAACCCGAGTTCCTCACGCTGCCGAACTCGCCCACGCGCCCGCCACAACTGGCATCGCACGCGAACATCCGGGCCTTCGGCTGTGAACGCCGATTCCGGCTGGGCGACGAGACCTACGCGCTTGACTCCTACCACCGCTCGGACGCGGAAAACCTGCGGCCCTTTCTGTCGGGCGTGCCCGCGGCGCTCGATTACCTCGACGCCTATCAGCGCAACCAACGGAGCCAGCGCGTCGCAGCGTATCTGGGCACCTTGGGATTCGCGACCGCGCTCGCGGGGTTTTTCCTCGTCGACGAAACCAAGAACGCGAACCTGCGCAGAACTCTTCTCTTTGGCGGGCTGGCGCTCGCGGGCGGAACCTTTGGGTACAGCCTCACCGTCTCGCAGACCAACGAGGGAAACGTCCGGAAGGCGATCGACGCCTACAACTCCGCCAAACCTGGAAAAAAGATCACCCTCCTTCTAGAAACGGGACTGACTTTCTAATGCCCAAACGCACAGACATTAAGAAGGTCCTCCTCATCTGCAGCGGACCGATCGTGATTGGCCAGGCCTGCGAGTTCGACTACTCGGGTACCCAGGCCCTGAAGGCGCTAAAGGAAGAGGGCTACACGGTCGTCCTGGTGAACTCCAACCCGGCCACGATCATGACTGATCCGGGGCTCTCCGACAAAGTCTACCTGGAGCCGCTCACGGCCGAGTTCGTGGAGCGCGTGATCGAACGCGAGCGCCCCGACGCCCTGCGGCCCCCCATGGGCGGGCAAACGGCGCTCAACCTCGCGATGGAGCTGCATCGCCGGGGCGTGCTGGAGAAATACAAGGTGGAGATGCTGGGCGCGAAGCCCGACGTCATCCACCGCGCTGAAGACCGTCAGGCGTTCAAGGAAGTGATGAACGAGATCGGCGTGGCGAGCGCACGCTCCCAGGTGGCGCGCTCGATCGACGACGGCAAGCGCATCATCCGCGAGATCGGCCTGCCCCTGATCCTGCGGCCCTCCTTCACCATGGGCGGCGAGGGCGGCGGCACGGCCTTCACCGAGGCCGACTTCCTGGAGAAGCTGGAGCGCGCGCTGTTCATGTCGCCTACCCACGACGTGCTCGTGGAAGAGAGCATGCTGGGCTGGAAGGAGTTCGAGCTCGAGGTCGTGCGCGACCGCAAGGACAACGTGATCATCGTCTGTTCGATCGAGAATTTCGACCCGATGGGCGTGCACACGGGCGACTCGATCACGGTGGCGCCGGCCCAGACCTTGACCGACCGCGAGTACCAGAACCTCAGAAACCAGTCGAAACGCATCATCCGCGCGATTGGCGTGGAAACGGGCGGATCGAACATCCAGTTCGCCGTGCACCCGAAAGACGGTCGCGTGGTGGTGATCGAGATGAACCCGCGGGTGTCGCGCTCGAGCGCGCTGGCCTCCAAGGCCACGGGCTTCCCCATCGCGCGCGTGGCCGCGAAGCTCGCCGTGGGCTACACGCTGGACGAACTCACGAACGACATCACCGGCACCACCCCCTGCTCTTTCGAACCGTCGATCGACTACGTGGTGACCAAGATCCCGCGCTTCGACTTCGAGAAGTTTCGCCCCTCGGACCCGGCGCTCACCACGCAGATGAAGTCGGTGGGCGAAGTGATGGCCATGGGCCGCACCTTCCAGGAGAGTCTTGGGAAGGCCATCGCCGGCCTCGAGACCGAGGCCACCTGGCTCGCGCCTTTGCTCAATGAGCCCGGCAAGAAGGCCCCGGATTGGGAGGCCGTGGTGAAACCCACGCCCCGGAGGCTGCGCGCGGTGGCGGACGCCCTCAGGGCCGGCGCCACGCCCCAGGAGATTCACGAGCGCACGGGCATCGAGCGCTGGTTCCTGGACCGCATCCTGGACCACCTGAAGTTCGAGAAGGAGCTGCGGGACGGTGCATGGCCCCCCGAGGCCGAGCGTCTCCGCGAGATCAAGGCGGCGGGATGGAGCGATCGGGCAATCGCGTCGCTTCGGGCCATGCGTGAGGAGCAGGTACGCCTGGACCGCGAAAAGCTCGGCGTGCACGGGGTGTTCCAGAGCGTGGACACCTGCGCCGCCGAGTTCGAGGCGCGCACCCCCTACCTGTACAGCAGCTACCGGGGCACGGACGAAAGCCGCGTCTCCAAGCGCAACAAGGTGATGATCCTGGGAGGCGGCCCGAACCGCATCGGCCAGGGGATCGAGTTCGACTACTGCTGCGTGCACGCGGCGATGGCACTTCGCTCCACCGGGATCGAGACCATCATGGTCAATTGCAACCCGGAGACCGTGAGCACGGACTTCGACATCTCGGACAAACTCTACTTCGAGCCGCTCACGCCTGAGCACGTGCTCAACATCGCGCGAGTGGAAAAGCCCCTCGGCGTGATTGTGCAGTTCGGAGGCCAGACGCCGCTCAAGATCGCAAAGGCGCTCGAACGCGGCGGACTCAAGATCCTGGGGACCTCGACGGAGAGCATCGACATCGCAGAGGACCGCGAACGCTGCGACCAGCTGGTGCGTGAGCTCAGGCCCTTCGGACTGGAACAGCCCCCAAGCGGGTTCGCCCGCAGCGCGGAGGAGGCCTTGAAGAAGGCCGACGAGCTCGGTTACCCGGTGCTCGTGCGCCCCTCGTACGTGCTGGGCGGCCGTGGGATGCGCGTGGTGCACACGCCCGAAGGCCTGAAGGAGTGGGTGGGCGAAGCGATCGCGCTTTCCGGCAGACATCCCATCCTGATCGACCGCTTCCTGAACCGCGCCATCGAGGTGGACGTCGACGCGCTCTGTGACGGCAAGCAGATTTTCATCGGCGGCGTAATGGAGCACATCGAGGAGGCCGGCATCCACAGCGGCGACTCCACCTGCTCCATCCCTGTGGCCTCGCTGCCTCTGTCGGTCACGGAGCGGATTCGCACCTACACCCGCGAGCTGGCGCGCCGGCTGCGCGTGATCGGCCTCATCAATCTCCAGTTCGCTGTGCAGAACGACCGCATCTATCTTCTGGAGATCAACCCACGGGCTTCGCGCACGGTGCCCTTCGTGAGCAAGGCCACGGGCACTCCGCTTGCGAAGCTTGCCGTGCAGGTGATGATGGGCAGAACCCTCCACGACCTAGGAGTGACACGCGACCTGGATCACGGCCTCAGCACCTTCAGCCTCAAAGCTCCGGTGTTCCCCTTCCATAAGTTCCCGAACGTGGACGTGATTCTCGGCCCGGAGATGAAATCCACAGGCGAGGTGATGGGGCGCGCGAAGACTTTTCCCGAGGCCTACGCGAAAGCGCTCATCGCGGCCGGGATGGCGCTGCCGAACCTGGCCGGCGGCGGGAAGGCGGGACGCGCGTTTCTCTCCATCCGGAACGAGGACAAGGCCGAGATCCTGCCCATCGCCTTGGGCCTGAAAGACCTGGGCTTCGAGCTTTGGGCCACTCGCGGAACGGCGGAGTTCCTGAACCACTACGAGTTGGGCGCGAAACCCATCAACAAGGTCGCCGAGGGCACTCCCCATTGCGTGGATGCCATCAACGAAGGGAAGTTCGAACTGGTGATCAATACGACTTCCGACGAACGCGCGATCCGCGACAGCTTCTCGATCCGGCGGGCGGCCCTGGAGAAGAAGATCCCCTACAGCACGGTGATCGCTTCCGCCCGAGCCATGGTGGACGCCATCCGCGCCCGCGGCCGGGGGCCGCTGGAGGTTCTGCCTTTATGACCCTGGCGTCCAACCTCGGGGGTGGAAACTGCTGGCACTGCGGATTTGCGCTCGGGCCGCTGGACTACGGCCGGCAGGACAGCTGCGGGAAGTGCGGACGCTCCACGCACGCCTGCCTGAATTGCATCCACCACGACCGCGCCTACAACAACGAATGCCGCGAGAACCAGGCCGACCGCGTGGTGGACAAGGAAAAGTTCAACTTCTGCGACTACTTCAAGCCCAAGGGCGGCTCCGGATCCGGCGCGGCCGGCCGTGACCAGCTCAAGAGCGCCGCCGAGGCGCTGTTCGGAAAAAAGTGAACCTGTTTCCAAGGGCTTTCAGCCCGAGGCTCCCCTTGCCCAACGCCCTGATTCCTAATAGAACTTAGGGTTCCCGCTGCGGCTTGTCAGAGTCGATTTTCTATTGGAGAGAACCATGAGCGCCACGATGTCTCGTACCTGGATCCAGCTCCTCCGCGAGAGGGCGCAGTCCCGCCCCGACTTCCGGATTTTTACTTACCTGAAGGACGGTGATCAGGACGAAATTCACATCACTTACGCCGAGCTCGACACGCGCGCGCGATCGCTCGGGGCCGCCCTTCAGCGCCTGAACGCCCAGGGCGAGCGTGTGATGCTCTTTTACCCGCCGGGCCTCGATTACATCGTGGGCTTCTTCGGCTGCCTCTACGCGGGCGCGATCCCTGTGCCCTCGTACCCGCCGGATCCCTCGCGCGGGCGCCGCTCGCTCGACAAGATCACGCCCATGGTCTCCGACTCGGGAGCCAAGTTCGCGCTCGCCACGCCGCAGATCCGCTGGGCCATGCGCTGGCTCTCGCGCGGGTTCCCTGAGCTCCGCGGGATGCGCTGGGTGGCGGAGCCCTCGCTCTCCCGCCTCGGCGCCGCGCGCTGGAAGGACCCGAAGGTGTCGGCCGACTCCATCGCGTTCCTGCAGTACACCTCGGGCTCCACGGGATTGCCCAAGGGCGTGATGGTGACGCACGCCAACCTCATGCACAACCTGGCCTGCGTGGAGGAGAAGATCGGGATCACCGATCAAGACCGCGGCGTGCTCTGGGTTCCGCCGTATCACGATCTCGGCCTCATCGGCGGAATCCTGCAGCCTATCTACTCGGGCTTCCACATGACGCTCTTCTCGCCGCTCGATGTCCTGCGCCGTCCGCAGCGCTGGATGGAAACGGTAACGCGACAGCGAGCTACGCTTACGGGTGGCCCTCCCTTCGCGCTCGATCTGGCCGCACGCCGGGCCACGGATGCCGATCTGGCGAAGTACGACCTTTCACAGGTCCGCTTGCTGTTCATGGGCGCCGAGCCCATTCACGCCGCCACTCTGGAACGGTTCGCGAACCGCTTCGCGGCCGCGAGCTTCGATCCTGCCACCTATTACCCCACCTACGGCATGGCGGAAAACACGCTCATGGTGGGCGGCGACCTCAAACGCGAAGGAGCCGCCCTGCACGTGGTGGACGGGCCAGCGCTCGAACGCCGCGAGCTCAAGGAGGTGCCCGCGGGCACGCCAGGCTCGCGGGCCGTGGTGAGCAGCGGGCGCCCGCTCCAGGACACCACCGTGCTCACGGTGGACCCGGAGAAGCACACGGTCGTGCCTGAGGGCGGCGTGGGCGAGATCTGGCTGCACGGCCCCAGCACCGCGAAGGGCTATTGGAAAAAGCCTGAGATCACCGAGGCGATCTTCGGCGCGCGGCTCGCGGACGGCAGGGGGCCCTTCCTCCGCACCGGCGATCTCGGCTACGTCCACCAGGGACGCATCTACGTCACCGGTCGCGTGAAGGACCTCATCATTCTTCGCGGCCGCAATCTCTATCCCTATGACATCGAGGTCACGGCGCTGGCCGCGCACCCCGCAATCCGCCCCGGGAACGCGGTGGCCTTCTCGGTGCCGGCCGACGGCGAGGAGAAGCTCATTCTCGTCATGGAGATCCGCAAGACGCACGCCGATCAGCCGGGCTTCGATCCCGCCGAGGTGGCGCGCGCCGTATCCTCGGCCGTGATGGCCGAGCAGGGCGCCAAGCCCTCGGAGGTGGTGCTGATCGCTCAGAACTCCCTGCCCAAGACCACGAGCGGCAAGCTCCAGCGCGTGGGCACCCGCAAGCTCTACCTCGACGGCGAGCTCGCCCGCGTGGATCGCGGCTCCGCGAAACGGGCCGAGGCTCCAGCCAAGAGCGCGCCCGCGAAACGCCGCAGCTCAGACAAGCAGGACGGTAGGGATCCGCTCACCGAGGCCGCCTTCGAGCTGCTCTCGCGGCTGAGCGCGCTCCCCGTGCGCGAGATCCGCTTCGACCACCGCCTGATCGACGACCTGGGCATGGACTCGCTCCTGCTCGCGAACCTCCAGTGCGACGTGGAAGCCGCCCTCCCGGGCGTGAAGCTCCCGAACGTCGACGCCCAGACCCAGGTGCAGGATCTGCTGCGTTCACTGACCGCCGCGTCCGGAGGGGATCTGGCGGCGGCGGCGGACAAGCTGCGCGCCGCCGCGAGCCAGGCCGGCGGGCCCGCGCCTTCGCGCGTGGGCATCGCTCCGGGAGGTGAGATCCCGGAGGAGACCTACAGGTTCGAGAGGTTCCCTGAGGTATCGAAACTGAGAGAACGCTTCAGCGTGATGACGGAGGCGGGCACCGCGAACCCCTACCTCAAGACGCACTCGGGCGCCGCGCGCGACACCTTCGTGCAGGACGGCCGCGAGGTGATTCACTGGGCTGGGTACAACTACGTGGGCATGTCCGGCGATCCCGCCGTGACGAAGGCCGCTCAAGACGCGGTAGCCAGGTTCGGCACCTCGGCCTCGGCGTCGCGGCTGGCTTCCGGACAGATCCCGCTGCATGTGGAGCTCGAGCGCGAGCTCGCGGCTTTCCTCGGAGCGGAGGACTCGGTGGTGATGGTGGCGGGTCACCCCACCAACATGACCACGATCGGGCACCTGGCCGGGCCAGGCGACCTCATCCTGCACGACAGCCTGAGCCACGACAGCATCCTCCAGGGGTGCAAGCTCAGCGGCGCTCAGCGCCGCCCCTTCCCACACAACGACTGGGCGGCGGCGGACCGGATCTTGAAATCGGTGCGCGCGCACTACCGGCGCGTGCTTTTGATCATCGAGGGCGTGTACAGCATGGACGGCGACGTGGCCGACCTGCCGAAGTTCCTTGAGGTGAAGGAGCGCCACAAAGCCATCCTTTATGTCGATGAGGCCCACTCCGTGGGCGCGCTCGGCAAGACGGGCCGGGGCATCTGCGAGCACTGGGGCGTGGATCCCAAGCGGGTGGATATCTTGATGGGCACGCTCTCGAAGGCGCTGGCGAGCTGCGGAGGCTATATCGCCGGATCGAAGGCGCTCGTGGAGTACCTCAGGTACACCGCACCCGCCTTCGTTTACTCCGTGGGCCTGCCCCCAGCGAGCGCCGCGGCCTCACTGGAGTCGGTGCGCATGCTCGTGAAGGAACCCCAGCGCGTGCAGAAGCTGCATGCGAACGCGAAGCTCTTCCTGGAGCTCGCGCGCGCGGCCGGGCTCGATACCGGCCCGGCGCAGGGGACCGCGGTCGTGCCCGTGATCCTGGGCGATTCCGTTCTGTCCCTGCGCCTGGCTGACGCGTTGGCGAAGCGGGGAATCAACGTACAGCCCATCATGCATCCGGCTGTTCCCGAGGAGGCCGCCCGCCTGCGCTTCTTCGTCACCTCAGTGCACTCGGAAGCGCAGATCCGCTCGACCGTGACCGCCTGCGCGGAGGAGCTCGCGAAGCTCAAGCCCGCTCGCGAGCGCGAGCTCCGGGAGAGCCCCGAGGCCGCGCGCGCGCGCGCGACCGCGAAGGCTGCGGGCGCGGAAGCGACGATGCAGGCGGTGAGGGCCGGAAACTAGGCGCGCGTCAGACTCTCCGAATCCAGAGATACGCCGGCACGCCCACCGCAATCATGGCGAGCCCAATGCCCGAACCCAGGGGGTTCGTGTAGAGCGTGTTGGCGAGCAGGAAGGCGGTCATCGCGAGGAAAACCGCCGGCAGAACAGGGAATAGGGGCGAGCGATACTCGCCCACCCATGCCTTGTTTCCGCGCTCCGCACCTCGGAATTTGAACACTGCGCCCGCCACCGCGCCGTAGAAGATCCAAGAGGCGAACACGACGTAGTCCGTGAGCTGATCGAATGTACCCCAAAGAACCAGCAGGCCGGCTACCATCGCCTGCAAGGCCACGGCCCTCGCGGGCACACGGCCCTTCGGCGTGAGCCCCGCCAGCCAGCGGGGCGCGAGCCCATCGCAGGCCATCGCGTAGGGCACTCGGGCCCCCGCGAGCACCGTGGCGTTCATGGCGCCCAGGGCTGAGAGGATAAAGGCCAGCGAAAGAACACCCTGACCCGCAGGCCCCAGGAAGGTTGCTGCGGCTAGCGCGCCGACCGAGGGCGCCTCTGGATGGTCCGAGGAATTCGCGGTGAGAATCGTTTCGAAGGGAAGCGCGTAGAAGTAGGCGAGGTTCGCGAGCAGGTAAAGCAGCAGCACCGAGCCCACGCCGATCATGAGCCCCAGAGGTACGTTCCGCTTCGGCTCCCGAATCTCGCCCGCCATCATGGGCATGCCGTTCCACCCATCGAAGGCCCAGAGCGCGGCCAGCGTGGCCACGCCAAAAGCGCTCCAGCCGGGGAACCCCGGGCTCACGGCCTGCGCGGCGCCGACATACTCCAGGCTTCCCGTGTCGGAGGCGAGGAAGATGCCAAAGGTGATTGCGAAGATCAAAAAGGCCTTCAGGGCCGTGATCACCGTGGCCACGCGCCCCGATACCGCCACGGCCATGCAGTTCATCGCCGAGAGCACCGTCACAAGGACGAGCGCGAACCCGGTGCCGCCTCCCGGGAAGGAGTCGATCGGAAATCCGCCGTCACGCGAAAACGCCGCGACAGCCACCGCGTAAGCCGCGATCGAGCCGGGCGAGCCGATCCAGAACCGGGTCCACCCGCAGAGAAAGGCTGGTAGATCGCCGTAGGCCTTTCGAAGATAGACATACTCGCCGCCCGCCTCGGGATGGCGCGCTCCGGCTTCGGCGTATACGAGCGCTCCAGCGACGCTGAGCGCTCCGGCCGCCACCCAGGCGGCAAGCACCCAGCCCGGCGAGCCCGCCACCTGGGCCATGGCCGTCGTCTTGAGAAAGATCCCGGTCCCGATCACGGTCCCGGCGACCAGCGCGGTGGCATCCCAGAGGCCGAGTCCTCGAATCAGGCCCTTCGTCGATTTCTTCATGTTGCGATCTTGCCACGGACCGCGCGCTTGGCAACGCGTTCAGTTCGACGCCACGGGATGACGGGAAAGCGACTCGCAGAGTGCCCTGGCCGCGACCCTGCCGGAATTCTCCGCGGTGTTCTCCAGCCGAAGCCCGCGCGAGAACTCGAGCTGGATGGCGTCGATGGGCGGAGTCGGCGCGCCATCCAAAATCCCTGAATACCGCCTCACGGAGAACCTGCCGTTCGGCGTGCCCTCGTAGCTCGCGCCGGAACCCGTGGCCGCTCTAGGCACGACATCCGTGTGAAACAGGAGGGAGTCGAGCACTCCCTCCATACCCTGGAGGAAGAGGGCCCGAAGGCCGGCGCTCGAAGAGAAGAGGAACGGGATACCCTCCTCGGCGCCTCGGAAAGGAAGAGTCGTCCCCACCTTGCCGCCGGTGCCCAGGGAAAGAGCGTGGCCCTTGCCCAGCTCACCGCTTCCGAAGCCGTGCACGTCGGCCAATAGCCCTTCGTCGCCCCATTGTTTCTGAATCTCACTGATCGTGATCGCGATCCGGCGGTGATAGCCTTCCCAGTAAGGGCGCGCCCCGGGGTCATCGAAGGAGCAACGCTCGCCCTTCGGATCGTCGGCGTCCCGATTGAAGTCCATGATCGCGCGCGCGATCGTGGGGATCACCACGTAGGGACGGCCGCCCAGGCAGGATTCGAGCTCGTCCGCCATGGCCTCGGCCACCTGAAGGGACCGAAAGTCGGCGCCGCCCGCGACTCTCGGCCCGATCCCGCCGCTCATACAACCTCCGCCCCTGCAGCCGGAAGGAAGGCCGGGATCATCGCAGTCGCGCTCGGACAACCCCTTCACACGCTGCCAACCGGCATGCGGGGCGGTGACCACTACGGGAACCTCACCGCGCTGGACGATGAAACGATCGCCATGAGGCAGATTCTCCACCTCTTCCCAGTTCAAGGGAGGCTCTACGCAGCCCACCCCAAAAAGCACGCAACTTGCTGAAACGATGAACATCATCCAATGCATTACTGGCACCTTAAGGCTCACCCGGCGCGGAGCTTACCTTAAGTCCGACAATAATGGTACGGTTTAATTTAGAGGAAGCTGCAAAGCGCGGTTGAGGTGTGGGGGTTGCGAGTTTCGTAGCAGGCGCAGTTGCTGCGCCTGAAGTTGTCGCTCTGAGCGGAGAAGGCGGCAGAGTCCGCGCGGGATCCGAGCGCGCCCGAGCATACCTGCCGATTCAGGTTCTGAGACATCGTGTTGAGCTCAGGAGTGCAACGGCGCGCGCGGTCGCCCGTGGTGCGCCCCGCGGTGGGAAAACACGCGGCAGCGCAGGCGGAATGAACGGGGATCGAGGCCTCGTCGTGCGGATAGCCGATCATGTGCATGAGCTCATGCATGAGCGTGCCCTTGTAGTTCTGGCGCGCGTTGTTCACGCCGCCCGGAAAGTCGGAACCTGGGCGAAAGATCTCCGGGTTGATCGGATTGCGGAGAACCATCACCGGCCAGCCCGGCGATCCTGGCAGTGGCCCCGCAGCCATGGCCCGCCCCACGCCGCGGCTGCTCGCGTTCAGGGTGCCGTTCCCGCAGGCGATGGTGATCGGGCCGTTCGGAGCGCCCCCGAGCTGCGTCGAAAGCTGAGCCTGCGTGCGCCGCGCGTTCCGCAAGCTGATGCTCCCATCCGGCGCCGTCACCGCCTCGTTCACGAACTGATCGTTGGCGCTCATGGTGTCGCCAAAACTGTTGTTCTGGTTGTACATCATGAGCATCAGCGCCGAATTCCGCATCGGGAGTTGGTTTGCAGCCCGAAGTGCCGTGGCCGAGCTGCCGCTGAGCGTGTTGGAGTTTACTCGATTCACCGTACGCGTACGCGCCGCCGCGGTTCCCGGCGCCATGTTCGCCAGGCAGAGCGCGCCCTCATAGAGCGTCTCCTGAAGGAGATTGTTGAGATCGCCCGCCGCAGGCGATTCGCGGAAGCAGGTCACGGGATCCAGGAAGCTCGAGCTCGCGCTCGGATCGTATCCGTCCGCGCAGATCTCGGGATTCATGTCCCGGTACCGGACATAGCTCTGGTTGGTGGTATCCGACGCGCAGATCTGCCGATGGGTGGCATCCAGCCACCGACATCCCTCCTGACCCTCGCTCAGCACACGGCGCTGGATGCAGCCGTTGTCCACGCAGATCCCGCCCACCGAGCTGACCGCGGGAGGGGAAAGATCCGTGTACCCATCGATCGAGGTGGCGCGGGCCGCGTTGCAGCCCGTGTTTTTCCCCTCGCCCGTACAGATCACCGTGTCCACCGCCTTCGCGAGATCCGAAGCAGGTGCCGTGGCGTGGGTGATGCAGGCCTGAACCGAGGGCATCTCGCGGCGCGCGGTCTCAATGAATGCACCTTTTTTGGAGTCCCACTTCTCCTCGATCACCACGGAGACGGTCTCCTTCGTGGCGCCACTCATCTTCGAAGTCCAACGTTCGCGGGTGCGCGGGCTGCCGTGCCGGGTAATGAGCATCTCCTGCCCGAACTCGCGCGTTTCGACCAGCCTGTCCCCGGCGTCGTACTCCTCGGTGCGAAGCAGTCTGCCGTCCTGCCCGAAGTGGCCTTTCATCGAGCCGCCGTCGGGATACCGGTATTCCAGCATCTCCCCCCGATTCACGAGCTCGGGGCCGCCCTCGAACAGCGCGCGCCGCTCTCCCACCTGGGGGAAAAGGCTCGTCTGGCTGTTCTGCTTCGGCACCACCTCGTTCGCAACGAGCGGTTCTTCAGCTGACGTGTTGAAAGGAATCATCACCAACGCAACCGAGAGGCTGAGGTGTAGAGCAATCTTCAAGCGGAACCCCCTCTTTTACTATAGCCGCCTCCCGAAGGGCGGAACAGGGGGTCGGCCGGGACACAGGCGGACCGTGCTGGCGCGGGATGCTATCCTCATAGGCATGCGGGAAAACGGGGGAATGAAGCCGCAAAGGCGGCGTTTCAGAGCGGCTCTCCTTGTCTTTTTACTGACGGCCCCGGTCGCGGCACGGGCGGGGTTCGGGCTTTCGAGCCTCACGGGCGAGGGTGGGATCGAGGGCGACTGCCTCACCGATCCCACCGAGGTGGCGCGGTATGCTTCCACCGTCGGGCTCGATGCCGTGGAATCGCTCCTCAACGTCACGACGGAGGACTGCACGGACGAGCAGCGCGCCCGCGTGCTCCGAGGCATCGCCCAGTTCATGGATCGCGTGGACCAGTGCCTGAACGTGCTGAACCCCTCGCTCGCGCAGGCGATCTACACCCACTACGCCGCGAGGCCGAAAATGAATTTCCGCTGCGAGGCCGCCACCGGGATCGCCGGGGGGCATACTCACCGCGGGGCGCGCGACATCTCCGTCGTGTTCCGATCCGGCGGGGGCGGCGCGGGCAGCATCTCGGACTACTCGATGGCCGCGCGGATCTTCCACGAGTCGATCCATGTCTGCGATTCCTCCCACCATCACATCAGCTACGACCGAGCGCCCTTCGGCCACTCCCTGGGCTTCCCCGACCCGACTTACTCCTGCCAGTACGCCTGCATGGGCGAGGTGGGGCGCGAGGAAGCGGACGCGCTGAACCGTGCCGGGGCCTCCGAGATCCCCCCGATCGACACGGTGCCGAGCTTCAGCTCCCGCTGGGCGAGTGTGGGCCCCGCCGATTGCCAGAGCGACACCGTGAGCGATCCCTACGATCGACCCGCCTGCATGGCCCGGCGCCGCTTCGCCACGGCCTGCGCTTTGGATCGAACGCCCTGGACCTGCGCCACCGAGAGGATGAGAACAGAAGCCGGCGCGCATTCCTCAGCGCTCGCTGACATCCCAGGCGTGGCGCATCGATCGCCCTGCCCCGCGCGCTAGTGGGACGACTTGACCGGAGGAGGCCCGTCGCTCTCGACATGGCCGTCGCGCAGGCGGATCAGGCGCGTGCCGTAGGTGGCTGCCGCGAGATCGTGCGTGACCATCACGATCGTCTGCCCCTGTTCCCTGCAGAGGCGCTCCAGGAGCTCGAGCACGCCATTGCCCGTGGCGGAATCGAGGTTGCCCGTGGGCTCGTCGGCCAGGATCAGCACGGGGTCCGTGACCAGTGCGCGGGCGATAGCTACCCTCTGCATCTCACCGCCCGAAAGCTGATCGGGGCGGTGATTCATCCTGGTCTTCAGGCCCATGCGGTCCAGAAGCTCGGTGGCCTTCGACAGGATCTTCGCCATCGGCTCGCCGTCGAGGAGCCGCGGGAGAGCCACGTTTTCCGCGGCTGAGAGCGTGGGAATGAGGTTGAAGAACTGGAAGATGAACCCAAGCTTGCGCCGGCGAAAGGCCGAGAGCTCGTCGTCCGAGTATTCATCCAACCTCTGACCGTCCAGCAACACGGCCCCCGCGCTCGGGCGATCCAGCCCCCCCAGTAGGTGAAGGAGCGTGCTCTTGCCCGACCCGCTGGGACCCATGATGGAAGCGAATTGCCCCCGGCCGATCTCCAAAGTCACGCCCTTGAGGGCCTCGACTTCCTGTTCACCCCGGGAATAGGTTTTCCGCAATCCTTCGACTTTAAGCAGCATTCCGCGCAACGATACGGCATCCCGGGCCACCCGCCAAGCGCTCGCCCTCGATCCGACGCAGTGCCCATCAGGCCGGCCTATCGCGCTGCGGCCTTGCACCCTCTTTTAGGCCTGTGTTAGGCCTTTCCCGCCTATGGCCGACGACAAAGTACCCATGACCGTGCTCGGGAAGAAAACCCTCGAGGAGGAGCTCCGCCGCCTGAAGACGGTGGACCGCCCCGCCGTCGTGAAAGCGATCGAGATCGCGCGCGGCCACGGCGACCTCTCCGAGAACGCCGACTACTCCGCGGCGAAGGAGCGCCAGGGATTCATCGAAGGGCGCATCCAGGACATCAGCGACAAGCTCGCCCGCGCGCAGGTGATCGATCCTTCGAGCATCCAGAGCGACAAGATCGTCTTCGGCGCCACGGTCCGCCTCACCGACGAGGAGTCGGGCGAGGAAGTGCGCTACCAGATCGTCGGCGTGGATGAGGCCGACATCAAGCGGGGCAAAGTGGGAGTAACTTCGCCGATCGCCCGCGCGTTGATCGGCAAAACCGAGGGCGACGAGGTGATGGTGCATGCTCCCAAAGGCGTCCGCCGCTACGAAGTCCTCGAAGTCCGCTACGAGTAGCCGGTCCGCTCGCGCAGCCGCGGACCTCGGACTCGATACTCCCGTGCAGTTCGTGAAGGGCGTGGGCCCGAAGCTCGGGGCGCAGCTCGCAGGCCGCGGGATCGCGACCGTGCGCGAGCTTCTCTACTTCTTTCCCAGGGCCTACGAGGACCGAACGCGCTTCAGCACCGTGTCGGAGCTTCGCGAGGGCGAGCAGGCAACGATCGTAGTGACCGTGCTCAACCGCCGCGCCATCCCGATCCGGAGCCGGAACACCCGAATGCTCGAAGCCAACTGCGAGGACGCCACGGGACGCGTGGCCCTGAAGTGGTTCCATTTCCACCCGAGCATGGAGGCCTCGCTGACCCCCGGCACTGAGCTGCGCGTGACGGGCAAGCCGAAGCGCTACAGCGGGCGCCTGGAAATCCTCCATCCGGAGATCCAGCGCGGGAAGGGCATGCCGGCCATGCCCACCGCGGCCGCTGAGCCTGACTTCAACACGGGCCGGGTCGTGCCCGTATACAAGGAGCTCGAAGGCATCCCCACCCGGCAGCTCCGCAAGATCCTCTGGAACGCGCTGGAACGTTTCTCCGGCATCCTCGGAGAAGACCTGCCGGCCGCGACTCTGAGCCAGCACGGCTTCCCTTCCCTTCCCGAGGCGATCCGGTCGATCCATTTTCCCGGGGAGGGCACGGAGCTTCAGACACTCGCGGCCTTTCGCACCCCGGCTCATCTTCGCCTGATCTACGAGGAATTCCTGAAGTTCGAGTATCTCGTGCTCAGGAAACGGCTGAACATGGCACGGGAGGAGGCGCCGGCGGTCCCGCGCGCCCAGGCGAATCCTGCGGTGGCTGATCTGGCCTCAGCGCTCCCCTTCAAGCTCACGGGCGATCAGAAGAAAGCGGTGGAAGAGGTGCTCGCGGATCTCTCTTTGTCCTCGCCCATGAACCGGCTGATCCAGGGCGACGTGGGATCGGGAAAGACCGCGGTGGCCTTCCTGGCCTGCGGCGCGGTGCTCGCAGGGGGCGGCCAGGCCGTGCTGATGGCACCGACGGAAATTCTCGCCGAGCAGCACTACCGGGGCTGCGTCCGGCTCTTCGGCGGCCGTCTGCGCGTGGAGCTTCTGACGGGAAAGACTTCTGCCTCCGCGCGGCGCGAGCTCATGCCGAAGCTCGCCGCGGGACAACCCCTCCTCCTCGTAGGAACCCATGCCGTGCTCGAGGAAGCGGTCGTGTTCAAGAACCTCCAACTGCTGCTCGTCGACGAGCAGCACCGATTCGGCGTCGACCAGCGCCGCACGCTTCGCGACAAAGGAACTCGCCCCCGGCCCGGTTCCCCGGGACGGTTCGAGCATCCGCACCAACTGGTCATGACCGCGACGCCGATCCCCCGCACCCTCGCGCTTACGGCCTACGGCGACCTTGCCGTCACCACGATCCGCGAAATGCCGCCGGGCCGCACGCCCGTGATCACGCATGTCGTCCGGCAGGCCGGCAGGGCGAGGGCCTACGATCACGTCCGCAAGGAGCTTCGCGCCGGGCGGCAGGCGTATTTCATCTATCCGCTCGTTGAGGAAAGCGAGGCCGAGGGCTTCGAGCATCTTCAGTCGGTGCAGGTGGCGGGGGAACGCCTGGCAAAGGAGACCTTTCCGGAGTTCAAAGTGGGGATCCTGCACGGGCAGATGAGACCCGACGAGAAGAGCGCCGTGATGCAGTCCTTCGCCCGAAACGAGATCCACCTGCTCGTTTCCACCACCGTGGTGGAGGTGGGAGTGGACGTGCCGAACGCCACCGTGATGGTCGTGGAGCATGCCGAGCGTTTCGGGCTCTCGCAGCTTCACCAGCTGCGGGGCCGCGTGGGCCGGGGCGCGCACGCGTCGGTCTGCCTGTTGTTCGCCGCCGAGCACATGGGTGAGACCTCCGTTCAGCGGCTCAAGGTGCTCGAGCAAACCCAGGACGGATTCAGGATTGCGGAGGCCGACCTCGAAATCCGCGGGCCGGGCGAGTTCCTGGGCACGCGCCAGAGCGGCGATCTCCCCTTCCACATGGCCAATCTGGTGCGAGACCAGGAGTGGCTCTTCCGCGCCCGGGACGACGCCCAAGAGCTGCTACGTCACGATCCGGAGCTCGAAAAACCCGTGCACCGACCCCTGCGCAGCTACTACGAACGCGAGGGCAAAGTACACTTTGAGCGCCTTAAGACTTCGTAATTATTCTTCTTTTTGCTGAATCTATTCGCAAAGAAAGTTTTTAATCTCTTACCTGTTGAAATGACTATGATTTTTTTGTTCTTCTGAACTTGATTCATTGACTCAACTAATATCCTGCATTAAAGTTGAGTAATATGATTGAGAATGGAAAAGCGCCGCAAAAGAGTCCTCGCCTGGTGGGCCAGTTCATCCGCCAGCGTCGAGAGACACTGCGCCTTTCCCAGCGCGCACTGGGACAGCTCTTTGAACCCTCCGTGACCACGCAGTTCATCTCGAACGTTGAGCGAGGGGTCACCCCATTGCCTCCCGCGCACGTTCCCACGCTTTCGCGCGCGCTACAGGTACCCGAGGCCGAGATCATGGGCCTGCTGGAGCGCGAGTACGCGGCCAAGCTCTCCGGCCGCCTCGGCAAGGCCGCCCGGCCCGACGGAGACTCGGGCCACGCGGCGAACGGGCGCAACGCCGTGGAGGTCGACTCCGGCCACTACGAGTTTTTCCGCGAGCTCTACGAGGCCTACCGGCGCTCGGACGATGGGGCACGCAAGGCCTTCGCCACCGTGTGCGAGAGCATGCTCAAGGTTGCGCGCGAAAGCGCCCGCCGTTGAGGTAAGACTCCTCCATGGCGAGCCCTTCCTATCCCGCTCATCCGCGGCCCGCGGGAACCAGGCGCTTCCGCAAGCCGCTCAACGGGGGCCTGGACGTGCCCACGCGGCACGGCTGGTTCCAGGGCCACGACGGTACCCGCCTCTTCTACTGCGTCGAGGGCGAGGGGCCGCCGCTCGTTTTCTGTTACGGAATGGTCTGCTCGAGCCTGCACTGGACCTATCAGATCCAGCGCCTGAGCACCCGGCATCAGGCCGTCTGGTTCGATTACCGCGGGCACCAGAACTCCGAGACTCCCGCTGACCTCAGCACGCTCACCATCCCTTCCATCGCGAAGGATCTGGGCTGCCTCTTCGACGAGCTGAAGCTCCCGCCTGCCGTGCTGCTGGGTCACAGCATGGGCGTGAACGTGGTGCTGGAGTTCTACAGGCAGCGGCCCCGCGACGTCGCCGGCATGGTGCTCGCGAACGGAACGGCCAAGCGGCCTCTCGAAACGCTGCTCAACAACACCGTCATCGGTCACACCTTCACCCTGCTCAGTCGCCTGCACGACCTGAGCCCGCGGCTCTTCCGTGGGTTTTGGCGCAACTACCTGGAGAACCCGGTGATCGACGCCATCGTCGGCATCGGAGGCTTCAATCCCCACCTCACGCCGCCGGAGGACATCCGGATGTACGTGAAGCAGATTTCTCAAATGGATCCGCTGGTGCTCCTCAATCTCGTGGCGAACTACGACAGCTACGACGCCACGGCATGGCTCCACACGATCGACAAGCCCACGCTCATCCTTGCGGGCGAAAACGACGACGTCATCCCCCCCGCGCAGCAGGAGCTCCTGCATCAGCTGATACCAGGCAGCCGGCTCGCGACGCTCGCGCACGCGAGCCACTGCTCCCAGATGGATCTGCCCGAGACGGTGAACGCCATCATCGAGGAGTTCCTGGAACGCGCTGGGATCAGCCGCCGGGCCGAGGCGGAAGCTGCCAGTCCGTCCAGGGAAAGCGCCAGTCCGACCACTCCGCCGAGTCGATCCCGGCATCAGCCATCAGCTTCCTGAAGGCTGCGCCGCAGAGCTGCCCATGGCAGCGCCCGTCCCCCACGTGCGTAACGGCGACTGCGGCCTCGCATGACGAAAGTTTGCCCTGTTTCATGCGCTCCAGCGCCCGTTCCTCGGAGACCCCGAGACAGGGGCAAAGGGCGTCGGGGGCGGGCTCCGAGCGGGCGGCCAGCCGGATGGCCATGCCCCGGCGGACCTTGACCTGACAGGCGCGCTGCTTCACCCCGTCGATCGTCACGTCGCAGAGGCCGCAGCTGCCGTCCGGACAGAGCAGGGCGTCTCCGCCACGGGCGCGCCCAAGCTCGAAAAGCGCGATCGACACCGTGAGACCCTCGCGCACGAGCCGCTTCTCGCCGTCGAGCAGAATCTCCGCCCGCGCGGGCTCGGCTGCGTCCGGTCGGAGCGAGGCCTCTCCCACTTCCGCGTCAACGCCGGGCGACCTGGGCGCGCGAAGCCCTCTCGCCTGCCAGACGAGGTGCGTGGGCACCTCGATCTGAACCAGCCGGAGAGGCTTCGGGCCAGGGCCTGATGGGGCACCTTCGGGCAGGGCCTGCTGCGTGCTCACCCGCGCGGAACCCAGGCGCTCGCCTTTCCGGTTCACGAGCGTCGCGAGATCGCCGGCCTCCCAGTCGCCCGCTCCCGACCAGGGGAGCGTCAGCAGCGAGGTGCTCTGATCGCGCTCGTGGAGCATCACGGCGGCCCCGCTCGGACAGGCCGCGAGGCAGAGGCCGCAGGCCGTGCAGTCCGATTCGATCAGGAACGTCGGGCTCTCGCCCTCAACGCCCCGACGAATCTGGATGGCGCTCTCCGGACAGACCTTCTCGCACAGATTGCAGGGAATGCTCTCAACACACTCGAGGCTTGCGACCACCCGAGCCTTCTGCGCCTGTCTTGGCACGCCTTCGAAGGATCTCAGCCGCTCGAGCGCATCGCGGCTTAGCCACTTGCCATCGTAGGCCGGGGCGAAGGGCAGGCCCTGATGCTCGGCGCAGGCCTTCAGGCGGGCGCGGGCGCGCCGAAGAGTCTTCTCCAGGGCCTCCTTGCGCTCGCCGAGGTCGGCCACGAGCGAGCGGGCGATGCGCGCGCCGAGCCACCTCCCGCGCTCCTCTTCCAGCACCCATCCCTCGACGTCGTCGGGACGGGCCGCGGGGCCCGTCTGCTCCATCTCGTACAGACAAGAGCCCGGCGGGTACTCGCGCACGCCGGGCTGATCGTGAAAAGGACCCGCCGCCACCACGCGTCCCACCTCCAGGATCCGAACCCCGCGCGCATCCTGGAGACGCAGCTCCCAAAGTCCCGGACCCTTCCGATCGAGCCGAAGCAGCTTCCCATTGAGCACACGGCCCCCAAGGGTCTCGAACCTGCGCCGCTCCACCTCCCAGCCGGCGAAGCTTTTTCCACCCCAGGGGCCGCCCAGCTCCACGCAGGCCACCATCGGAGACGCTTCCGTCTCGATCAGCCGCGATCCAAAACGGAGCGCGCCATTGCCTGTGCCGAGGATCACGGTCGCGGGAGTCCAGCGCACCCGGCTCTGCTCGAACAGGAGCTTGGCCGTGCGCAGAGGCACGAGACCCTCGGTGCGCCATCCCGGAAACGGGGCGGGAAAGGGGTTGGGCGCCGCCAGTCTCACCACGGCCCGGGCTGAGATCCGATGAATCCTCCCCTGGGGATCCTCCGCAAGCACGAGCCCACCGGAGCCCGGGAGGGGAAGCACCCCCGTCACCCGATGCCCCGGGAAACCGAACACGCCCACCGTGAGCCCCATCTCAGACGCGAGCGCGGTCAGCGTGCGCACGCCCACCGAGGGCCAGACCGGCACGCGCGGACCCGCCACGACGGCGAGGTCGAACTGTCCCTCCCGGACGGAGAGGCTCATGCGAAAGCCTCCGCCGCGCGCGTGGCGCATTCCACTACGTCGGCGATAGGCCCGTCGGCCACGGCCATCAGCGCGGTTTCGCGATCACCTCTCTTTACGCGGGCCGCGAAGGGCTGGGAAAGATCGTCGAGCTGTTCCGCGGGCCACTCCATCAGCACGCGCGGGCGCACCGAGCGGATCGAGAACCGCTCCCAGCCCAGAAGCGAGCGGGCGAGATTCTCAACCGCGGCGAAGCTCTCCGCCGAGACCCAGGCGCGCGCGCCCGCGTCCGCCGGCACGCCGCTCAGGCCCACGCGGGCTCCGGGCCTGAGTACCGCGAGCTCGCGCAGATCCTGCCCTCCCCGGCCCGGCGCGCCCTCGCCGCTCACCCAGACCGTGAGATCCCCCGCTACGCCCACGACCGAGGGATCGACGGGATCGCGCGAAACGAGGGTCCAAAGCTCCCAAACCCGGGCGCCGGTGGGCTCGCGCGCCCAGGCGGCGCCCTCCTTCTTCAGGAGCGGCGTAAACTGCGAATCCACCCAGGGAGTGAGCCGAGGCGTCCAGCAGGCCAGCACCCCGCGCGACACGGGAACGATCGCGGTGCCGCCCTCCCGCTGGTAGCGCACACCGTCCGACGTGAGCTCCACGGGCCCGGCCCGTGAAACCATGAGCTCCGCGCCCAGGCGTTCGCGCAAATACTCCAGCAGGCCCGTCCGGTAGCGCGAAACGTCCACGTCGCAGAGGCGCGGGAGCAGGATCCCGCGCGCGCGCTCGTCAGGAGGCCCGGAGAACCCGGGAAAACGGGCCGAGGCCGCGATGCCTTCCAGGGTCTGGGGATGAAGGCCCGCGTCCGAGGCCTCGACGTAAAGAGCCTCCACGCGTTCCCAGCGATCCGTCCGAACCGATTCCACTCCCGCCTGTCCCTGAAGCCAGAGCCGCCCCCGGGCGCGCGCGTGCGGCGCTTCGGGATCGTGGTAACCCTCCGGCCGCGCATCGGCTGCGTCGGTGCTCCAGAACTCCACGGGCCCCGGGCAGGGCGGGCGCAGCCGCGACAGAAGCTGGTCCGGCAGGCTTCGGAAGATCCGGCGCGGCGTCACCCCTTTCTGGAGCGGCCACAGTGGATCGAGCGGCAGCTCGGAGTCCTCGCGGAAGAAATCCCAATCCGGATTGAGGAGCAACACGCTTCGGCCGGCTTCCAGGAGCGATCGGGCGGCCACGAGCGTAGCTACGCCCGTCCCGATCACGGCGACGTCAACCGCGGCCGGCATCCATGAGGCTCCCCATCACCCGCCTCATCGCCGTCTGAGTCTGCGATTTCTTGTACTCGCTGTGCGCGCTCAGCCCCTTCTCGTTCTGCTCGGCGGCCGCCGAATCCATGATCTGCACCTCGTACGGGTAGAAGAACCTCGATTCGCGACGCAGATACTGGAGGTCGATGGCGTCGATATGGGCCTGCACCTGCTCCGGTAGTGGCTGCGATTTCGCTAGGCTCTTGAGCTCCCGAAGCGGGTCATACATGGGGTTCTTGAGCTTGATGAGCTGCCGGCCCGTGAACTGGATCGCGCGGTAGTACTCGCTGGAATGGGGGTTCACGCCGTCCGGGTTGGCCGAAGGAAGCGCGCGAAGGGCGTCGAGCAGGCTGGGCTCGTCGACCGTTCCCGCCTCGAGTTTCGGGGCGATCTCTCCGAGCCGGGCCCTCATCTCCTCGATGCTCACGAGCGTGTTGCGAGAACGGCTCGGCATCACGGTGGCCGGCATGAGGATCATCTCGTCCTTCAGGTATTTCACGAGCCGGACGCAATCCACGAGCGACCGGGTCACGAATCGGATCCCCACCTGGTCGAAGATGTTCTCCGCGACGTTCTCCTTCTTGTGCAGGAGCTTCAGGAGCACCGACTCGCGCGACTTACGCGACTTCGTTTCAAAGGCCACGAGATCGATCCGCATGGGATCGTCCGGGCCAGAGCCCAGATAGAGCTCGTCGTGCCCGTCGCGATGCACCACCTTGTAGAAGCGATCGAGAATCTGCTTCTGCACCTCGGGCAGGTAGGCCTGCCGCAGGTCCTTGTCGATGTGGGCGATCGTGTGGATCACCTTGAGGAGCGCGCAGGCCCAATGCATCAGAGCGGGGCTCTGGGCGTCGCGCTGCATGGGGTGTTTGTTCGCGGCGAGCAGCAGAAGCTCCCGCATGTCCTGAAGCTCCACGATCTTGCGCGGCACCTCGAGCGATAGGCCTTCGGGAGCCTCGGGTTTCAGGAAATTCTTCCGGATGAAGCTCAGGGCCTCATGGAAGTTCCCCAGCAGCTCGGCGCGCTCGATGGGATCGGCCCAGTCCATGCCGTAGCTGCGGGTGAATCGGTCGGCGTCGTCGATGTTTTCCATCGGGAAGCCGGTGAGGCCCGTATTGGAGTCGATCAGGGATCGGCCGCCCATGATGGCGTCGAGCACGTCCCAGCGGAAGTCGTACTTCCTGCGCAGCAGTCCTGCCGCGGTGTGTTTAGGTGGCTGTGCCATCGAATTTGACCTTACATGCAAGGCCCGGCCTTTGGCCATCGTCCTTCGGAAGCAGCTCGACATGGACGCACCGCAAGACTGTGGTAACTCTCTAGCGTGGCGCTCACACGACTCCGTACTCCCCGCGACGTCTTGGTCACGTTGGTGGCGACATTCTTTGGCGCGGGCTTGTTTCCCAAGGCTCCGGGCACCGTGGGCTCGCTCGCGGCGCTTCCGCTGGTGGGCTTCGTCAATCTGACCGAGGGCTCTTTCAAGTTTTTCTTCTGGCTCGCGGTGATCTTGGGTGGGGCCTGGGCCGCGCGGCGCTACGACGAGCTGCTTCACACCAAGGACAACGGTTCGATCGTGATCGACGAAGTGGCGGGCATGGGAATCGCGGCCTGGTCGGCGGCGGGATCGCCGGTCACCTTGTTCATCGCCTTTCTGGCCTTCCGAGTACTCGACATCGTGAAACCCTATCCGATCCGGGACGTGGACCGCTGGTCCAAGGAGCAAACGGGCTTCTTCGGCGGCTTGGGTGTCATGATCGACGACGTGCTCGCGGGCTTGGCCGTTCTGGTGGGTATCGCACTGCTTCAGTGGGTCGGCCTGCTCGGCTGAGAAGCCCCTGAAGAGGGCGCACCGCAGCTTTCAATTCTCCCCGCACGGGTGTTCGGGTTCGGCTCAGACATTGCACTCATTC
>JADZFF010000178.1 GCA_020850015.1 Bdellovibrionales bacterium | reverse complement strand
TCGCCCATCTTGTGGGTCCTACCGGTGTAGTAGAGAATTCGCTCTGTGGTCGTGGTCTTGCCCGCATCGATGTGGGCCATGATACCGATGTTTCGGATCTGCTTGAGGGGCTTACCTGCCATGATGCCGTGACTCTACTGCGTGAGGCCTCAAATTGAAACGGCCCGCCCCGGGGTGCCGGGGCGGGCCGCTTCGAAGATCTAGATGCGCTGCCTCGCGCCTCCGCTCCGCATCCTGCTCCGCGGGTGTCCGCAGGACACTCGGAGAATTCGCCCTCCTGGGCGAATTCTACCAGCGGAAGTGAGCGAAAGCCTTGTTGGCGTCGGCCATGCGATGCACGTCTTCACGGCGTTTCATCGCACCGCCGCGACCGTTGAAGGCTTCCGTCATCTCGGCGCTGAGCTTCTCAACCATGTTGTGCTCAGGGCGACCGCGAGCAGCCTCGATCAGCCAACGCACCGCCAGGGACTGGCGACGGGCCGGCTTCACTTCGACAGGAACCTGGTACGTGGCTCCGCCTACGCGACGCGACTTCACTTCGAGCACGGGCTTCACGTTCTCGAGGGCCTTCTTGAAGGCCTTGAGACTTTGCTCGCTGGTCGAAGCCTCGAGCTTTTCCATCGCGGCGTAAAAGATGCGCTCGGCGGTGGACTTCTTGCCATCACGCATGAGCGTGGTGATGAACCGGGTCACGACCGTGTCGTTGAACTTCGGATCGGGGATCGTCGGGCGCTTATCGACTGAACGTTTTCTTCCCATAACGGCTCAAACCTCTCTTGGCTTACTTCTTCTCGGCGGCCGCACCGGCACCGCCGGACTTCTTGGCGCCGTACTTGGAGCGGCTCTGCTTGCGGTTCGCGACGCCCTGTGCGTCGAGCGTGCCGCGCACGGTGTGATAGCGCACGCCGGGCAGATCTTTCACCCGGCCGCCGCGAATCAGTACAATCGAGTGTTCCTGTAGGTTGTGGCCAATGCCAGGAATGTAAGAGATCACCTCGAAACCGTTCGTCAGACGCACCTTGCAGACCTTGCGAAGGGCGGAGTTCGGTTTCTTCGGGGTCGTGGTGTACACGCGAGTGCAAACACCGCGACGCTGGGGACACCGGGTCAGGGCGGGAGACTTCGTCTTCCACTCCTGTTTTGTACGTCCCGTGCGGATCAGCTGGTTCAAAGTGGGCATTAAGACAGACCTCTCTTGCGTAACCGTTTCAGGTGAGGCGGCAAAATAGACGAGGGGTATTCCAGGGTCAAGCACCGAATTCCCCGAAGTTCCCCGGGTTTCCGCCCGAGAAAGTCCGAAGGACTCGCGCACATTTTGCGCGCGCATCGGGGCAGGGATCACATCAAGACGCGATGCATCAACGGAAACAGTTGTGACTCCACCGAATTTTCATGTTCCACTGACCCTTCAACAAGATAGCCCTGCGGCACTCATCGGCCTAGGGGCGCATTCAAGGAGAAACACAGATGAATCTGCGCAGCCTGGCCCTCGCGGCCCTTGCTCTGACCCTCACCACCGCCACCATCGCCCGCGCCGAAGGCGAAGCCGCCAGCACCGGCTACATCGGCGGCCTCATCGGCTTGGCCATGTCGGACGGCAACTCCGAAATGACCTTCGGCGGCGAGGTGGGCTACCACCTCAGCCCCGAGATGGCCCTCGGCCTGTACTTCACGACCTACAGCCCGGTTACCGACGTTTCAGTGTCGAGCCTGATGCTGTTCGGCGACTACTACCTGGCCGATGTGAAGGGCCTGCACCTGGGCGCGATGATCGGCCTGGGCATGAGCTCATTGCCCGCGCCCCTCGAAGGCACCAGCGAACTCGGCTTCGGCGCGCGCGCCGGTTACGACTTCGACGTGGCCACGGGTTTCACCGTGGGCCCGGAAGCTAACTTCATCCTGATCGACGGGGAATCCGTGATCAACCTGCTCGCGGGTGTGAGCTACCACTTCTGATTTTCGGTCTTCGGACCGAACTCAGGGCCCGGGCGGCGCGAGCTTCCCGGGCTTTTTTTTGACCTCGAGCCCCTGAAACACGAAGGGGCCGGACGCCGAAGCGTCCGACCCCTCAAATCGTTGAACCGCGCCGCTCCTCAGTGAGGGACGACGGCCCCACCCTTGCCCGCGGGCTTCTTGCGGATGCGGTCGGCGGCCATCTTGCCAATGTCCACGTTCTCGTCCTTCTTGTCGGGGACCAGGAACTTGGAGTTCGGCTTCAGCATGAGTGCCCGACGAAGCACCTCGTCGGCGTGCTCGACCGGGAAGATCTCGAGCCCGTTCCTGATCTCCTCAGGGACCTTCTTCAGATCGGGCACGTTCTCTTTCGGGATGATCACGGTGGTCATCTCGGCGATCTTGGCGGCCAGGAGCTTCTCCTTCAGGCCACCGATCGGGAGCACTCGCCCACGCAGCGTGATCTCTCCGGTCATCGCCACGTCACGCCGCACGGGGATACCCGTAAGCGCGCTCGTAATGGCCGTGGCCCTCGTGATCCCGGCAGAGGGGCCGTCCTTCGGCACCGCGCCCTCCGGCACGTGGAGGTGGATGTCGATCTTCTGATGGAAGTCGTCCTCGAGGCCCATCAGGTGCGCCCGCGAGCGGACGTAAGTGAACGCCGCCTGCGCGCTCTCCTGCATCACGTCTCCGAGCTTGCCCGTGATCTTCACCGCGCCCTTGCCCGGAACCACGCTCACTTCGATCTGGAGCAGGTCGCCCCCGGACTCGGTGTACGCAAGGCCGTTGGTGACGCCGATCTCGTTGTGATCGCCCTTCTTCTCGTAGCGGAACCGCGGTGGCCCGAGCATCTCCTCGAGATCCGTGACCCGGACCTTGATCGACTTGCGTTTGCCCTTCGTCTTCTCGACGATCGCGCGCGCGGCCTTGCGGCACACGTTCGCGACCATGCGCTCAAGGTTGCGCACCCCCGCCTCGCGCGTGTACTCGCGGATGATGCGCCGGACGGCCTCGTCGGCGATCTCGAAATCGCCCTTCTTGAGGCCATGGGCTTCCATCTGCTTCGACACGAGATACTTGCGGACGATGTTGAATTTCTCGTCCTCGGTGTACCCGGAGATCTCGATGACCTCCATGCGGTCGAGCAGCGGGCGTGGGATATTGTAGAGCGAGTTGGCCGTGAGCACGAACATCACCTTGGAGAGGTCGTAGTCGACCTCGACGTAGTGATCGCCGAAGGTGGCGTTCTGCTCGGGATCGAGCACCTCGAGCAGGGCCGAGGAGGGGTCTCCCCGGAAATCCATGCTCATCTTGTCGACCTCATCGAGCAGGAAGACAGGGTTGGATGACCCAGCCTTCTTGAGCGACTGGATGACCTTGCCTGGCATGGCGCCGACGTAGGTGCGGCGGTGGCCGCGAATCTCGGCCTCGTCCCGCACACCGCCCAGCGAGGCGCGCACGAATTTCTTGTTGAGCGCCTTGGCGATCGACTTGGCGAGTGAGGTCTTGCCGACGCCGGGCGGCCCCGCGAAGCAAAGGATTTGCCCTTTGGAATTTTCGGTCAGGACCCGGACAGCGAGATACTCGAGAATCCGCTCCTTCACATCCTTCAGGCCATAGTGGTCTTCCTCGAGGACCTCCTCGGCGACCTTGATGTCGTTGCGGTCCTCGGTGACGTCGCCCCAGGGAAGCGAGACGAGCCAGTCGATGTAGTTGCGCACCACGGTGGCCTCGGCCGACATGGGCGACATCATCTTGAGCTTCTTGATCTCGCGGCGGATCTTCTCTTTCGCCTCCTTGGGCATGTTCTTCTTGCGGATCTGCTCCTCGATCTCGGTGAGCTCCGCCTTGAACTCGTCCTTCTCGCCGAGCTCCTTCTGGATCGCCTGCATCTGCTCGTTGAGGTAGTACTCCTTCTGCGAGCGCTCCATCTGTTTCTTCACACGGGAGCGAATGCGTTTCTCGACCTGGAGGATCTCGATCTCGCCTTGCATGAGCTCCAGCAAGCGTTCCATGCGAGCGCCCGGATCGCTAAGCTCGAGGATGGCCTGCTTGTCCTCAAGCTTGAGGTTCAGGTGGGCCACCACGAGGTCGGCCAGGCGACCCGGCTCCTCGACCGAATTCACGCTCATGAGCATCTCGGGCGGGATACGCTTATTGAGCTTCACGTAGTTCTCGAAGGTGCTCTTGAGCGAGCGCACGAGCGCCTGAACCTCCACGCCGTGATCCGTGGGCTCGGGCATCACGTCGACCGTGGCTTCGATCATGCGATCGGTCTCTTTGTAGGCCTTGATCCGAGCGCGGCGCTTGCCCTCGACGAGCACCTTCACGGTGTTGTCAGGGAGGCGGAGGATCTGAAGGATCGTTCCGAGCGTACCGGTCTGGAAGATGTCGCCCTCGGCGGGGTTCACCGTGGCGGCATCCTTCTGGGCGACCAGGAAGAGGTCGATCTTTCGGTTCACGCACTCCTCGAGCGCGTTGATCGACTTCTCCCGGCCGACGAAAAGCGGCACCACCATGTGCGGGAAGATGATCACGTCTCGGAGCGGGAGCAGCGGGACGGTGACCGTTTCAACGACGTCTTTGGTTTTGCTCATGGAAAGCCCTCCTTAGGCGGGGAGACGAGAGCGGCGACCGCTTGGGCGCGGCCTCCGCCCCCTTACTTTCACTAAATCATAAATCGGAGAATGGGGCGGGACTTTTCTTCGCCCGGAGCCGCCGCACGGGGCGGCATTTGCCGTGCAAAGGGACCGGACGAGCGACTAGGCGCTCTCAGCCTTCTCGCTGGGCTTGTCGGCTTCCTTACCATCGCCCAGGACCAGGACCGGGCGCTCGCGCTTCTCGATCACGCCGCGGCTGACCACGCATTTCTTGACGTTGGTCTTGGCCGGCAGCTCGTACATCACCTCGAGCATGCACTGCTCCAGGATGGCCCGGAGGCCGCGTGCACCGGTGTTGCGCTTGATGGCTTCACGCGCGACGGCGGCGATGGCCTCATCCTCGAAGACGAGCTCCACTCCGTCGTATTCGAACAGCTTCTGGTATTGCTTCGTGAGCGCGTTGCGGGGGCGCTTGAGAATGTCCACCAGCGACGCTTCGTCGAGCTCGCCCAGGGTGGCGATGATCGGCAGGCGGCCCACGAACTCCGGGATCATTCCGAACTTGTACATGTCCTCCGGCTCGACGGCGGCCATGAGGTTCGAGAGTGTCTCTTCTTTTTTCGACACCACCTTGGCGTTCAGCCCCAGGGCGGTTCGACCCTTGCGGGCGCTGACGATCTTGTCGAGGCCGACGAAAGCGCCACCCACGATGAAGAGGATGTTGCTCGTATCGACCTGAATGAACTCCTGCTGGGGCTGCTTGCGCCCCCCCTTCGGCGGGATGTTCGCGATGGTGCCCTCAAGGATCTTCAGGAGGGCCTGCTGAACGCCCTCACCGCTCACGTCACGGGTGATGGACGCGTTCTCGCCCTTGCGGGAGATCTTGTCGATCTCGTCGATGTAGACGATACCTCGCTGCGCGCGCTCGACGTTGTGATCGCAGTTCTGGAGAAGACTCAGGATGATGTTTTCGACGTCCTCGCCCACGTATCCGGCCTCGGTGAGGGCGGTAGCGTCGGCCATGGCGAAGGGCACGTTCAGCATCTTGGCGAGCGTCTGGGCGAGCAGGGTTTTCCCGGAGCCCGTGGGGCCCACGAGAAGAATGTTGCTCTTCTGGAGCTCCACCGCGTCCTTCGATTTCTTGTTCAGCGTCGTCTGGTGATTGATGCGCTTGTAGTGGTTGTAAACGGCCACGGAGAGGATGCGCTTGGCGTGCTCCTGACCGATCACGTACTCGTCCAGGTAGGACTTGATCTCAGCGGGTTTCGGAATGCGCTTATCGGCGGAGGAGGTCGTCTCCTTCTGGCCTTCCTCGGCGATGATGTCGTTGCAGAGCTCGATGCACTCGTCGCAGATGTAGACCGTTGGGCCCGCGATCAGCTTCTTCACCTCGCGCTGGTTCTTCCCGCAGAAAGAGCAGCAGAGGTTGCCGAAACCGTCGCCGTATTTCTTACCGTCCATAAGCCCCTTTTCTCCCTGCTACTCCAACTCGCGTTCCGGATGCCCGCTTCCCTGCCGACACTGCCTACATCTGATCCCGGCTCACCAATAAGGTATCGATCAGGCCGTACTCCTTCGCCGCTTCCGCCGAGAAGTAGAAATCCCGATCCGTATCGCGCTTGACCGTTGCCATGTCCTTGTCGCAGTGCTTGGACAGGATCTCGTTCAGCCGCTGTTTGAGGAATACGATCTCTTTCGCCTGAATCTCGATGTCCGAAGCCTGCCCCCGGGCGCCGCCGAGAGGCTGATGCACCATGATCCGGCTGTTCGGGAGGCTGTACCGCTTTCCCTTTTCACCGGCCGCCAGAAGCAGGGCACCCATGCTGGCCGCGAGCCCCAGACAGTAGGTGGAGACGTTGCACTTCACGAACTGCATGACGTCGTAAATACCCAGACCGGCGGTCACCGACCCACCGGGCGAATGGATGGAGAAGTGGATGTCCTTGTCGGGGTCCGAGGATTCCAGGAAGAACATCTGGGCGATGATCAGGTTCGCCACCGTGTCATTCACCTCGGTCCCGAGGAATACGATTCGATCGAGAAGGAGACGGGAGTAGATGTCGTACTGGCGCTCCCCGCGAGCGGTCTGCTCGATGACGATCGGGTTCGGAATGTACCCCACCGGCCTCTCGCTGAAGCCAACCAGATCCGGCTGAACCAGGTCGTCAGGCAGACGGTATTTGGGGGAATGGATGATCATCTCTGGGTCTCCTTGCGCGGGCCGCTCCGCGGCACCGCCGATCTCACCCCAAAAGTATACAAAAGGCCCGGGGCTGTTGCGCCGCCCCACGGGAAAATATTTTGATCCAGAGAAATGGCCCGACTGGGCTTTGACGATGCCGAACCCTTGATGTGAAATCCCACGCCAAATTGTCGGTCAATGAGACGGAAAACCTGACTCGGAATTGGCGAAGTCCTCATTCAGGGACTCCAAGTACTGTAAAAGAGCCGCCCTGAGCTGTTCCAGCGTCACATCCGCCTGAGGTTGCCCGGCGCCGTCCAGGATATTGCCCAGCTCCTGACGTACAGCGCCCTCTTCAAGCCCCGTCAGCTCCACAATAGTGGAGAGAAGCTCTTCGCCCGACCGATCCTTGTTCGAAGCGTCCATCCGGAATGTCCCCCGACCCAGTATAGAAACCCAATGGCGGCAATCAAGTTCTTGCCCTTAAAAAAGGCTTTAGCATGGTCAAGATTGAGATCAAGGCTCGGGATGCGTTTTTTTTCAATCATTCCAATAAGATTGGATCTAAGATTCAAGGTTAGTGTTTGACGCATTGCATTATTTCGCCGAACAAGGCAGAGTACCGCCGTGCGGATTCAACGATACCCCTGGGTATTTCTTCTTTCTGGAATCGCTCTGGCTGGGGCCTCATTGGCTGGGTGCGTTCGTGAGGAAAAGTCCTCCGTGAGCTGTACCTTCACTCCGGACATGATTCACGGCCTTCGCGTAGCCGGTGCATTCGAGGGCGCGTTTCGGTCGGCAGAGGTCCTGTCGGATGAAGGGACTCTGGTACTCAGAAACGGGCTTGTGCCCCGGGCAGCGGCACTCAGCGACTGGGGAAGCGTTTTGAAGAGGACGGAGCTCCTCGTCCTTTCAGGCGGCCTGATCGCCAGCGTGGCATCCGAGCACGAGGAAAGCGCCGTTGCCCATGTGGAAGGCGCCGCCTCCGCCGACAACGCGGACTGCCTGGTGGTGGATGATTTGCGTATCGCGACTGGGAACCATGCGCGCGCCCTGGTGGTGAACATGGATGCCGGTTTGATGCCCGACGCCGGCCCTCCGCCCGCCGCCTCCTCGAACTGAGGCTTGGGGGCCTGACGTGGCTCCCGGCTCCCGGTACACTCAGGGGCATGACCCCTCCCTCCAAACCAGTTTCCAAGGGCGGCTCGTCCTCCCTCGCGGCAAAGCCTCCGAGCGCCTCCTTCGTTGAGATGACTCAGTTGGTGCTGCCCTCCCACACCAACGCGATCGGAACGATCTTCGGGGGCACGGTGATGTCGTGGATCGATATCGCTGCCGCGATCGCGGCGGGAAGACATGCCAGGAAGGTCGTCGTGACGGCCTCGATCGACGCGCTTCACTTCGTGGCCCCGGTGAAAAAGGGCTATGTCGTTCACATTCAAGCCAGCGTGAACTACGCCTGGCGAACCTCGATGGAGGTGGGAGTGAAGGTCACATCAGAACATCCTCTCACCGGCGAACGGCTTCACACGGCGACGGCCTACACCACCTTCGTGGCGCTCGACGACAACGGCCGGCCGACTCCGGTACCTCCGGTACTGCCGGAGTCCGCGGAAGAGAAGCGCCGCTACGCTGAAGCTCAGAAGAGACGCGAAGCGCGGATGCGTCTCGCCGCGGACCTCAAGGGCGGGGAATGAGATGCGTGCGCACTTCCCAAAGCCAGGGGAAGGCCTTTTTATCGACGGTGGTCTTGAGATAGCTCACGCCGCTTGAGCCGCCAGTGCCGTGTTTGAATCCGATCACTCGCTCCACGACCCGTACGTGGTGCTCGCGCCAAAGCATGAGCCCTTCGTCGAGGTCCATCAGCAATTCCGCGAGCAAGTAGAGCGGAAGCTCCGTCTCGGGCTCCTCGTAGATGCTTCGTAGCGCGTCGAGCACCTTCCCCTTGGCAGCCTCGTCGCCCTTGAGGAGCAGCGCCTTTGCGCCCTGGGGAACGTCGTAATCCATTGCGTGGAGCATCTCTAGGAAAACGGACGCAAGGTCTTCGCCCGCAAGCCGGGCCTTCAGGCGCTCCAGGTACTCAGGGCGATCCTTGAAGAAGGTGAGATAACGCTCCTCCTTCAGACCGCAGAGAAACTCCACTTCTCGGAACTGGAGACTCTGAAAACCGCTCGCGGGCATCAGCTTGTCGCGAAAGCCCAGAAACTCCTGCGGCGTCATGGTCTCCAGGATGTGGATCTGCTGCACGAGCACCTTGAAGATTTCCACCGTGCGCTTCACGAAGTGCTGCGCTCGCAGAACCCGCTTCTGCTTCATGCACTCAAGCGCGTTCTTAAGTTCCTGCAGCACGAGCTTGAACCAAAGCTCATAGGCCTGGTGAATGATGATGAAGAGCATTTCATCGTTGTGGACCGGGTTCGACTGCGGGCGCTGAAGCTCCAGGAGCTCCGGCACCATCAAATAGCTGTTGTAAGTCAGTTCGGTGGGCCGTGGCCCGCGCGGATCGAAGGTGTTCGACATGCTGCGGATGTTGCCCGAGGGGAGGCCGTTTTGCGAGCGCCCCGGTTTGACCCGAGGCGCCCGGCGCGGCATCCTCTTTTGTCATGGCAGAGACCCGAGTGATCTTCATGGACCTCGAGGAGCTGACGCTCGACCGGGCCGGTGTCTGGCGCTCGAACGGCGAGGAGATCACCCACGCCCGAACCGCGGAGGCCTTCCACCGGAACCTGGAACGAGACGTGAGTGGAGGCTGGCGAGTTCGGATCGGATCTGAGACCCGGCCGGTGAAGGTGGAAGACACCCCTCGCTTCGTGGCCAGCCTGGAGGGCGACTCCCGAAAGGGGTTCACGCTCGTGCTCTGTGGCGGCGTCAGGGAGAAACTCGACGGCGGAACCCTGACCCACCGGCCGCCGGACCGCCTCTGTTGTCGGCTCTCCGACGGAACTGAGGCACGATTTCTGCGCGCCCCCTATCACCTGCTCCTCTCCGAGCTCAGCGAAGGCGGGCCCGGCGAATACGCTCTCGAGATCGAAGGGAAGAAAGTCCGCCTCAGCCGCTAACGCTCAGCCGTGGCCCCCCATGAGGAAGGGCTCGGCCAGATGTCTAAAGTCGCGAGTGCGCCAGCTCCGCTCGAAGAAACCGCGGGCTTCGGCCCAGAGGTCCTCCTCCTGCACGAGAGTGAAAACGTTGCGACGAAACTCGGAGCCGCCCGGGAAGCCGGCCGAATACCAGGCCAGGAACTTCCTGGCGTGGAGGGCCGCGAGTTTCGGGCTGAAGTATCCCTTGAGGGTTTCGCGCTGGCTCTGAAGAAGTTCCAAGTAGTCGTTGAGCGTCGTCACGGGCGCCGTTCGCCCCTCCCAAAGAGCCTGGGCCTGACGGAAAATGAACGGATTTCGAAGAGCGCCGCGGCCGATCATCACGGCGTCGACCCCGTAGGTGGTCATGCGTTCCACGGCGCGTTCGGCAGTGGAGAGATCGCCGTTTCCGATGATGGGGAGCGGGCTCTTGGCTTTGAGGTTGCCGATGAACTCCCAGTCCGCCTCGCCTGAGTAGCCCTGGGCGCGCGTACGCCCATGCACCGCCACCCAGGTGATGCCCGCCTGGTGTGCAGCTTGAATGACTTCGAGCGCATTTCGGGCGCTGTCGTCCCAGCCAGTACGGATCTTGATGGTCACGGGAATCTTCACGGACTCCACCATCGCCTTGAGCACCTTCTCGAGCTGGGCCGGATTCCGGCACATAGCGGCGCCGGCACCCTTCTTCACGATCTTGGGCACCGGGCAACCGAGGTTCAGATCCACGAAGTTCGCCCCGAACTCCTCGACCTTCTGAGCGCCGCGGATGAGGTTCTCCGTGGTGTCGCCGAAGATCTGGTGCCCGAGGAGGCGCTCCTCCTCGTGAAACTTCAGCATGCCCAAGGTGCGCTGGCTCGCGTACTCCATGCCGTTCGCGGAAATGAGCTCCGAAACCATGAGCGCCGAGCCCATTCGGCGCATGAGGCGCCGATAGGGCGAATTGGTGATCCCCGCCATGGGCGCGAGGATGAAAGGATGCTCCAGCGTGAAAGGGCCAAGCTTCACGGGACGAAGCGCAAGAACGGCGGGTTGCGATACCGGTGAAGGAGTTGCGCTCATGGCCGGTCTCTCAGCGGCTGCCGGCGCGGAGCGCCTCGATCTCGGCGCGCTCCTTGGGGGCGCCGGCGGTGAGCACCTCGCAGCCCTCCGGCGTGACGAGGATGTCGTCCTCGATCCGGATGCCGATGCCCCGGTACTTCTCGGGCCACTGAGCATCGTCCGGCTGGAAATAGAGACCCGGTTCGATCGTGAAGCACATACCCGCCTCAAGCTTTCGAGCCGCCCCACCCAACTTGTAAATGCCTGAGTCATGAACGTCCATACCCAGCCAATGCCCGATGCCGTGCGGAAACAGCGCCTTGTGGCCGGCCTCAGAAATGAACTTCGCGGCGGGGACCTTCAGGAGTCCGAGCGCCTCCACGCCCTCCATCATCACGCGGGCGGCATGATCGTAAAGCTGCTCGATCGTGAGGCCCGGACGGGTCATCGCGACGCACTCCTTTTGTGCCTTGAGTACGATGTCGTAGATCTGGGCCTGTTCCGAGGTAAAGGTGCGGCCCACCGGGAAGGTGCGTGTGATGTCGGCGGTGTAGTAATCGCACTCGCCACCCGCATCAACGAGCAGGAGGTCGCCATCCCTCAGCGGCTCATTGTTCGCGCGGTAGTGCAGGCACGTGGCGTTGCGCCCCCCGGCGATGATGCTGTCGTACCCGAGCCGCTCAGAGCCGTTCTTCCGCATCGTGAAATTCACGAGCGCCTCGACCTCGAATTCGTTCCACCCCGGACGCACCTGCTCCATCAGCGTCTTGTGTGCGAGGGCGCTCACCTTGCCGGCCCTTCGGAGAAGATCCGCTTCTTCGGGCCCCTTCCGAAGCCGCAGCTCGCCCACGACCGGCCGCGAGTCCAGGAGGGGCAGCAGGCCGCGCCCGCTCCTCCCCTGGGAGCTGCGCTGCTCCTCGAGCGCGCGAAGAACCACGCGGTCCGTCTCAGCGTCGCGCCCCAACGAATAGTGGACGCTCTCCGCGTGCTTCAGAAGTCCCGGCAGCTGTTTTCCCAACTCATGGATGGGGAAGCAGAGGTCCGCTCCGAAGATCTTCGCCGAACGGTCCACGCCGTATCGCTCGCCTTCCCAGATTTCGCGTTCGCGGACACGTTCACGGACGAAAAGCACCACTTGGTAAGCGGGCGACTCAAGACCCGTAGGCGCCAGCACCAGGCAGCTTTCGGGTTCGTCGAAACCCGTGAGGTAATACAGGTTCGTATCCTGCCGGAACGGGTAGTGAACGTCGTTGTTCCGGACGTATTCTGGATTCGCGGGGAGGATGAACGCGGCAGCGGAATTCGCTTTCATCAACGAATCCCTGCGTTTGCGGAAATATTCTGGAACCTGACTCTTGATCATTGGGGCCTCCCGAGGCGTCCCTTCCACTACCATTTTGCCACGAAATTTCGAAGATTTCCGGGGAGCACGTGGACCGCCCGGTGCGCGCCCCCTATCATCCCGAAATGAGCAGAATCACGGCACTCCTGAGGTCGCTTACGGGCCAGATCATCCTTGGCATGATCCTGGGGGCCCTGCTGGGCTTCGCGCTAGGCCCAGCCACCGCCCCCTTGGGCGAGATCGGGAAAGTGCTGATCCAGGCCATCAAGGTCTTCGCGACTCCCCTACTGTTTTTCGCGATTCTGCATGCCGTTGTTTCTACGGAAGTGAAGGGGCGCCATGCCTCGCGGATGTTGGGTGTGGCCATTCTCAACGGCGGGATCGCGCTGGCCATCGGACTTACCCTCTCCAACGTTTTTCGCGTGGGTGATCACCTCGCACCCCTCTTTTCCGGCGCCGAGCCCGCTGCCACTCCCGATCAGAAGATCAACCAGAAGATCGAGTTCGCGAAAGTAATCGCAGGCTTCGTTCCGACGAGCGTAGTGCAGCCCTTTGCCGAAAATCTCGCGCTGACCGTAATCCTGCTCGCCCTGCTTCTGGGCTTCGCGCTCCGTCGACTGAAGAAGGACCCGGAGGTTTCCGCGGTAGCGGCCAACGCCGAATCGGCCATACAACTTTGCCTGCGGGCCACGGAAATCATCCTGACCTGGGTGACGAAGCTCGCGCCGGTGGCCGTTCTGGGAGCAGTGGCCTTTGCCGTAGGGAAATCAGGGTTTGAGTCGCTGAAGGGCCTGACCTACTACGTCGCCCTGGGTTTGGGCGGGCTCTCGCTCCACGTGCTGATCACCCACCACGCCTGGCTGCTGTATCTCGGGCGCTCGATCCCCCAATTCTGGCGCGAGGCCCGCGAGCCCGTGGTGTATTCCATCGGGGCCAACAGCAGCCTGGCCACGCTCCCCCTGACTCTGAAGGCGCTGGAGCGACTTAAGGTCACGAAACAGGCGAGCACGCTCGGGGCCTGCGTGGGCACGAACTTCAACAACGATGGGATCCTGCTGTACGAGGCCATGGCCGCGCTGATGGTGGCGCAGGCCGTGGGCATCGATCTCGCCTTCGCCGATCAGGTGGTGGTGGCGCTTCTGAGCATGGTGGCGGCGATGGGGATCGCAGGCGTGCCCGAAGCGGGGTTCATCTCGCTCGCGCTCGTGCTTTCCACCGTGGGGCTTCCTACGGAGTCCCTGCCTTTGCTGCTCACGGTGGACTGGATCATCGCGCGCGGACGCTCGGCCGTGAACGTAGCGAGCGACATGGTGGTGTCGATGGCGATCGACGGGCCCGTCAGACCTTCAAAACGCCGCGCTTGATCTGATCGCGCTCGATGGACTCGAAAAGAGCCTTGAAGTTGCCCTCACCGAAGCCCTTGTTGCCTTTGCGCTGAATGAACTCGAAGAAGAACGGACCCATGACCTCTTCGGTGAAGATCTGGAGCAGGTAGCCGCCGCCCTCGCCGTCAGCGAGGATCTGCAGGCGCTCCAAAGTCTTCAGGTCCTCGGTCAATTCCGGCACGCGGCCCGGCACGGCCTCGTAATAGGTCGCGGGCACGCTGAGAAATCTGAAGCCCTTCTTGCCGAGATCACCCACGGTGGATTGAATGTCGAGCGTCAGGAAGGCCAGATGCTGAACGCCTGGGCCCTCGAATCGTGTCACGAATTCCTGAACCTGACTCTCGGGCTCGGTGGCTTCGTTGATCGGCACCGTGATCCTGCCGTCTTTGGACCGCACGACGTCTGAGACAAGACCGGTGCGGCCGGTCTTGATCTTGAATTGGCGCACGACCTCGAAGTCGAACACGTCCTTGTACCAGGCGACCCACTTGCCCATCTCCCCGATCGAAACGTTGTTGGTGAGGTGGTCGATCACGCGAACGTGGTGAGGCGAGGCCGACTCCAGACGAGAAACTTCAAGGCCCTCGTCCAGCAACGCCGGTTCTCGGAGGCCGCCCGGCGCCTTGCGCTGGATGAAGGCGTAACGAAGATCATCCGGGGTGTATATTTCGGCGCGCACCACCGACCCGAGCTTCGATTCCGACCGCCGGGGCTTCATCGCCACGCGGGCGCCGCGAGCCACGCACTCCTCGAAGGCCTTCGTCGCGTCGTCGACCTCGAGCGCCAACACGCAGATTCCGTCGCCGTGCTTCTTTTGAAATTCGACAGCCAGGTCACCCGCCGCCTTGCGCTCGTCTCTGGCGCAAGTGAGCATCACCCGCACGAAGCCCTGCTGAAGCACCACGGACTCGGTGCCGCGCTCCGTCCACTGGCGCGAGCCCGTGCGCTCAAACCCCATCCGCTCCCACATCGCGATGTGAGGAACGAGGTCCCTCACCGCTACTTCAACGTGATCAAAGCCCTGGTTGAGGATTTTCATGGTTCAGCGCTCTCGTTTCCTGGGGAGCCGAACCGCGACGGCCGTTGCCGTCCATGTAGGTGTAGCCGCCCAATACTTCCTCGTAGAAGTCTTGAAGCTTCACGCCCTCGCTGGGCTTGATCTCGCCGGCCCGAACCTTCAGATCGATCAGGGTCTTCACCCGCTTGGCGAGATAAGCGTCTGAGTACTGGATCCAGGACAGCACATCCTTGATCTTGTTCCCCTGAATCACCTCTTCGATGTAGTAGCCGCCCGGTTCGGTCTCATCGAGGAATACGTGCACCTCATTCACCCGGCCGAAGAGATTGTGGAGATCGCCCATGATGTCCTGATAGGCGCCCATGAGGAAAATTCCGAGGTTGTACTGCTCGCCTTCCTTGAGCTCGTGAAGGGGAAGCGTGTCCTTGATCTCGCGAAGATCGATGAACTTGCAGACCTTGCCGTCGGAGTCGCAGGTGATGTCCACCAAAGTGGCTTCCCGCGTGGGTTCCTCGTTCAGCCGGTGGATGGGCATGATCGGGAAGAGCTGCTTGATGGCCCAGTGGTCGAGCATGGACTGGAACACCGAGAAGTTGCAAAGGTACTGATCGGCCAGGAACTTATCGAGCTCCTTGATCTCGTCCGGCACCGAGCTCATCTCTTTGGAGCGCTTGTAAACGTTCCGGGCGATCCTCCAGAAAAGCGCATCTACCTTGGCCCGATCCTCGAGCGAGAGATACCCGAGTTTGAACATGCTCTGGGCCTGCTCCTTGCGCTCGAGGGCGTCGTGATACATCTCAAGCAGGTTCTTGTTGGTGACGTTCTGCTCGACGTACCGCATCTCCTTCACCACGGTCTCCTCGTCAGCGCTCTCCTCGAGGCCGATCGGGGGTGAATCCATGGCGATCTTGCCGAACACGTTCACCACGAGCACGCTGTGATGCGCCACCAGGGCGCGGCCGCTCTCCGAAACGATGTTCGGTACCGGCACCTCCTCCTCGTCGCAGACCTCCTTGATGGAGTAGACGATGTCGGAGACGTACTCACGAATGGAGTAGTTCACGGAGCTCTCGAAGTCGGTGCGGGAACCGTCGTAATCGACGCCCAGGCCGCCGCCCACGTCGAGGTACTGCACGCCCACGCCCATCTTCCGGAGCTTGGCGTAGATGCGCGAGGTTTCGCGCACCGCGTCCTTGATGGCACGAATATTCGAGATCTGCGAACCAATATGGAAGTGCACGAGCTCGAAGCTCTGCTCGAACCCGGCCTGCTTCAACACATGAACGGCGTGCAGAAGCTCGGGCGTGGAGAGGCCGAACTTGGCATGCTCGCCGCCGCTGCCCTCCCACTTGCCGCTGCCCTTGGAGTTGAGCTTCGTGCGGATTCCGATCCGAGGCGTGACATTGAGCTCCTTCGCCACCTCGATGATCTGATAAAGCTCGGTGAGCTTCTCGACGACGATGATGACGTGCTTGCCGAGCTTGAGGCCTAGGAGCGCTGTCTTGATGAAGCTGTAGTCTTTGTAACCATTGCAGATCACCAGGGAGTTCTCGGGAGTCTCCATGGCGATGACGGCGGCGAGCTCTCCTTTGGAGCCGGCCTCGAGGCCGAAGTCGTACTTCCAGCCAGCGTCGACGATCTCCTCGACCACCTCACGCATCTGGTTGACCTTGATGGGGTAGACGCCCTGGTACTGGCCCTTGTAGCCGGCCTCGGCGATGACCTCGCGGAAGCTTTCATTCAGCTTCACCACGCGGTGGCGAATGATGTCCTGGAAACGCACGACGCAGGGGAGGTCGAGCCCACGGGTCTTCACTTCCGCGATGATTTGAGTGAGATCGACGGTGGGGCCGTCGCTTTGCCGGGCGTTTACCTGGAGGTTGCCCTCAGGGCTCACGTGGAAGTATTTCCCGCCCCAGTTCTCGACATTGTACAGCTTGAGCGAGTCCTGCACGCCCCACGTCTTCATCGGTGCAATCCCTACCGCCAAACACCGATAAACAAAACAAAAGATTCGGAGCGCACGGAACTGTAAGCCGGGTTCTGTCTTCGCCCGCGACCGAAGCCGCGAAGCGGAGGCGATCATTCCTCTGGGACGCCCGTTGCCGTGCGCCTCAAGCGATCTTACCCGGGGGCCTTGGAACCGAGCCGGCCCCCTCCCACCCTGTGACAGATGGAAGCGCCCCCCTATTTGATCTTGCTCCCGGTAGGGTTTGCCATGCCGCTCCCGTCACCGGCCGCGCGGTGGGCTCTTACCCCACCTTTTCACCCTTACCCCGTGAGCCTGAGCCCTCGGGGCGGTTTGTTTTCTGTGGCACTTTCCGTCGCCCGCGGGTTTTCACCCGCCTGCGCCTGGCCGTTAGCCAGTACCGTACTCTGTGGAGCCCGGACTTTCCTCCCGCGGGGGCCGTGAGGCCCTCGCCAGCGATCGCCCGTTCCGTGCGCTCCTATTTCCCGGACCCGAAGGCCCGAAACCTGTGTCCGTCCTAGGCGCCGCTTCAGCGGGCGCCCGGAATGAAAAGAATGCGATTGCAGCTGGGGCAGTTGTAAATGTCCTCGCAGCGCTGCACCTGGTTAAACAGCTGCGGCGGCAAGTGCATGTTGCAGCCATTGCAGCGCCCGCCCGTCGCGGGAACGATGCCCAAACCCGCGCGCGCGCCCCGAAGGCGGTCGTAGCGGGCCAGGAGGTCCTTGCGAACGCCGACCACCCTCTCCTTGCGCTCGTTCAGCACCTCTCCGAGAGAGCCGTCGAGCTCGCCCACCTGACCCAGGACCGCCTGCGAAACCTTGTCGCGTTCGCCCTTGACCTCGTTCATCTGCGCCTCAACGCCGGCACACTCGGCCGCGATGGCCGCCAGCTTCGCCGTGAAATCGGCCTGCTGCTTGGCCAGCTCTTCGTTAGATTTCTTGAGCTGCTCCATCTCTTTCGAGGCAGCCTGGAACTCCTGCTGGTTGCCGACGTTCTCGAGCTTGCCCGAAGCGCGGGCGAGGCGATCTTGATTCAGCTCCAGCGCGGCTTTGGCCTGGCGCTGCCCCTTTTCGATGTCTTCCTTTTCCGCGGCCTTCGCGGTCAGCGTCTTCTGGAAGCCGGCGATCTTGGCATCGAGCTCCTTGAGAGCGTCGGGCAGCGAGCCCTTCTTGCGATCCAGCGTGGCGATTTTTACGTCGAGCTCTTGAACTTGTTCGAGCAGTTTCAGTTGGTCGCGAAGGGAAAGAGTTGCGTTCACGTCTTGCTCCGTTGAGTGGCCCGGTTGAGCGCCACCGTTTTTAAACCCAGGTCCTGCAGCCAGCTCTTCATCACTTCCAAGAAAAAGAACTCGCTCTCGCGATGCCCCAACTCCATGAGGCCCAGGCCGCGGCGCGAAGCCTCGAGCGCCACATGGTAGCCCGCTTCGCCGGTGATGAAGAGATCACAACCGGCTTCTCGCGCCACTGTGGCAAAGGAAGCTCCTTTGCCGGCCACGAATCCCACCCGCCGGACCTGGGCGGGAGGGGGGTCCGTGACCCAATACCCGTCTAACTTGAACAGCCTTTTAACACGATGAGCCACCTCTGAAAAGGCCATCTTCCGGGTGAAATCCGCATAAAATCCGTAGCCCTCCCCCGGCTGAAGCCCCTCCACGGGACCCTTCTCCGAAAGACGCCCCAAAGGCATCAGATCCAGCCCATCGCAGATGCGGTTCGCGACTTCCACGGCCCCCACGTCGAAATTCGTGTGGCAGGCCACGATCCCGATCCGGTGCGTGGCCGCCTCGAGCATCAGGGTATCGAGGGCGCGAGGCTCGGAAGCCACGAGCGACCTGATGCCGCGGAAGATAGCGGGATGATGGGTAACGATCAGGCGGGATCCGCGTTCGCGGGCCTCGTCGAGCGCCTCGCGGGTGAGGTCCACCGACACCACCGCCCCGTCCGTGCTCCAGGAGGGATCTCCGAGCAGCAGCCCAATGTTATCCCATTCGGCGGCCCATTCGGGGCGGCACCGGGAATGGAGGTCTTCGATGATCTGCGAAAGTCGAAGTCGGGAGGAGGCGCGGGAGCGGGACACGGCGCGAAGGTAACTCAGGCTCACCCGACCAGGAAGCGATTTGTCCCCTGAATTGTGGAGAATCCGTCAAAGTTCTGGCTCAGCCTGCCCATGATCGCGTTGCGCGCTGTGATAGAATCGGAGTCATGAGGAACCCCTCGCAACGGATGGCAGGAGCACTCAGGGTAGCGGCGATGATCGCGACGATCGCCGCGGCCGCGGGCCCAGCGCGGAGCGCGCAGGCGCGATTCTCGCTCTATGGAGGGCTGAGCCAGCTCTCGGGGGACGCGCACTCTGGATTCGAGAAGAGTGGGACCACGCTGGGGTTCGAGGTCTCGGAATCGGTGAAGCCGTTTTTCGAACCGGGAGTGTTTCTCGACCTCACCAAGATGACAACGGCCACTGACCAATTCGGTGGGCTCGCGTTTGGCGGAGCGTTCGCAAGATTTCAGGTACCAAAGCTCCTGGGCTTCTTCGTACAGGGGCAGGCCGGCTTCACATACGGCACCGGGCAGGCTGACTCCAGCATGGCGCCGGGATTTGGCGGAGCTGCCGGTTTTCGATTCAAAGTGGGCAAGAAACTGATGATCGGGCCCAGAGTGGCCTATCGAAACCTGACTTCTGAGATCGGAACTTCGCCTTCACCGACTCGGACTTCTACCGACTTCGGCCTGATGATCACCATCGGCCAGACCGGTAAGAAATAGATAACCTACCGGGATTATTCATTAAGTTATTGACAAGGAATCTGGCCCCGCAAGCCTCCGGGGTCATTCGCCTTTTTTTGACTAAATTAGTCAAGTAGCAATTTACAAATATACTAAGTGTGAAATATACTTAATCTTCAGAGGGGCTTATTCCCAAAGGAGGCCCGCCGTGCGCGGTGTGTCGAGAAACCAAAGATGGACAGTGCTCGCGCGGGCCACCGTGGCCCAGGACTACGCGCTGGCATTGGTTTCCGCGGCGGGACTTGCCTTGGCGGGTGTGAGCTGCGGGCAGAAGATCCCCTTCGACTCCGGCGGCGCGACGGCGCGTGATGCCGTGGGCTCGTCGTCCTCCATCGGTGCGATCACGCAGGTGACTTTCGTGGCTTCAGCCCAGGACCTGGGGGCGACCTGGCCGACGACGGACCTGCTTTTCAACGGAACGGACTACCTCATCGGCGACCCTACCGTGGACAACGGTGAAGTGGCGATCCGCTTCGTCTACGATTATCCCGCCAACAACTTCAAGCTCACGAAGTCTCAGCTCGTGGTGGATGTCTCGCGTAACAGCACCGACACGGAAGGCGTCATGGTCTGCGGCACCAATGACACCAACGGCGTGTTCACGGGCCGGCCCCCCGCCGGACAGTTCAGCAACACGACCACGCGGGTGGCCCACGCCTACTACGAGGGCAGCCCCGCGGCTGATCCCGACGAGAACCTCTTTTTTAACCAATGGCAGGTTGACCACTACAAGCACTGCTCGCGCAACACCTCGGACTTCAACCTGCAGAATCTTCTCTCACGCGGCGCGAGCGGCACGGGCAGCGCCATCGTCACCCCGCTCGACATGCTCGGCGACGGCGACCTGACCGTGGTGTTCGGCGACGACACCCCGGTCTACCAAGGCTACCTGATCCTCACGGGCTACACGATCGCCCAGAGCGCGCTTTCGTGCGCGAACAGCGCCAGCCGGACCTTCCAGAACGAATACGTGCACGAGGACGGCACCTCTTTCGGCTCGAGCTTCTTCACCGGCACCGTCCGCAACCCCCACACAAGCTGCGGGTGGAGCAACCCCAACGGCTACGGGGGCGGCGGCTGTCCGGCTCCTCTAGCGGGAACCTGCGGCACGGCCTTCTCCGCGCCCTTCCAGGCCGTGGAGTTTCATTTCGATGCCCCTCTCCCCAACGTGGGGGTGAACAACGTCGCGATCACGCAGGCCCTCCTGACCCTGAATCTCGAACGGCAGGCCTCGGGCAAGGCCGCGATCGTGGTCAACGGAGTGGGCATCGGTGAGACGGGTTTCATCTCCGACCCCGACACCTCGGCCCCCACGGCTCAGGTTACCTCGTGGCTCACGGACGGCACCACGGTGGGCAAGTGGGAGACCACCCTCGCGGGCGTCACGCCCGGTACCGTGACTTCAAACGTGGTGATCGACCTTTTCGACCTCTACGGGGCGAACCAGATCAAGACCCTGCTCGCAGAGGGAAAACTGAACGTGGCTTTGGCGGGATCTATCGCCAAAGTGCAGGCCGAGGAAGACGCCACGAACCGAGCCGTAAGCAACGCCGTCTGGGGCCCCACTCTTTCGCTCCAGGGCACCTACTTCAACAATATCTGCGCCGTGCCTGATGATCCGGACTCTCCGCTTTCAGGCGCCCTTCCGGATTACCCGCCCGTGGGCGCTGAGACAGCGGGGCCCGTGATCGGGTCGCTGCAGGTGATCGAGGTTACCGACACTACCGCCAAGGTGCTTTGGATCACCGACGAATGGGCCGACAGCACGGTGGAGTACTCCACCGGCATCGACTACGACACGAACGAGCTGATCGCTCCCACCACGATCACCCTGCCCGCGGGTGCGCAGGAGGAGAACGACATCGTGCACGAGGTCGCGCTCACTGGCCTGAGCAAGTACACGATCTACTTCTTCCAGGTGAAATCCCGGGACTACTGGGGCAATGAAACCGTGTCGCCCATCCCGCTCTTCAGGACCAAACGATGAAAAACGTCAGCATACGCATCTTGATCGGCACCGCCCTACTCCTCGCTCCGCTCGCGCTCTCTGAGCAGGCGGCAGCCAAGGGGGGCGGGCCCATCCTGCTCTCCGGAAGCCTGATGGGTTTCTTCAACTCCTCTGAGCAAGGCGGCGAGGGCCCCGAGGGCTCCACCCTCCTCACCCAGGTAGACCTCGTGAAGCAGTGGGAGTGGTACGGACTTGGATTCTTCGGCCAGCTCGACAAGCAAGGGGAGGCCGAAACCGATATCGGATTCGGCCCGAAGGTGGAGATTCACAGGGGAGCTTTCTATCTCGAGGGCGGCTGGATCATGAGCGTGAGCCGCGCCTACACGGACCGTTCGATCGAGGAGCAGACGGGATACGGCTGGCTTCTGGGCTTCGGGGCGCGCTTTCCACTCGGCAAGGGCGGAAAGGGCAAAGGCATGTTCCTTCAGTTCAGCTATAAATACCGAATTCACCACATCAAGGAGCAGGATGGCGACGCGCTGTCTGAGCCCATCATCCAGAGGGACGGCTACCCGCTCTTCGGGCTGGGCCTCCAGTTCTAAGGGAAGCAAAACGAACCATGCGCAGCCCGCGTAACCGAATCATCCCCCGCAGCCAGCCCGACGCCGAGAAGCGCTCTGGGCGGAGGATCGACCCGGTGATCTCGGGCATCGCCGTGTCGCTTGCGGCCGCGGCTGCGCTCGCCCTGGTGCTGGCGGGCGGCCTGGGTGGCTGCGGTCGGGCGCCCTCGTCGCTGCTTCGCCAGGGGCAGCTTCCACTCTTCGATTTTCCTCTCTATGTCATCGAAAGCGGCGCGGGCAGGATCCAAAAAATCGGGCGCGGAGGGGACGACGACAAGGAAGTGCTGATCTCCGGCCTCAACGGCGCGCGCTCCATCGCCACTGACCGCTACAACCGCCTTTTTGTGAGTGAGGCCAACGAGGACCGTATCCTCGAGGTTGACGTGGACAGCGGCGACTCCGACGTGTTCATCGACGGGATCGACACGCCGGGCGCCATCGCGGTGGACCCCTTTGGCGAGGTGTTCGTTGTGGAGGAAGGCACGAACCGCGTGCTCCGGGCACGGGACAGGGAGGTTTTCGCCGTCTACGCAACCCTGCCCACGGGCATCGCATTCGGCGTGAACGGCATCCTGATCGTTACTCTGGAGAGCGTGGGAAGGGTGGACTGGATCGCCAATCCCCGGCCCCTCAGCGACGGAGCCACGAACACGGAGTTCGAAGAGGATGCGGATATCGAAACGGTGACCGGGCTGAATACGCCCACGAACGTAGCCGTAGACAGTATGGGACGCGTCTACGTCGCCGAAAACGTGGCCGGGATCGGCCGCCTGTTGCGCTTCCATCAGCGGGAGCCCGGCGATGAGTCCGAGATTGCAGCCGCCCTGAATTTTCCGGCGGGCATGGCCGTGGACCCGATCGGCAATACATACGTGGCCGAGGCGGGCGCATCCGCTGTGAACATCGTGACCTTCAACGGCACCCTTTACCAGGGCTGGGCCACCGGCCTGCTCGGCCCCGAAGGTCTGGCTTTCACTCAATATTGAACGATTTCACAGCGTTATAAGCATCTGCGGCCTTGCCGCGCCACGCGTGGCGCGGTAGATTGGGTCAACTCAACCCAACCTCCCAAGGACCCGTTTATGAAGATGCAGTGGGTAACCTCCGGCGACGACGCCCATTCCAAGGCCCGCCTGGCGATCTACGCGGCCGGCGACCTCATGCCCAACGAGAAGAAACCCTATCTCACGGCGCTCAGGCGCTCCGCGGGACCCTTTCTCGCGGTGGAAACCGCACCCGACAAGGTTTCGGGCATCTTCGACGCCGCCTCCCAGATCGCGACGCTGGGCCTGGGATTCAACCCCAACGCCTTCTTCGGCGCAGGCCAGCACCTCGAAAGCTGGCTGAACCTCGCGGACTCGGAACGGGTGCAGGAGATCCGCCGCGCGTTCTGGCGCCTGCTCTCGCGGAAGCTGGGTTGGGACCGCTCCTTTCTTTTCTTCTGCCACTCGGGCGCCGAGGCGAACGAGCTCGCGCTCGGAGCGGCCTTTGAGCGGAGGGTGAACCCGGGCGCGCGGAAGGTGCTCGCGTTCGAAGGCAGCTTCCACGGGCGCCTGCTCGTGAGCCTTTCCGCCACCTGGAGCCCGCCCAAGCGGGAACCCTTCGAGTTGCCTGGGTTTCAGGCGGTGTACGCCCCCATGCCGGAGATGGACCACTCGGAGATGGATCAGCCGATCCCAGAGGGTTGGCAGGCCCTCTGGGCCGATGCGCCCGCCACGGGCTTCGAGCAGCTCCTCGCCGGGAGCCCGGCGCTGGCGGCCGCGCGCCGCAAGGGCGACGCCCTCCTGGAATCCGAGATCTCCTGCCTGCTCAAAGTGCGTGAGAAGCTCCTCTCGCACGAGATCTTCGCCGTGATCATCGAGCCCATGCAGTGCGAAGGAGGAGATCGCTACTCTTCCGCGCGTTTCCACCACGCTCTCGCGAACATGGCCCGCTCCTTCCGCGTGCCGTTTATCTACGACGAGGTGCAGACCGGCTTCCGCCTCGGGCGCAAGTTCTTCTGGCACCTCCAGTTCCAGCTCAAGGACGGCAACGGGGGGCGGCTCTACCCCGATTACGTCACCTGCGCGAAGAAAGCACAGGTGGGGGTGGTGGTAAGCCACGAACAGCTTCCCTTCGTCGAGCACTTTTCGGTGGCCTCCATGGCGCGGGGATACGCGCACGGTTTCGTGCTCGACCAGTTCCGCGACGACGTGCAGAAGATCGAGAAGATGGTCGAAAAGGAGCTCAAGGCGCTTGTGAAACGCCGGGCCTCGATCCTTCAAAAACCGCGCATGTGCGGCCTGGCCTTCAGCTTCGAGTTCAAGGACTCCAAGCAGCTCGACCAGTTCGTGGCGAAACGATTCAGCGAAGGCCTGATGTACTACCCCGCGGGAACCCACACCGCGCGCTTCCGCATGAACCTGGCCTGCGGCCCCGACGAGATCAAGGCCATGTTCAAGCGCATCGACATCCTCGTACAAGAGGTGGAGAAGCCCTCCGGGCTGGCGTCGAAGCCCGCCGCGCACGATCTCGCGGCGGACGACCCCTCCGGGCGCTACGAATTCCATGAGATCCTGGCCGACTGGAAGCTCAGGGAAGTCCTCCAGGGCGAGCTCCCCTCGAAAAAGGAGCTTCAAGAGGCTTTGGACCGCCTCGCTGCCCGCACCCTTCAGGGGCCGCTCTCGAAGCTGACCCTGAAGATCCTGGACGCACGCGCCTTCGGGCGCCTCAAGAAGCAGGTGGCGACCCTCGAACGGCGGAACTACGAGCCGACGCGCCAGACCGAGATCGAGAAATTCGAAGCGGGACTCAAAGACCGCTCCTGCATCGCGCTTGGGCTGATGGACGGGCAGAAACTCGCCGGCCTGGCCTTCGGCTCCGCGCTGAAATGCTTCCCCTACGAGAGGGGCGTGCGTGCGGACCGGCATTTCCACGACCCGCGTGCGATCTACATGCTCGACACGACCGTGGACAAGAAGTTTCAGGGCGCGGGCCTGGGCCGGCTCATGAAGAGCGCCGTGACCCTGATCTCCTTCCAGCATGGCGTGGACCGCATCCAGGGCCGCAACCGCACGAGGGTGGCGCGCTCCATGCTCGACATCAACTGGGGATTCGGCGCCTACGAGCAGCGCTACATCCGCGAGGACTACGCCGACGAGGAGAAATACCGGGACGTGGTCTACTACACCTGCCCGCTTCGCTGGAAACGGCCTCCGCTCAGCCTCTCCAACGGCATGCTATCGCCACTGGGCGTCGACGACCTCGACCCCGCGTTCATGCGCATGGCGCTCCCCTACATGGTGAACAAGCTCACGCTCTCGAATTTCGTGAGCGAGGACTTCATGCGCACTCTCCTCGATTTCTCGAGATTGCTGCCCAAGGACATGCGCCACATGTACACGGCGAGCGGGTTGAGCGAATGCGTGGACAAGGTCACGAAGTCGCTCTGGCAGTACCGCAAGCCCGCGCATCGGATGATTAGCTTTTCGGGCTGCTTTTTCGGACATGGCAGCTTCATGTCCCGAGGGCTGTCGGGACGCGAGCCGTTCTTCCCCGTTGACATCCTCCCCTACCCCACGCTTCAGAACATGGATCAGGTTCTGGGACAGGTGCGGGACCAGCTTCGCCAGGGGCAGCACTTGGCGGTCTGGATCGAGCCTTTGAAGATGCTCAGCATGGAGCGGGCTCCTCGCAAATTTCTCGTGGCGCTGAAAAAGCTCTGCAATGAGCTCAACGTGGCCCTGGTCTACAACGAGACGGCGAGCCAGCTGCACCGTTTTCAGCTCGACACCTACTTCGCCTCCAACGACACCGAGCTCCAGCCCGACATCAGCTACGCTTACGTCGGCGGCCAGATGGCCGTGATCTGGTGCACGGAAAAAGTTTTCATCAAAACTCCGCTCACCATGATCAGCACCTGGGACGGCGACGAGTACGCCTTGCTGGCCTACATGCAGGCCGTGAAAAAATTCGTGGCGGATGCCGAATCCTACAAGCGGCGCGTTCAGGAGTTCGAGGCCAAGGTGCGGTCGGAGCTCAGCCGCGTGAGCGGGCTGGAGTGCTTCCTGGAGAACGGCACCGGCTGGTTCAGGGGCGCTGCGCCCGAGAGCGTGGCGCGGTACTTTGAGAAGGACAGGGAGGGGAAACGCTACCTCATCTGCCCTTCCCCATCGGCGATCCACGCCTTCCTGAAGGAAACGCGCTGAGATGGGCGTGGCTTCGAGAACGGATCAGGGTTTCCCGCATCTCCGATACGAGCGGGCGAAGCCACCCCGCGACTGGGGGCGTATGCACGGAGAGTCTTTCCGCGCTGGGATCAGGGAGCTAGTGGCGATCCGCCGGGAGCTCATGCGTGAGGCGAATCCCGCCCTCCATGGCGAAACGCTCTCCGACCTCGCGGAACGCCAGTGGGAGATCACGCGGTCCTGGAGCCCCAGGATCGCCGAGGAGATCGAGGGCATCGCGCAGGGTTCAGGGGCTTCGATCGAGGACCTGGTGGTGCTGAACAACTACACGGATTTCCGCGACATCCACGTGCCGCAATCCGGAGGAAGAGGCGAGGAGAAAGGCTGTTCGACGCTTTTCGTGAATACCGGCCTTGAGTCCGTGGGCGGGCAGACCTGGGACATGCATGGCACTGCGAAGCTCTATGTCGCGGTCCTGGAGGTACCTTCGCACGACGAAGCGCCCGAGATGCTCCTGTTCTCGCTCGTCGGTTGCGTGGGGCTAATGGGTTACACCGCCGATGGCCGCATGCTCGGCGTGAACAACCTCAATACGCGCGACGCGCGACCCGGACTCCTCTGGCCTGCGCTCGTGCGCGAAGCGCTGGCGCGCCCGGACCGCGGCTCGATGGAGCGTTTACTGAAGGAGGCTCCAGTGACCTCGGGCCACAACTACCTCGTGGCCGACGCTACCGGCGGCACGCACTGGGAGATTTCGCCCAGCGTGCGGGAAGCGGCGGGGAAGGCCGGCTCGGAGCCCGGTTTCGCGTTTCACACCAATCACTGCCTCACTGAGCCGGGCCGTGCCGCGGAGACTCCCACAAGCCTCAATTCGACGACTCACGTGCGGTACAGGCTCCTGGAACAGAAGCTGAATGCCGGGTTGGGATACGAGGATGTCTACCGGCTGCTCACCGACCACGAAGGCTACCCAAAGAGCATCTGCTCGCATTTCCAGAGCAGCGCAAAAGACCCTTCCTTCACCTGCGGCGGCGCGATCGCGGAGCTCCGCACCGGCCAGTTTCGGTTCTGGCGCGGCTGCCCGGCGGCGGACGACAGCTACGTCGAGCGGGAGTTTCGCATCGAGGATGGGAAGTTCGTGAAATCCGGAGAGATCCTGGGGAGGCGCCCGAATCGGGCGGTAGAGCTGCCATGAGCCCAAGAGATTACTTCGTCACCTGGTCGGCGCAGAAGAGCGCAGCTACGCTCCCGGTGAAACGAGCACACGGCCCCTACATGGTGCTCGAGGACGGGCGCGAGCTCATCGATTTCGTTTCCACGAGCTACCAGACCGGTTTCGGCCACAGCGAGAAGCGCATCCTCGACTCCATCCGCCGCCAGATGGACGAGATGTGCGTCGTGACGCCGAAGGCGCAGTTTGAGCTGAAGG
>JADZFF010000177.1 GCA_020850015.1 Bdellovibrionales bacterium | reverse complement strand
GGGTACTTCGGGGGCTGGCTCGATCGTTTCGTGATGCGAGCCGTGGACATCCTGATGTCGTTGCCATCGATCCTGCTCGCGATCGTGGTGGTGAGTGTGCTGGGCCCTTCCCTCATGAACGCCGTGGTGGCCGTGAGCGTCGTGGCCATGCCGAACTTCATCCGGGTGGTGCGCGCCTCGGTGATCGGCGAGAAGGGTAAACCGTACGTGGTGGCCTCGCGCAGCTTCGGCACCGGGCACCTGCGCATGATGTTCTCGAACATCCTGCCCAACTGCCTGGCGCCCTTGATCGTTCAGGGGGCGCTGGGCTTCTCGGACGGTATTCTGAACGTGGCGGCGCTTGGCTTCTTGGGCCTCGGTGCGCAACCGCCGACTCCGGAGTGGGGCACCCTTCTGGCGGATGCTCGCCCCTTTATCGAGAGCAATCCCTGGATGGTAAACCTTCCGGGCCTGTGTATCTTGGGTGTGGTGCTGGGCTTCAACGTGATGGGCGACGGGCTTCGCGATGCCTTCGACCCGCGCCTTCGGAAGTGAGACGGACTGATGGCGCTGCTTGAAGTCCGTGACCTCAGTATCGAGTTTGAAACGCGCAAGGGGAACCTCAAGGCGTTGGAGCGCCTGAGCTTCACGCTCAATGAGGGCGAGACGCTCGGCATCGTGGGCGAGAGCGGCTGCGGGAAGAGCATCACCTCGCTCGCGCTGATGGGTCTTCTGGCGCCCAACGCCCGCGTGAGTGCCGGCGCGCTCCGTTTCGAAGGCAAGGACCTGCTCGCGATGAACGAGGAGGCCCGCTCCGAGATCCGCGGCGCCGAGATGAGCATGATCTTCCAGGATCCCATGACGAGCCTGAACCCCAGTTTCACGGTGGGGTTCCAGCTCGAGGAGATGTTGAAGGCCCACCCGCGCGAGGAGGCGGATCGCAGCCCCGCTGGCCGGCGGAAGCGCCTGGTGGAGCTGATGGAACAGGTGGGGATCCCCGACCCCGCCCAGCGGCTGACTTGTTATCCTCATGAGCTGAGCGGCGGAATGAGCCAACGCGTGATGATCGCGATGGCGGTGGCCTCGCGGCCAAAGCTTCTGATCGCCGACGAGCCCACGACCGCGCTCGACGTCACCATCCAGGCCCAGATCCTGGAGCTGCTGCGAGATCTGCAGCGCCGGTACAAGATGGCGCTCATTCTGATCACGCACGATTTGGGCGTGGTCTCTGAGACCGCCGCGCGCACGATGGTGATGTACGCGGGGCAAGCCGTGGAGGAAGGCCCCACGCGCGAGGTGATCGCCTCGCCCCGGCATCCCTACACGGCGGGCCTCCTGCAGTGCCTGCCCGCGCTCCACGCGAAAGAGGCGCCGAAGACGCGGCTGCCCTCGATCGCGGGCATGGTTCCGGATCTCCTGGCGCGCCCCTCGGGCTGCCAGTTCCATCCGCGCTGCTCTCGCGCTCAGGAGCCTTGCTGGCAGGCGCTGCCGGACTGGCGAGTGGAAGGCTCGCGCGGCGAGCGGTGCCACTTTCCGCTCACGCAGGCGGGGGGAGGGCAGCGATGAGCGCGGGGCAGCCAGCGGCCGGATCGACGATCCTCGAGATCCGTGGCCTCAAGAAGCATTACCCGGTGCGCGGTTGGCTGGGGCAGAAGGGCCTGGTGAAGGCCCTGGACGGAGTGACCTTTGCGGTGCAGGCGGGGCGTACGCTGGCGGTCGTGGGCGAAAGCGGCTGTGGGAAGAGCACGCTCGCGCGCGTGCTCTTGGGCGTGGAGCCCGCCACCGAGGGGGACGTGAGGGTGGACGGGCGCGCTCGCTCGGAGCTTACGCGTGAGGAGCGCCTTCGCTCCGTGCAGATGATTTTCCAGGATCCCTACGGATCGCTCAATCCCCGCAAGCGTGCTTGGCAGCTCATCGCCGAGCCCCTGGCCGTGAGCGGTAAGTTCTCGCGCGCGGAGCTACGGAGCCGCGCCGTGGCGCTCATGGACAAGGTGGGGCTCCGCGCCGAGTACGCCGACCGGTACCCGCACATGTTCAGCGGCGGGCAACGGCAGCGGCTGGGCATCGCGCGTGCGCTTATGCTGCACCCGCGTGTGCTGATCTGCGACGAGCCCGTGTCGGCCCTCGACGTGTCGATTCAGGCGCAGGTGCTGAACCTGCTCCTCGATCTCCAGCAGGAGCTGGGCTTATCTTATGTCTTCATCTCGCACGATCTCTCCGTGGTGCGGCATCTCGCCGACGAGGTGGCGGTGTTGTACCTGGGGCGTGTGGCCGAGCGAGGCCCCTGCGATCGGATCTTCAACGATCCCAGGCACCCATATACTCGCGTGCTGCTGGCCAGTACGCCGAAGGTGGCGGGTGCGCTCGACTCCGGGCAGGCTGGAGCGGCAGCCAACGACGCGCGCTTCCGCGCCGTGAAGGGAGAGCTCCCGTCGCCGCTCAACCCGCCTCCGGGATGCGTGTTCCACAGACGCTGCCCGATTGCGGGGGAGCGCTGCTCACGCGAGGTTCCGGCCGAGCGCCAGGTCGCGGGCCGGGTCGTGGCCTGTCACGAAGCTTAACGCAGCGTTACGCAGAAAAGGCTCCGACCCCTTTTTACCTGACGTTGCGATCGAACTCGCAGCCGGCGTCGGCGCGGTAGATGTAGGGCGAGGAGTTGGCGGCGCCGAGCAGCCCTGTGACGAATCCGGCGTGGCAGGCCGCTTCGAGCTGGGCCTGCGACTCCCTCCGATAAAGCATTTTTTCCAGATTGGAGATCACGCAGGAACGGATCTCGTAGGTGGGGATCTCGCAGATCGCCCAGGCGTCGATGCTCGGACCACCCATCTCGACGATGGCCGGACCGAGCACCGCGAGCTGCAGGCCGTCGCGAATGCTCTGGAGGCAGACCCTCTGTTCCTCGCGGCCCGTGCAGGACGCGACCGCGGTTCCGAGGGAGCCGGCGTGGCCGTTCGAGGAGCGTGCGAAGAAATCGTAGGAACGGAGCACGCAGGCCCGATCGGGGAGGTTCGAGATGCTGCAGATGTGCTCGGCCGTCGTTCGGTTGGGCGTGGTGCCGCCGAGCAGGCTTTCGAAGAAGCCCGGCTTCGCCTCCGGGTCGCGATCCGCGTCGCGGTCGGCGCGCATCGCGAAGTCCTCACGGTCCCGGTTCAGGTTCGGCGACGAGAAGGGCGCGGCTCCCGCCATGAAGTCCCTCAGGCAGGAACGGACAGGTTCGCTGCGGTAGCGGCAGGCGTAGCGGGCCTGCCCGATCGGCATGCCGCGCCCCTGATCAAAGAGACGGAGCACGCAAGCCTGAGCCTCGGGCGAGGGAATCGAGCAGAAGGCCCAGGCGTCTTGCGCCTCGCGGCGCCAGTCGTGGTAGCCGGCCTGGGCGCCTGGAGCAGCGGGAAGGCGGAGGCGGGCGTCGCGCAGCGCTCCGAGCGCGCAGCTGCGGCGGTCGGCCCTCGGGCGGCGATCGGCCCCGCAGAACTCGCGGGCGATCCTGCCGGCGTCATCCGCGTTGCCTAGGCCCGCGTTGAAGATCTCGAGCGCGCAGGAGGGTTCCGTGTCCCCGGTGTACCCGAGATCGGCGCAGCTGTGCGCGGCGACGCGTTTCCAAGCTGCTGAAGCCCTTGCCTCACCGCCGCGGCCGGCCAGGAGGGTGCGAATGCAGGGCTGATAGGTGGGCGCGCAGAAAATCCTGAGGCCGATCGGGGCGCTGAGAAACTCGGCGTTGCGCGCGTTCTCCGAGAGGCAGGAGTATTCGGAATCCGGGGTGTCCGGCGATGAGAAGCAAACCCCCCGGAGGAACTCGCGGGCCTTCGCCCCGAGGCCCCTGGTGAAGGCGCGGGTGCGTTCGGCGCAGGCCACCGCCGTCGGATTGCATTCGTTGTAGGCGTCGGCCACGCGCTGGAGGTTCACGCCGCTCGTGGGCCGAATCCTGCGGAGGATGCAGCTCTGCCAGGCGCCGTCGGAGGCGGCCTCGCTCTCCACGCAGATACGGTTCACCCAGCCCTGCCAGATGTCGCGGATGTGCGCGGGTGCCGCGCTCTCGGCCGGAATCCTGGCACGGCAGGCCTCGGCATCGATGGGGGCGGGCGGGTCCGCCCAGGCGGGTGCCGCGGTCATCCCGGTCGCGAGCAGAAGCAGCGCCCAACCCCTGAGGAGGAAGATCGGTCCGACGCGCGGACGGTGAGCTGCGAGGCGCGGGATTGCCATGCCCTCACTAGAGCAATGGACATACCAGGGGGCTCATCAGGCGTTCAGGCAATAAGCTTGCAAATTCAAGACGTTGACAGCAGTCCGCCAGGGGGCGCTGTCCAAGGCCTGGGCATCGCTCGAGCGCTTTCGTAGGTCCGCGCGGACACCCCGAAGCCGGGCCGAAACCTCCGTGGCTGGAAGTGCCTCACTCCTCGTCGTCGTGCTCGTGACCATGGCCGTGGCCGCCCGGTCCATGCGCGTGGCCATGCGACTTCTCTTCCGCGGTAGCGTCACGCACGGCGAGCACCTCCACGTCGAAGTTCAGCGTCTTTCCGGCCAACGGATGGTTGCCGTCGATCACGACCACCTGGTCGTTCACCGAGTTCACCATGAACACCATCTCGCCCTCGGCCGTCTCGGTCTGGAAAAGCATGCCGGGCTCGATTTCCGCGTCAGACGGGAACTTCGAGCGGCTCACTTCGAGCTTCAGCTCGGGATTCAATTCGCCGTAGCCTTCGGCCGGCGCAACCTTCACCGTTCTCTTGTCGCCGGGCTTCAGGCCCAGGAGCGCGTTCTCCAGGCCGGGCACGATCTGATGCGCGCCGTGGAGGTACATGAAGGGTTCGGAGTGGTCGGCCTGATCGAGGAGCTCGCCCTCGTCGCTTTTGAGCGTGTAGGCCAGGGAGGCGACTTTGCCGGCGGCGATCATGAGATGTCCTTTCGATTGGATTTCCCGGTCTAGCATGGGCCGCCGGGCCAAGCTAGACTGAAGAGGTCATGGGAAGACTCGCACAAGACACCGGGAGAAGTGGGGGCGCTTGGACCCGCGGGATCGCGCTGGCCGGACTTGCCTGGGCTCTGGCGATGTCGGGCTGCAAAGACAGCCGGAGCCTGGTGCTCATCGTCGATACCTCGGGAAGCATGAGGCGCGATTCGCTCCTGGACGAGGTGAAAACCTCGATGAAGAAGATCCTGAAGGACTACGGCCCGGGCGACCGGGTTTTCCTGGTTTCCTTCGATGCCGAGTCGCAGGTGGTGCTGGACCGGACGATCGCGGACCCCGCGAAGGACCTGTCCGAGCTACACACCGCGATCGACGGCCTCGAGGCCAAAGGCCGATGGACGGATCTGGTGCACGCGCTGGATACCTCTCTCACGCACGTGTCGAGGTTGCGCCAGGAGGGACGGGCCGACCGCACCACGATGGTGCTCTACACGGACGGGCGGCATGATCCGCCTCCCACTCGGAAGTCGATCGCGGGCCAGGGCGCCTTCGATCAGCTGCTGGTGAAGTATTACAGCGACTACCGCCAGGGGGATTCCTGGTTCATTTTCTACGTTGAGCTCGACGAGCCCGAGCCGGGCCTGAAGGAGTTCCTCTCCAAGACCGGAAGCGGCGTGGTGGTGGGGCGTGAGGCGCTTCGCTCCGAAGAGAGTTTCGCGCGCCTGCCGGTGAACTGGACGCTCCCCGCAGTGGCGGCGATGCTTGGGCTTTTTCTGCTGGGAATCTGGTTTCTGCTCATCGCGCCTCGCCTGAGGGGGGTGAGCCTCGTCCCCGCCCAGGGAGGCCTCGATCCCTCCCGAGCTCCCAATCAGATCCGTCTGGATTCCTTCCGTAAGGGGAGTTTCAGGCGACTTCTCGGGCTGGGCTCGGCGAGCGACATCGAGATCACCGTGGGCGGATCCAGGGTGGACGTCTCCGTGGATCCCAAGGGCCGTTACTTCCTTGATGTACCCAAGGGGGCGGGCGTGAAGGTGGACGGCGCGCCCGTGACGGGCAAGACGGAGATCCGGGTGGGCCAGAAACTGGAGTTTGGCCGGTCCGGATACGTCTTCGCGCGCGACCGCAAGAAGTAGCGACCGTTTCTTTACTCCGAGCTCGGGTATCCCGAAACGAGGTCGAGGGAGCGGCCTCGGCGCTTGGGGCCAGCGCCGTGTTCTGGGTGGCGACAGCGTACTTTTTCCAGCAGTGCGTGGCGATGGGCAAGTCGCTGGGCCTCCCGGAGGGACATCGCTTCTTCCGGTTCGTGGCTGAGCAGCGGGGAAACCTGGCTCTCGTTACCACGTTGGCGGTGATCCTGATCGTCTGCGGGATGGTGATCGCCGGTCTGGCTTTCTCGCACCGGGTGGCCGGATCCCTGGAGCGTGTCACGCGGCACATGCGCGCTGCGCTCGCAGCGCCGAACGCAACAATTCGTTGCGTTCGGAAGATCTGCGGCGCCAGTGCGGTCTTGAACGCAACAGAATGTTGCGTTCGGACCTTGACCCCGGGGGCGGGCGGGAATCTTTTGCCTCTGGGCGGGGCGCTCGGCCCCGGTTAGCCTGAGAGGGTTGATGACCGACGCGAAAAAACCTGAGGACGGGCAGACGCCCGACGGCACGCCGGCGTCCGATGCCCCGGCGCAGCTCGCTGCCGAGGCGCAGGCCGATGCGGCGCGGAAGCTCGACTCCATCGCCGCGGGAGCCGCGCGCACCACGCCGCCCGTGCTCGCGGGCCGCGAGCCCACACGCAAGGACCTTCAGCTCAGCCGCCGCGGGTTCCACATGATGAACGGCGTGATCGGGGCCACGGCCTACGCGGTCTTGTTCTCGCACCAGCAGGCCGTCTACCTGCTCGGCACCGTGGCCTGCCTGATCTACCTGTTCGAGCAGATCCGAATCAACTATCCCGAACTGATGACCCGATTCCCCGGGGTGCAGCGCGCCTTCTATCGCGCGGAAGAACGCTTCAAAGAGAGCGCGATGATTCCCTACGCCATCGCGGGGCTGCTCACGATCCTCACCTTCCCGAAGGCGCTCGCGCTGATCGCCGTCTACACGCTGGCCATCGCCGATCCGCTTTCGGCCATCGTGGGCATCCGCTTCGGCAGGCACCGGGTGGTGAAAGAGAAGAGCGTGGAAGGCTCGCTGGCCTTCATGGGGGCCACCTTCTTCATTTCGATGTTCGTGCTCTGGGCTTCCTCGAACGCGCTATTCAGCGCCGTTCTCGGGGCCTCGCTCCTGATCAGCTTCGCGGCCGCGATTTTCGAGATGCTGCCCATACGCCTCGACGACAACCTCACCATTCCGATCTTCGTGGGGTTCATGGGTTGGGTGGCCTGCCTGGCCTTCGGCGTGGC
>JADZFF010000176.1 GCA_020850015.1 Bdellovibrionales bacterium | reverse complement strand
CATGGATTGAACGTGCACGTCCAGTCGGGCTACTATGACAATCATGCAAGCCTCGTCTCGACTTAAGCCAGCGCGGAAGAAGATCTCCTCTGGTTTGTCTGGAATGGCGGGTATGTACGCGGTCGCGGCTGAGCTTTGCCGGCAGGGGTACATTGCCTCGCTGACCGTACGTAACACCAAGGGGGTCGACATCCTGGTCACGAGTGAAGACACGACTAGGACGGCGGCAATCCAGGTAAAGACCAATCAGGGGTACAGCGATTGCTGGATGCTCACAGAGGGCGCTGACACCTACCACTCGCAAAACCTATTCTACGTGCTGGTAAATCTAGGAACGCCTCAGGGGTCTCCGGAGTTTCGGATCGTCCCGAGTAAAGTAGTCGCAGCTTATGTTTCAAAGTCCCATCGCGACTGGCTCCACACTCCCGGAAAAAGGGGCCAGCAGCGCAAGGACAACTCTGTCCGAAAATTTCATGACAAGAGCGGTCGGTACAGGGACCGCTGGGAACTCTTGGGGCTGGGCGCGGCGATGTCCCGCGAGTAGTTGAAACTCGCGGCTGCAGTCCTCAGGCTCCGCGGTCTCCTCGCAGAGACTGGTGCTGGTTGCGCCTCGCAGGCGCTGACGTTTGGCGAGTGGAGGTGAGCCCGCAGGTTGAGTCGGTCCTGGTGCGGACGCCTAACCCCACACCTCCTCCAGCGGCGGCCCCGCACCTCTCGGGATCTTCAGCTCCACCGTGTCGCCCCGAAAGCGCGCGCGCGGATCGGGCAGGCCCAGGGCTTCGGCCAGATTCTTGAGGAAGTACTTCTGCAAACCCACCTCCTCGCGCGGAGTCTTCACGACGCGCGTGTAGGCCAACGCGTCCCAGAAACGGCGGCGGCAGTTTGCGGCGTTGAGAAGAACCGTGCTCGGTGCCGGCGCCCCCTTCCGCGCCCCCGTCACCGCCTGGGCCACGTGTCCGGCCGTCTGGCGCAGGAAATTCTGGATGGCCTCACGCGTGGGGGCCTTCACGAGGATGTGCAGGTGATTGCCGACGTTCACGAAGCGGCGCACTTGCACCCCGTGGCGCTCGGCCGCTCGCAGGGTGAGCCGTTTCACCGTGAAGCGTACGCGGGGCGCGAGAAGTGAGAGGCGCCCTCTGGCGCGTTCGGCGCGCAGGGTGACGTGGATCGGGCGGCGTGGGTCCAAGGGCCGGCGGGTCTTTCGGCGGCCCAGCGAGGTTTCGCCGCCATGCACGGGTTTCACCGCAGCCCTGCGGGCGAGCGAGCCCCGGAAGAGCTGGAGCTGGGAGGATCTGCGGCGGCGAGGGGAGGGCATTGGGGGGCGGTGGTCCTTCCTGGGCGATCGAGGATAAAAAGTGATTAACTCCAAGTGGCCTTTGGGGCAATGCCTTTTTGTTGCAGAAACCCCAGATCCACAGGGGCACCAAGCGTGCTGTGGGCAACAGGCGCCGAGCCGTAGTCGGGGTGCCCGCGAAGTGATCAAGGGAGCGTGTCAGCCAGGGCCTCGTGCGGCTCGGGCTGCGGGCCCCGCGGGGACCACTACCAGCCAACGGGAGTCCGATCTGCCGGATCGGCCCCTGCGCAGCCGCCTGAGCCCCGGCCCCAATCCCGCCCCAATTCCCCCACCGCCACGTGGCGCGGTTCGGGAGCGGCGGATGGTCTGCGTTCGGCGGCGGCTGGCCCTCTCCCGCAAGCGTGGGTAGGTGCGCGGCCCGCCGCCCGCGCCTACCCACGCTTGCGGAAGAGGGCCACGTTCCGGTGCGGGAACTCCGCCTCGAGCTGCAGCCAGCGGGCGATGAACTCCAGGGTCTTCCTGGAGTAGAAACACAGGTGTGTGGGGTCCTTGGCGTACCACCAGCTTCGCATATCCTCCGCGGGGGCCCGCGTCTCCGTCATCACGGCGAGCCAGGCGCGGGGCTTCAGGAGCTGCCCCAGCAGCACCCATTCCTCGCGGGGGCGGCGGAAGTGCTCGGCCACCTCGGTCACGGTCACGAAATCGTAGCGGGCCCAGAGGAGCGCGGAGTCGGGCGCGAAAAGGGGGTCGTAGTTCATCACGCTGTGCCCGCGCTCGGAGAGGAGTGAGGCCACGGCGGGGCCCGGGCCGCTGCCGAAGTCGAGCCCGCGCGACCCGGGCGCGATGCGCTCGGCGAGCGGAAGGAGCGCGCGGTTCAGGAACTCGGCGTAGCGTGGGTCCGCGGGATCGTTCTCGTGCGTGGAGTAGTGCGCGCGCTCGGCCTCGGGGCTGGGGTGGTCGGCCGGATCTACGTAAACGAGGTCACAATGGGCGCAAAGGTGGAAACGTCGCGCAGCCTGTCCTCCTTCACCCTCGGGCCGTTGCCAGCGGGGAGGGGTGGCCTGCGGCGTTTCGCAAAGTAGGCAGGCGGACGTGATCTCCACGGAAACCACGTCCGCCTCTTGAGAATCAATCGCCCAGGCTGCCGCTCTGCGGCCCCTGGCATTGGCCGGCCTCCTGGCAGGCCATCACGCGGGAGCGCAGCACCATGAGCTCGTCGAGCGTCAGGTCGAGCTCGCGCTCGAAGCCCTTCTCGCGCGCGCCGAGTTGGGCCATGGCGCCGAACTCGGGGTTCTGACGGAAGGCGCGTACGTCGAAGCGCACGCTGGGCTTCTTCACGTCGTACATCCTGATCGGGCGCCCCGAAGCCAGGGTGTCACGGAAGCGTTTGAGCTGGCTCGTGGCCTTGGAGCGCGCCCCACTGAGGTTCTTCCAGCACTTCACCTCGGTCACGAGCTCGGCGTCGCCCGTCTGGCGGTTGAACACCACCACGTCGAGCTCGCCGATCACGCGGCCGTTCTGGTCCGCGTAGGCGATGCCGGTGACGATGTCGTAGCGCGAGCGGGGGAACTCTTCGACTTCCAGCTCGATCTTCGCCACCTCTTCACAGATCACGCCCACGACTTCGAGGCTGTCCTCGAGGGATTTCACCTGGTGGAAGGTGGTCCAGAAGTCGGCGGATTGCGCGGGGGAGGAGAGGAACAGGACGGACAGGGTCAATGATGCGAGACGAACGTGTTTCATGTGGGTCTGCCTTCTGTAGTCAAACGTTTACGGTGTTTGGTAGAAACGCCGGCCCTTATTGCCGGCATATACATGCAGGAACGTAAGTGTTGGTAAGAGCGGCGCCCTCAAAACTCAACGAAAAAGCCAAGACGCGCCGCGCCCCTCATGAGATTCTGACGGGGATGCTCGAGGTCACGCCGCGAATCCGAATCCCGATGCGCGAGTTCACCTTCCGCGCCGTGAGGAGCTCCGGCCCCGGGGGTCAGCACGTGAACAAGACGTCCACCTGTGCGGAGCTGCGATGGTCCCTGCGGCATTCGCCCACGCTCCCGGATGACGTGAGACGCAGGTTCGAGGATCGCTTCGCTTCCAGGCTGACCCAGGAGGGCGATCTGGTGCTTCAGAGTGACGTGCACCGCTCGCTTCCCCGCAACAAAGACGAATGTCTGAGTCGGCTCAGAGGTTTTCTGCTTCAGGTGGCGGAGCCGCCGAAGCCCCGCCGGCCCACGAAGCCCACGCGATCGTCGGGTCGTAGGCGGGTGGAGGGCAAGCGCCACCGCTCGGAGGTGAAGAAAGGGCGCTCCGGCGGTGGCTCCGGGGGCTGGGACTGAAGGGGCCGGAGCTCCGGCTCGGCCTCGCATCCGAGGCACGCACAGTGCCGTATCTCTCTCCTAGATTGCCGGTGGCGCGGGCTGCCCGATTGGCGTAGACCAATCCAATCAAGCAACCGCTTTGAACTCTTGGAGAATCAGACATGAAAGCTCGTGTATTGGGATTCACCGCATTCTTCGCCCTGATCGCCTCATTGGGTACCACCCCTCAGGCTCGGGCCGCTGGAACCTTCGTGTACTGCAGTGAGGGCAGTCCCTCGACCTTCAACCCGCAGATCGCCACCGACGGCACGACCTTCAATGCCACCCGCGGTGTGTACAATCGGCTCGCGGAGTTCACCTACGGTGAGACCACCATCGTTCCGGGCCTGGCCGAGAGCTGGAAGGTTTCGGCCGACGGCAAGACCTACACCTTCAAGCTCCGCAAGGGCGTGAAGTTCCACTCCAACGAGGCCTTCAAGGCGACGCGCGATTTCAACGCCGACGACGTGCTCTTCAGCTTCAACCGCCAGCTCAAGAAAGATCACCCCTACAACAAGGTGAACGGCGGTTCGTACGAGTACTTCGACTCCATGGAGATGGGCAAACTCATCAAGGACATCAAGAAAGTCGACGACCTCACCGTGGTGTTCGAGCTCAACACGCCCGAGGCGCCGTTCCTGGCCAACATGGCTATGGACTTCGCGTCGATCCTCTCGGCCGAATACGCCGACCTCCTGAAGAAGGAAGGCGACGAGGAGAAAATTGACTTCGAGCCGATCGGCACGGGGCCCTTCGTGTTCGAACGCTACCAGAAGGATCAGATGATCCGTTACTCCGCTTTCAAGGAGCACTACCGGGGCGTCGCGAAGATCGAGAAGCTCGTCTTCGCGATCACGCCGGATCCGAGCGTGCGCTTCCAGAAGCTGAAGGCGGGCGAGTGCCATCTGGTCACCGAACCTGCACCGGCCGACCTCGCCGCGATGAAGGCCACCCGGGGCCTGAAGGTCATCGACAAGCCGGGGCTAAACGTCGGCTACCTGAGCTTCAACGTGAAGAAGAAGCCCTTCGATGACGTGCGCGTGCGCCAGGCTCTGGGCCACGCCCTGAACCGCAAGGCCTATATCGATGCCATCTACCTCGGAAACGCGGTGGTGGCTAAGAACCCGATGCCGCCGACGATCTGGGGCTACGCCAAAGGCACTTCGGACTACGACTACAACCCCGAGAAGGCCAAGGCGCTCCTGAAGCAGGCGGGGCTCGAGAAGGGCTTCGACGTGGAGCTTTGGACCCTCCCCGTGTCGCGCCCCTACAACCCGAACGGGAGGAAGATGGGCGAGATGATGCAGGCTGACCTCGCGAAGGTCGGCGTGCGCGCGAAGCTCGTCACCTACGACTGGCCCACCTACCTGGAGAAATCCAAGAACGGCGAGCATCAGATGCTGCAGATGGGCTGGACCGGCGACAACGGCGACCCGGACAACTTCCTCTTCACGCTCCTGAGCTGTGCGGCCGCGGACGCGGGGGCCAACCGCTCCTTCTGGTGCGACGCGGAGTTCGACAAGCTTGTCACCCAGGCCAAACGCGTGTCGGCCCGTCCGGCCCGCTCGGCCCTCTACGAGAAGGCGCAGATGCGCTTCAAGAAGGAAGCCCCCTGGGCCACGCTCGCGCACTCGGTCGTCTACCGGGCGATGAGCGACAAGGTGAAGGGCTTCAAGATCGATCCGCTCGGCGGCGACTACTTCTACGAAGTGGATCTGGTGAAGTAGGCCCTCGGGCCGTCGCTCCGAGCTCATGGGCCGGTTCGTACTTCAGCGCCTGGCGGTGTTGGTCCCGACGTTCTTCGGGATCACCCTCGTCGCGTTCTCGCTCATTCGGCTCGTGCCGGGCGATCCGGTGCTGCTGCTCCTGGGCGAGCGCGGAGCCTCGCCCGAAGTCTACGCCGAGATGCAGAAGAATCTCGGGCTCGATCAGCCCATGCTGAAGCAGTACGGCATGTTCATCTGGAAGGCCGTGCAGGGAGATCTCGGCACCTCGATCGTCTCGCGCCGGCCCGTGACGGAGGAGTTCTGGGGTCGTTTTCCGGCCACGCTCGAGCTGGGTTGCACGGGTTTATTCTTCGCAATCCTGCTCGGGATTCCCGCGGGTTTGCTTGCGGCCGTGCGCCGAAACACCCCCTGGGACTACAGCGTGATGGGCGCCTCGCTCGTGGGGTACTCGATGCCGAT
>JADZFF010000175.1 GCA_020850015.1 Bdellovibrionales bacterium | reverse complement strand
CCTCGCGGGATTTCCCGCGTGCGGCTACACTGGGAAGTCCGTGCACGAACACCTACTGACTGACATCGGAATCTCCATTGTCGGGGCCGTTCTGCTGGCCTTTCCGGCCTACCTTCTCAAACTCCCGTTGCTGCTGGCCTACCTCGCGGCAGGCGTGATCCTCGGGCCGCACCTCGGCTTCGGGATCGTGAAGAGCGCGGAGAGCATCGCCACCCTCTCCGAGATCGGGCTCGTGCTCCTGATGTTCATCCTCGGGCTCGAGATCAACCTCTCGAAGCTCATGCAGGCGGGGAAGCCCGTGATCGTCAATGGGGTCACCCAGTTCGTGGGCTGCGCCGCGATCGCGCTCGGGTTCTTCGGTCTGCTAGTGCCGGAGGAGATGCTGGGTACCCACGGACTCACCTACCTCGCCGTGGCCACCTCGCTCTCCTCCACCCTCATCGTGGTGAAGATCCTGTCGGACCGGATGGATCTCGACACTTTTCCCTCGCGGATCACGCTGGGGATCCTCGTGCTCCAGGATCTCTGGGCGATCTGCTTCCTGGCGCTGCAGCCGAACCTCGACCACCTGAGCGCCTCGGCGATCGGGTTATCCTTTGGCAAAGCGGGCATCCTCGTGGCGGTGGCCTGGCTGCTCGCCCGATTCGCCCTTCCGTGGCTCTTTGCGCGCGCCGGCCGGCAGCCTGAGCTGATGCTCATCCTGGCGATGGCTTGGTGTTTCCTGATGAGCGGGCTTGGAGGCGTGCTGGGCTTGTCGCCTGAGATGGGCGCGCTGCTGGCGGGGATGTCGGTGGCTTCCTTTCCCTACCACGCCGACATCGCCGCGAAGGTGGCAAGCCTCAGGGATTTCTTCATCACGCTCTTCTTCGTGTCGCTGGGCCTGCGCATCCCGATGCCGACGGGGCAGGTGCTGTTCCTGGCGTCTCTCATCACGGTGTTCGCGCTGACCACCCGGGTGATCACGATCTTCCCGGTGCTGCACCTCATGAGGTTCGGAAACCGCGCGAGCCTGCTCCCCGCGCTGAACCTGAGTCAGCTCTCCGAATTCGCCCTGGTGTTGGTATCCCTCGGGGTGGGCCTCGGCCACGTGCCCCAGGATCTGCTCTCGGCCGTGGTGCTCGCGACGGTGGCCTGCGCGCTGATTTCCTCTGGGCTGATTCCGTCGGGTCACTCGATCTACCGGGCGCTGAACCCGCTCCTGGAGAAGATCGGCTTCCGGGATCACGTCAGCCACGACGCGCATACCCCCGAGCCGCGCGATCAGGCGCCGGCCAAGGTCGTGCTCCTCGGGTTCTTCCGCGATGGGAGCTCGCTCCTGGAGGAGATCCTGCGCCGGCATTCGAAGCACGCGGCGAAGGACGTGCTCGTGGTGGATTTCAACCCCGAAGCGCACCACAAGCTCAAGAAGATGGGCGTGCGCTGCAAGTACGGCGACATCGGCCACGTCGACACGCTCGTGGGCATGGGGCTCGAGCAGGCCGAGATCGTCGTGTGCACGATCCCGGATCAGACGCTCAAAGGCACGACGAACCTCAAGCTGCTGCGCGCCCTGAAGAAGCTCACGAAGGCCCGGATCGTGGTGACGGCCGAGCGCTTCGACGCGGCGGTGGAGATGTACCAGGGCGGCGCGGACTTCGTGTTCGTCCCTCGGCTGGTGGGCGCGCAGTTCCTGGTGGACGTCCTGGAGCGGCTGCAGGTCGACGGCGCGCCGACGGTGCGCGCGGAGAGCCTGGCGCTCCTGAAGACGCGCCGGGAAGTCATTCCCTGATTTCCCGGATCAGCCGAGCTTCACACGACGGCCCGAGCCCTCGCCGGGGCCTGAAAGGAGGAGGGGTTGTGCTGCGATGCGTTGAATGTTACCGCCTCCTGCATGACGTACCGTACCCTGGGGCTTCGCGCCCTGATCTGCTGGGTTATCCTTTCCGTTCCTTCCGCCGAGGCCGCCGAGTCCAGGGCCTGGGGCCGTTTCAAGCCTTGGGTAGTGGACCTGCAGGGGCTCATCCGCCCCGGTGAGTCCGCTGGGGAGACGGCTCAGCGTCTTCTGGGTAGTTCAGCGCGGATTTCCGCCTTCAATCTGCAGGCGCTCGGCAGGATCTATTCCGAGCTCGACCCCAAGTTCGACGAGTTCCGCGGCGAGCTGAAGCGCCTGGAAGACTCGATCGGAGAGTACGACAAGTGGGTGTCCGTACTCGACGCCGCCTCCTCCGATTCCGGCTCAAGCGCCGCGGATCTGGATCGCCTGCGCCGCCGGGTTCGCGAGGCGAAACTCAAGCTCACCGAGATGCTTAAGGAGCGAGAGTGGGTGGTGGAGGCCGGTTCCGGCGAGCGCCCACGCCTTCAGCGGATCGAGCGCTTCCTTCGGACTTTCGATTGGGCCGAGTACTCGGAAGACCGCGATTTCGTCCTGGGGCGCCTCTCCAAGCAGCTCAAGAAAGTGGACGAGACGGAATACGACATCTCCATCCTGGAGCACGGCGACGGAGTGCACGAGCTTCGCCGCGAGCTGCGCTGGTTCCTCATTCAGGCCCGGGTTCTGAACGGCCTCGTGACTTTCCGTCCCGCCTCAGAGGGCTGCGACGTCGCCGAGCTTCGGCCCCTGCTTCAGCAGCCGATCGCCGAGTCGAAGTACTCCGCGCTTCCTGGTGCGGGCGATGAGCCTGAGACCTGCGGGATCTCGCGCTGCCTTTTCATCGGCCTCGTCTATTGGGTGGAGGAGCTGGGCGCTGTGAAGGATCAGGCCGAGCAGATCCTAAACGCCTCGGGTGAAGAGGAGAGCGACGAGGTTCCGGCGGCCCTTCGTGAACGCGCCGAGAGGGCCTACCGCGCGCTCGTGCGCACGGGTGCCCTGGGAGAGCTTCGGCGCGAGCTGCGCGAGTGCCGCGGCTAGGTCGCCCCTTAGATCCGAACGAGCCCGACGGTGAGTAGCACCATCACTGCGCTGGTCTTCGCGTCGCCGTAGATGATCTTGGTGCCCCTGAGGTAACGGGCGTCGATGCGCAGCGGGCGCTTGAGAAAAGTGGGAAGCTCCCAGCCCAGGCTGACCGCGATGCCTTGATCGGGATCGCGTTCGGCTTCGTCCTTGTCAAGCCATTGACTCAAGTAGGGCCCGGCGCCGATCTCGAGCGGCCCCAGGATGCGGATCGAGGGAACAACCATCGCAAAGAGCGATGCGTATTCGTGCTCGCTCACGGTGTCGGAGGAGTAGATGAAGTACGCCTTTCTCTGCGCCAGAACTCCCGAAGCCGTGAGCGCAAATCGGGAGCCGAAGGGCAGCCGGAGAGTCGCCCCGAAGGCCGGCGTCAGCCCGAAGCTGTGATCCGTGCTGGGGGCGTCTCCATTATACGTTGAGTCACCAGTCACTCCGCCCACCATCGCGCCGGCCTGCACTCCGAGCTCCAGGGCGTGGGTGCTGTTGATCGCGCCCGGAAGAAGGAAAAACAGGAGCGGGAGTGGGAGCCATCGAAACGTCACCCCTCCAGCCTAAGGTGAGTGGCCGCGATCTCAAAGAGGAGCGTCTGGCCCCTTACAGCACTCTGGCGCGGAATGCCCAACGCGGATAACCTGAAGGCAACGTGACGAGATCCATGTACACACAGACGGCTCGGAAGACGCTCATCTGGGTGATCGCCTTTTCGATGGGGGCGGGCCTGGGCGCGCAGTCCTCCGGCGCGGAGGATATTCTGGATCAGGGCGACTGCCCGAGCGGCACTGAGCTCAAGGGCTTCGGCCCACCCAAGGACGACTCGATGGGCTGCGAGCGCGAGGGCGGCGTGAAACACGGCCCCTTCATCGCCTGGCACGGCAAGGACGGGAAGATGCGCGCGCGCGGCGAGTTCCGCGAGGGCAAGAAGTACGGCGACTACGTGGAGTGGCACCCCAACGGCCAGAAGAAGGCCGAGGGTGAGTACGGCGACGACGAGAAATCCGAGGGCGACTGGAAGCGCTGGTACGACAACGGCCAGCTCCTGGACGAAGGCGAGTGGAAGAACGGCGAGCCCGTCGGCGAGTGGACGATCTGGCACCAGAACGGCAATAAAAAGGAACAGGGCGAATTCGAGGCCGGCAAGAAGGTGGAGCCCTGGCGCCGCTGGGACGCGGACGGCAACGAGATCCTTCCGCCGGAATCCAAGGACGCTCCGAAGAAGCTGACCCTCCGCCAGTTCGAGATTTCCGGCGCCTACGCCGTGCAGGACGATATGAGTCAACCCGAGAGGCCCTACTCGGTGTCGGGCACTCTGAAATGGCGGCCGACCTATCAGCTCAGCCGCGCGTTCAGCGTTCGGGGGGGACTGGGCCTCACGCCCTTCAAGGATCAGCTCGACGATTCCATCT
>JADZFF010000174.1 GCA_020850015.1 Bdellovibrionales bacterium | reverse complement strand
TTTCCAGGCCGAAACTCTCGGCCTTCGGGAGGAGATTGAGCAATCCGGGTGCCAAGGCCGCCGCGCGTTTTAGAGCGGTCTCGCCGCTTCTTCAGGAAAACCGAGGGGCAATTTTGGACATCTGCTGGGGCGATCCTTCGCCGCTAAGTGTTTAGGGACCGTCAAAACGGTACCGGCCGGGCTCCTGGGCATTGGGGGGGGGGAACATGCCCAGGACCCCGGCCGGGTCCCGTTTGGGGAACTTGGAAGGAATCGCAGTTAGGGCAGGAACTCGAGCCCGAAGAGGTGCTCGAGGCGGATCACGCTCTGCTCGGCAGCCTGAAGCTCCTGGATCGCGGCCGGGTTCACTCCCGGGCGGGCGGCCAGCTGCTTCGCAAGCTCCAGCGACTGGCGAACCTCAACCATCGCGCCCTGAAGGGGAGCGGGGTTGCGCAGGTTGTAGCCGATGCCGATGCCGAAGTTGTCCACGTCCACGCGGACTACGTCGAGCTGCGCGGCGACGACGAGCGTGCGCTCGGTGCCCGCCGCCGGCATGCCCGTGCCGGGGATCGGCTGGGCGATCGCCTGGCGGATGCGGTCAGCGGCGTAACGCGCGGAGCCCGCCGCTTCCGAGGCGCGCTGGGCCACGGCCGCGCGGTTCTTCCAGCGGCTGATGAAGTAATCCTGGAGGTCGCGGAAAGTGGCGCGCAGATTCTGCGCCTGGGTGCGCGCGTCGTGCGACATGGGCAGGTTCAGAATCGTGGGCAGCGCGCCTTCCATCGTGAGCATCTGGTCGCGCAGGCTCAGGTAGGCCTGCACGGGGTTGCCGGCCGAGGGGCCGACGCCGGCGAGCGAGTCCGCCACGCCGCGGATGCCGTTGTTCACGTTCTGGATGTCAGCCAGCACGCGCTGAACGTGCGGAGGAAGGTTGCTGTGGTAGGTGTGGCGCGCCGTTTTGCGGGCCTCGCGCAGCAGGTTCACGTGCGTGACCTGCATCGAAGAGGCGAGTGACTGCACGGCCGGCACTTCGTGCTGGGCCGGCGGTACGAGCTCCTGCGCGTTCGCGGACTGGGCCGCGAGGGCCAGGCTCAGGGACAGAACCGACATCAGGTTCTTTTTCATGATCAGGGTCTCCTTCGAGTTGAAAATCTTTTAACGCCACGCGTTATAAATGAGGGGCCGAGTTTTGGCAAGGGAATGTATCTATTCGTATTTGCGTCGAAAATTGGGCTTTTATGGTGGCGCGTGCCTTGAGATTCGGGCGTTCTGAGCGACTTAGCGCCGCGAACTCGGCGTGGGTGACCGGGCCCAGAGCCAGGAGAGAAGAACGGAACCGGCGACGGCGACGTTGAGCGAGTTCACGCCCGGAGCCATCGGGATGTGGAGCCTGAAATCCGCGGCTGTCTGGATCTCTTCGCTCACGCCCTGCGCCTCGTTCCCCAGGCAAAGCACCAGGCGTTCCGGCCAGTCGGCGTCCCAGAGTCCGCGCGCGCCCGCACTCTCGGGCATGGCCACGGCCAGCGCGTAGCCGCGGGCTTTCAACTCGCGCAGGGTGCGCGGGAGGTGGTCGGTGCGATGCACGCGGCCGCGAAGCGCCAGGCCGCGCGAGGCGCGCAGCACGCGTCGGTCCCAGGGGCTCACGGTGGCCGTGCCCATGAGGAAGGACTGAACGCCGAAGGCCACGGACGAGCGCAGGATCGCGCCGACGTTCTCGCCCTTCTCCAGGCGATCGAAGGCCACGATGCGATCGCCAAGCTCCTCGAGCACGGAGTCCGGCGGGGGATCGAAGGCCGCGAGCGCGCCCTGATGGAAGCGGTAGCCCACGAGCTCGGAGAGCAGCTCGCGCGGGGCCCGAAGCTTGAGTGCGGGCATCCCGGCGCCCTCAGGCCGCAGCCGGGCGATCTCAGTGTCGAGCTCCGCCTCGCGACCGCTCTCCGCGAGCAACACGCGTAGCGGCAAGCCGCTCGCGAGCACCTCTCGAACGGAGGGGATCCCATCGGCGATCGTCAGCGTGTCGCGACCCCGGAGGCCGCGGAAGGGCGCGATGCGTGAGTCGTGCGGATCCTCCACCGCCTCCCAGCCGCTCGACTCCGTAGTCACGGCAGGACGACCCTCGCCCGGAAGGGAAGGTGATCCGAGACCGTGCCGGCGGCGCGCACCACGCCCCACTCCTTCGCGCCCAGCCGTTCGGCCAGAAAGAGGTAGTCCAGACGCCGGTTTGGAGCGTGCGCGGGAAAGGTGAAATACGCGCTCTCGTCGGCGCGGTAAGCGTCCACCGGTACGGTCTCTCTCAGGCCGCGCACGTCGCGGATCAGGGGGAGCGTCACGTCGCCGAGGTAGGCGTCTTCCGTGCCGTCGTTGAAATCGCGGAACCGCGAGGCCTCGGGGGGAACCGTATTGAAATCGCCGCCCACCACGGAGACGTCCCCGAAGGCGCCCTCGGAAAGCGCGGCCGAGAGCTCGCGGGCCTGCCGCTCGCGCGCTTCCTGGAGAAAGGCCTCGAGGTGCAGGTTCACCACGGTGAAGGTTCGGCCCGGGCCGAGCTCCAGGTCCACGCGCTGGACGTAGCGGTGCGGATAGAAAGCGCGGTACCACCAGGGTTGCTCGGGCAGGCGTGGGAAGAGGTGCACCTGCGCCCGGGTGATGGGAAATCGGCTCAGCACCGCGCCGCCCGAAACCACGGGCCCGAACTGCTCGCTCGGAGGCCAGTAGGGGAAAGGCACCCATCGCGCGTGCCAGGATACGGCCGGAGCGGCGTAGGGGAGGCCCGTCCACTCGCTGAGTGCCGCGAGCTGGTTCATGTGGTGCGATCGCCGCGAACCGAAGTCGATCTCCTGGAGGAGCACGATGTCCGCCCCCGACGCGCGAATCGTGGCCGCGATGGACTCGAGCGCCTTGCCGAAGTGATCGCGGGGCTTCGCTCGGAACCGCCGCCCTTCGGAGCCCTGTCCGTAGGCGTACGAGAGGTTCCAGGTGAGAAGAGTGAGCTCGTGCGGCGCAGGCGGGGGAGCGGGAGGAGATTCGGGCGCGAGGATGGCTCCTTCGCGGGTGCCGGCCGGCTCCTGAGGAAAGCCCGCGGCCCAGAAAAAAGCCAGCACCAGCGCGGCGCAGAGAATTCCGAGAACGAAGAGGATCTTCATGGATCCTAAGGCTAGCAGGGAAGGCCGCTCAGGGCACGTCGCTTGGGCTCGCCGCCGCGAGGGATTACTTGATATTCTGGATGATCGATTTCGCGGTATCGTGAAAGCTCTTCATGATTCCCGACAGCATCTGAAACGCCTGCGACTGGCGGTCCGAATATTTCTGGAGTTTCAGGTTGAGCTCCTCAGTCTGGCTTGAGGCCGCGTCGAGCTGGGTGTTCCAGGCCTCAACCTGAGCTTCGTACATCTCCAAGGAGAGCGAAGGGGCCGCGAACCGGTTGAGCCCGATGAGGATGCCGTTGAGGCCGACGTCGTACGCGAAGGCGGGGAGCGGGTCCTCCTCCGTTTCGGTCAGGGCGCCCAGAGTCTGAAGGGCCGCGCCAGCCTCGTCCTGCAGCTGCGCCACGAGCACAGCGTGATCGCGGAGCTGAATCTGCGTGAGGCCCGGAGTCGCGGTCGTGACGATCTGCCGGCGGGTGACGGTGAGGTCGCAAGGCACGATGACGCGTGAGGCGCCTTCGTTGACGTAGGCTCGCAGGCTGAGGCGGTAGGGGCCGGCCGCCGCCTGAGGAAGGAGGATCTCGCCTGAGGGGGAGTTCGGCGTGAGTTGAAGCGTCGAGTCCGGGGGGGAGTCCAAGCTGAGGCTTGCGAGCGTCAGGGTCACGAGCCCCGCGCCCGACTTCCTGCACGCCACGCCCACTCGAAGCAGGCCCGGCGCGTTCTGAATCACTGGGATGGAGTAGGAAGGGCCGGGCGCCGCGAGCAGGACTTGCGTGTGGGTTTCCGTCACTTCGGAGGTGTCGGCCGGGGAAAGAGGGGCGAGGCGTTCGTATTCCTCTCGGGCCAGCTCTTTCAGGTCCTGCATCAGATCCTGGAGGCTGCCGATGGCTTCGCGCATTCGGCGCTTCTGCTGGTTGAGCGCATCGAGCTCACTGAGGAGCTGTTTCAGGTCTTCGCGCGCATCGTCGGCGATGAGCAGAAGCATCGTGAGCAGCGCCTCCTCGACGTTCATGTGGCTAAAAGAGACTCCATTGGCCGAGTCGCCCGGGTTCTCGATTTGGAGGGCGGCCTTGCGCGCGATCGCGGCAATCCCTTTGGCCTGACCCTGGGCAAGAGCGGCGTCGAGCACCTCTGGGGTGCCGTGCTCGGAGTCGGGGAGCGCGTCGATCATCGCGCCGAGCACCGCGGCCTGGGCCTCCACAGCGGCCGCGTTTTCTTCGAGCAGCTCGTTCATGGGGCGGGGGTCGCCGATGCACCCCGCCTGAGCCAACGAAAGCACAAGGGAAAGCGCCGCAACCATCGCAGACCAAACGCGTTTCATGGCGCGCAATCTGCCCGAAATGACGCACACAGTCAATAATCAAGCATTTGGATCAACTTCACCACGGATCGCAGGGAGGTGCCGGGCTCAGCGAAGGCGCCTGCGTGGAGTAGGCGGCGTCGTCTTCGGGGGGCTCTGGTAGACGCGGTCCTTCGTGCGTCCGCGCGAGCGGCAGCCGAAGCGCCTGAGGTCGCGCTCCGCCTGGCGCCTGCCTACCCAGCCTCCGAGCGCGCGCGCGGTGAGGCGTTTCCCCCTAAACACCTCCACCACGCGTGATTCGAAGTCCGCGGGCAAGGTGTGAGTGAAACTTCCGTAGTAGGGATTGAGCCAGTCGGGGGGGAGCCTGAGCTCAGTGGCCACGGCCTTTACGTGGACGTCGAGGTCTACAAGCGAGATCCCCTTCGGGACAGCATCGATATCCATCGTGGAGAGCTTAAAACAATGCGCGAGTACCATCGCGCCTCCGCCCCCGACAAGAAGCGAGACATCGACAGTGAGGCGAGCATCGAGCGCTCCCAGGGCCTTGCGCATCTGGGGTTCAGCGAGGGCTATGTCGCAATATCTCAAATAATCATTTGATAGCAAATGGATAGCCACTACTGAGCGAGATTGCTCAGGCTCAACGGAAAGGTCTCCTGGTAGTCTTCCATCGCCGCTCGAATCACAGCCTCGGCGGACCTGCGTCCGTACTTCTCGTCGATCTGAGCGGGACTCTGCCCCGGCATTAGCTTGTAGGTCAGGAAGTAGTGCTCGAGCCGCTGGCTCAGCACCCGCGGAAGCTTCGAGAGGTCCTTCACTGAGGTCCAGTAAGGGTCGTTGTCGAGCACGGCGATGATCTTGTCGTCGGCCTCGCCCCGGTCCACCATCCGGAAGCCTCCGATCACGCGCACGGGTACGAGCACCTCGGAGCGGGTGATGGGGCGCTCGCTCAGCACGCAGATGTCGAGCGGGTCGCCGTCGCCGCGTTTGGCCTTGCCCGAGAGGGCCCCCACCTTCTTGCCGCAGTAGGTGCGCGGGATGAACCCATAGAGCGCGGGTGGGAGCGCCGAGCTCAGCTGCGGCCGGTCCACCTTGAGGTAACCCGTCTGCTTGTCGATCTCGTACTTGATGCCGTCGATGGGCGTGATCTCGATGTAGGCGTTCACGAGTGAGGGCGGCTTCTTGCCCGTGGAGATGCCGTGCCAGGGATGCGGGCGCCAGGGGTGGAAGGAGCGGGACTCGAGAGCGGCTGGGGGCTTGGACTTGCGGCGTTTCATCCCAGGGAGACTAGCGCGCCCCCGCGCGAAAAGACAAACCGCCCCCGGGATTGCTCCCGGAGGCGGTAGGGTGCGAGTCAGCGGTTACAGCTGATCACGCGGAAGAAGTTCTGCGAGTGGACGTAGTTGCAGCGAGCGCCGGAGGGGCAGTAGTCGCTGCAGGCGGAGCCCACCACACAGGAGTTAAAGCAGGGATACCCGGCCGAGGGACCCGGCGTCGGACCCGGATAAGGGTTCGGAGTCGGGTAGGGGTTTGGCGTGGGGTAGGGGTTGTGCCCGCTTCCGCCTTCACAGAACAGGTTCACGCGGCACTCGGCGTTGTTCGTCCACGAACTGCGCTCACAGGCTGCGAGGGTCTGGTCGGCGGCCACGCGCGGGTCGCGGGACCGGTCGGTGAAGCTGTAGCCATTGCTCTGCGTGCGGCAGGTCACCATCGGAGCCGAGGGCATGCCGTCGCAGGCCGCGTTGGCCTGGCACTCGGTGTTGGTGGTCCAGGAGCTCGCAACACATGAGGCGATGACCTGCGAGATCCCGACGTTCGGGTCGCGGCTCTGATCGGTGAAGCTGTAGCCGTTACTCTCGGTACGGCAGGTGAGCATCGGGGGCGCGTGCTGCCCGTCGCAGGCGGCGTTGGCCTGGCATTCGATGTTCGAGGTCCAGGAGCTCGCCATGCACTGGCGAACGGCTTCCTGGGTGGAGAACTGGGGATTCAGACTGGCGTGCTGAAAGGAGTATCCGTTGCTCGAGGTCGTACATCGAGTCATGGGCGGATAGGCTGCGGATGCGGGAGCTGCGAGACACAGCGCCGCGAGGGGCATCAAGAGGCGGTATCGGGACGACATGGGGATCTCCTTGTTGGTGAGGCGTAGGTTTCCAGAGTGACTGCCGTGCCCTAGAGCAAGCGCGGGGCCCAGCGTGCCGAGGAACTTCAAGACGCGCTAACCCACTGAAACAAAGGAAAAAAATCCACACCTTGGGGGCGCTCAAATTGGGGTGCTTTGATCCTGACTATTTTGTTCGGGCGCAAATTGCTCGGTGCGCAACGGCCCTGGCGACGCTTGCCCGTGTGGGGGCGCCTGTACGGCGTGACACATGGCGCCATATTTCGCGACATGCGAAAATCGAGGGATGGGTTGAGTCGACCGTTTTCGGGGGGCTGAGCGTATGCGGAACGCTGTACATCAGAACGTGGTTCTGGCCTGCGCGCTGGTTTTCCTCTCGGCCTGCCAGGACCGCCTCGAGGGAGCCAGCACGGTCGCCCGTTTCGCCCGCGCGCTCGAGGACCAAGCATCTCCGGCGTTGGCCCCTCCGCCGCGAATCTCCGTGACTACGGCCGAGGAGTTCATGGCAGCGGCCCAAGACTACATGGGAATCAGAGTGCGGATCGGAATCGATGCCTCGATTCGCCTGGAGACGGGCCTGGAGCTCTATCTCGGACAAGACCTGTCCTTCGGGCCGGCGGGTTTCATCGAGTTTGCCCAGGGGGCTTCGTTGGTCGTTCGCTCGGTGATCGATGCGGATCATGACCGCAATCTCTTCGGCTTCGCGGATGGTGGTCAGGTGCTCGGAACGGCCTTCGGTCCGCTCTCCGTCAAGTGGTTCGGCGCCCAGGGCGACGGGATGAGCAACGACACGACGGCATTCCAAAGGATTTCGGCCCTGATCAACAGCAGCGGCGGCGGCACCCTGGTCATCCCAGGCGGCGTCTATGTCATCGGACGCCAGTCACTCACCGGAGCTTTGAAGAAAAGCGCGAGCTACAAGGGGGAGCACGTGATCACGCTCACGGGAAACCGCTCTGAAACGATGATCATGGGTGATCCCCAGGGGGGCACGGTTCTCAAGTTCGCCGACGGCATGCGATTTGGCACCTTCGATCCCGTCACGGGCGCGCCCTACGAGCACGACATGCCGTTCTTCGACCACGACTACCTGGCCTCTCCGAAATCCGCGATCTTTCTCAAAGACAACGGCAATGTCGTGGTGCGCGATCTCGAGATCGACGGCAACCTCCAGAACTACGTGGTAGGCGGCAAGTTCGGGGACGTGGGATGGCAAATCGTCGCCCACGGCATCCACGCCTACGGCAACGGGAGTCTTGAGGTCGAGTCCGTTCACACCCACCACCACGGCACCGACGGGATCGTGATCGGATACCCCGGCCTTACGGAGCATGATCCGCCCCATCCGCATCGGCTCGACAACGTGGTGAGCGAGTACAACGGCCGGCAAGGGCTCTCGTGGGTGGGGGGGAACCAACTCGTTGTGACGCGCTCGAAGTTCAACCACACTGGGCGCGCACGAACCCATTCGGGCCTGCGAATCGCCTCCTCTCCCGGCGCGGGCCTCGACATCGAGGCCGAGACGTCCATCTGCAGGGGGGGAGTCTTTGAAGACTCCGAGTTCGCCGACAACTACGGCCCCGGGATCGTGGCAGACTCCGGCAACGGCGGTTACACGACGTTCCGGAACATCGACGTCTGGGGCACGACCAACTGGTCGCTCTGGCTGCGAAAGCCCGGGATCGTGATCGAGGACAGCCGCATCCGCGGCTCGGCGGTGAACTTCTATTCGAGCGCCGAGAACCCCGAGCTGGCTGTGAAAGTCTACCGGACGCTCTTTGAAGACTCCGAGTACGAGGGCCTGCCTACCCACAAGGGAGGATTCCTCGTGGAGGCCAACGCGGTCTTCGGCGGGCTTCTGTTCGAGGCCTGCCAGTTCGTGGCGCGCACGCAAAGGTTGGCCTGGTTCACGTCGGCGGAACCCGGGGATTTCTCGGCATATACCCTGCGCAACTCCGTCTTTTCTCACGCCAACTCGGCCAGTCCGAACAAGGACTACCTGGGCGTGTTCCGAGGAGGCACCATGGATCACGTGTCCTTTGAGTCTGATGTCTCCACCGCGCCGGTCAACGGATGGTATCTCTCGACTCAGCCGTCCCCTCGGCGGATCTCGGTCAACGTCCTGGGCCCCCACATCAAGTGGGCCAACTGGTCGTGGGGCACCGCCGGCCTGCTCCCCGATGCGCCCTGAGCCGAGGGACTCGGCAACGACTTCAACCCGCGCCTTGCCGCTGGAGCTAGCGCTCCAATGCGCGGCGAATCCGATCGGGGCGCTCCGTGGTCTTGGGCACGCGGGCTTTCGAGCCCATGAACTCCTGGAACCACTCGCGCACGTCGGTGTCGAGCCCGTAGCCCAGCATGTAATTGTAGAGCGCCTTACGGAGCGCGGCCCCGCAGGCCTCGTGGTCGGTGCCGGTGGGGTCATGGAAGGGAAGGTCGTTCCGCGCGAAGCGCGGCGCGGACTTCCCGGGCCCGGCGGCGGCCTCCGGTCCCTCCGGAAGGAGCGTGATCCCGAAGGCCGCGGGGTCGCGCCCCACGGGCGAGTGCACGGTGGCTGAGAAGCGGTGCCAGAAGGCGCTCTGCAGGCAATCCTCAGCGAAGAGCTGGCGCACCACCTCGAGCGAGTCCACGGTTTCCTGGAGCGTCTGCGTGGGGAAGCCGTACATGAGGTACGCATGCACGAGGATCCCCGCGTCGCGAAGCGCGCGTGAGACCCGCGCTACCTGCTCGATCGTCACCCCCTTCCGCATGAGCTTCAGCAGGCGGTCCGAGGCCACCTCGATGCCGCCCGTGACGGCCACGCAGCCGGAGTCGGCCATGAGGCCGCAGAGCTCGGGCGTGAAGGCCTTGTCGAAGCGGATGTTGCCCCACCAGGTGGCGGTGAAGCAGCGCTCTCGCATGGCTTCACCCAGCGCCTTGAGCGCGGCCGGGGGCGCGGCTTCATCGGTGAGATGAAAGCCCGTCTGGCCGGATTCGCGGGCCAGAGCCTGCATGCGGTCGAGCGTGAGTTCGGCCGGGGCCGCCTCGTAGCGGCCGATGTAGTCGAGGTTCACGTCGCAGAAGCTGCACCTCTTCCAGTAGCAGCCGTGGGCGAGCGTGACCTTGTTCCACTTCAGGTCCGACCACAGGCGGTGGATGGGGTTGGGCATCTCGAGGAGCGAAAGATAGCGGCTGAGGGGCAGCCCATCGAGCGTGGGCGGGGCGCCCTCGCGGAAGGGCAGGTCGTGCTCGGTGCCCTGGGTGAACCTCACGGCTCCGGCTTCGCGGGTGAAGGTGCGGAACAGAGCCGAGCGCGGGCGCTTCCCCGAGAGGTGCTCGAGCACGCACTCCAGGGGGCGCTCGCCGTCGTCGAGGGTGACGTAATCCCAGTAGTCGAACACGCGCGGTTCGGCGAGCTCGCGAAGCTCGGTGTTCACGTAGCCGCCGCCGGCCACCGTGACGAGCGTGGGCTTCGCGCGCTTCGCCTCGCGCGCCATGCGCAGGCCCGCGTACACGTTGCCGGGGAAGGGCAGCGAGAGGCCCAGCACATCGGGCTGATGCTCGGCGATGAGTTCGCGGGTGATCTCGTCGAGGAGCTCGTCCACGAGGGTGGGAGCCGCCGCGAGCGCGGAGGCCAGGGGCTCGAAGGAGGGCTGGCTCGCCGCGAGCTTCTCGCCGTAGCGCGAAAGCGCGAAGCGCGGGTCGATGCCCTCGCGGATCACGTCGGCGAGGTCGTCCACGTAGAGGCTCGCTACGTATTTCGCGCGGTCCTGGGTGCCCATGTGGCCGAAGGCCGCCACCACCGTTTCCTCATGGAACTGCTGAAAGCGCGGCCCCTCGGGCACGAGCGTGCGCGCGGCCAGACGGTAGGCGAGCGTGGGGTCGGCGCCCTGAAGGAATCGGATCACGGGCTCTACCGTGCGTTCGTAGTCGGAGTAGGCCTCGCGGAAGAAATCCACGGCCTCAGATTGAGCGGCGCCGAGGTTCTCCCGGACCCGGGCCAGGCCGTCCTTGCTCAGCAGGCGGAGCACGAGCTCCAGCCCGGGATCCGCCTGGCGCAAATCCCAGCCCCGGGCCCGGAGGGTGCCCGTGAGGGTGGTCGTGGCCGGGTAGGGCGTGTTGAGCTGGGTCAGCGGGGGGGTGACCAGCAGGAGGCGTAACATTCGATCGATTTAGTCCACAAAGGGCGGTGCGTCAACGCCCCCGAGGGGGAAGTGTTATCCTGTGAGAGATGAAGGCGGGGCCTCTTTTGTTGATCTGGTTGGTGTTGATCGCGGATCCCGCGTCTGCCCGCACCGCACCAGAGCTCATCCCCACCCGCCTGAAGTGCGGGGAGTACAGCTTCCGCGGGCGCCTGCGCTCGTCGGCCGACGGCAAGGCCACGCTCCAGCTTCAGGGAGCCCCAAACACGAAACGAATCGGGCTTGAGCTCTCTGGTCTCACGCCCGACGAGCTTGCTCGTCATGCGGGGCAGTTCGTCGAGGTTCGCGCACGCGTCGACTCCGAGGCCCCACCCGAAAAAGTTCAGGCCAGCGTTACTCGGGTGGTGGGGATCGTTCCGAGAGCAAAAGCTCAGGAGCGGCCCGCGCAGTTCGTGCGGAAGGTTTCCTGCCTGCCTCCGCGCCCCTCGGCCAGGACTCCGGCTCCGATTCAGAAGCCGAAAAAATCCGTAAGCTCGGCTCGCTGAGCCGCGACGTCCGCGCGGCCGAGCTCGATCAGCTCCCGACAGTACTCGGATTCAAAGGTGAGATAGCTCAGGATGTCCGAGCCGCGTCCCTGGCGCGTCCCGAGCCCCCTGAGCAGGTAGCGGAGCGTGCGGGGCAGGCGTTCGATGTGCTTGCTCGCGAGGGCGCCGAGGTCCCGCGAAGGCCGGATGAGCTTCACGGGGATCGTGCGGAGGAAATCGGGCTGCTTCGCGCGCGCCTCCTCCGAGAGAAGCGAGAGCGTCCGGTTGATCCGTTCCATGCGCTCCAAGTCCTGGTCCATGGAGTCGAGGAACACGGCGTTCAGCATCACGCCCACGATCTCGGCGAGGGAGATCGTGCGCGACACGGCCTGGTTCGCCTCGCGCACGGGCTCGCTCGGGGCCTGGCGGCGAACGCTGATCGCGAGGATCCGCTCCGCGCCCAGGTGGATCGCGGGCCGGAGCGGAGAGGTGAGGCGCACGGAGCCGTCGCCGTGATAGCTGCCCTCCACTCGCACGGGCGGGAAGAACACGGGGATCGCCGAGGAGGCCAGCACGTGCTCGGGGCCGATCTCCGTGCGGAGAGAGACGTGGTTGCCCTTGTCCCATTCGCGCACGGGGAGCGACGACTCGAAGTGCGTCACCGAGGAGCCCGTGAGGTAGTGCGTGGTGGTGACGGCGAGCGCGCCGAGCCTGCCTTCGTTCACCAGGCGCGTGGCTCGAGCGAAGTCCACCCGTTCGCGGATCATGCGGTAGAGCGGCGTCGTGACGAGCAGGTGGTTGCGGCGGTCCGAGTGGAGCACGCCGCCGCCGCCTACGATGTTGCGGAACACCCGCAGGCCCTGGCCCACGAGCGTCCAGAAGTCGGTCCGGAACACGTGGCTCGTGCGAAGCCCCGTCCAGAGCTCGGCGAGCTCCCGGGAGGCGAGCGCGTAGTCGTCCGCGCGCGCGGCCAGGAAGGCGGCGTTGAGCGCGCCGGCCGAGGCGCCCGTGATGATCTGGAAGGGGCTGGGCGCGCCCGCGGGGCTGAGCTCCGAGATACCCAGGAGCACGCCGGCCTGGTAGGCGCCTCGTGCGCCGCCGCCCGAGAGGGCGAGGCCGATCTTTGGGTGTGCCCGCGGAACCTGAGTCATCTCCCATCATTGTCCAGGAGCCCCGGTTGTGGGGCAAGGCCCCCCGGAGGTAAGGTGGCGGGGCATGGCTGAAATGACCTGGATCTCGGCATTGGAAGGGAACTCGCAGCGGCTCGACGGCGGGGCGATGTACGGCAACGCGCCCCAGGCGGTGTGGAGGAAGTGGTCGCCGCCGGACGAGCAGAACCGCATCCGGCTCGCCTGCCGCGCGCTCCTGATCGAGCACGGCGGGATGAAGATCCTGTGCGAGACGGGGATCGGCGCCTTCTTCGAGCCCAAGCTCGCGGAGCGCTTCGGGGTGGAGCCCCCGGATCGCCATGTTCTGCTCGAGAGCCTGAAACGGCTCGGCCTCGCGGACTCCGACATCGACGTCGTGATCCTCTCCCACCTCCACTTCGACCACGCGGGGGGCCTGCTCCCGACCTACGCGCGCATCCAGGAGGGCGACCGGAACCTGCTCTTCCCGAAGGCCCGTTACCTCGTGGGCCGCGAAGCCTGGGAGCGCGCGCGGGAACCTCACTCCCGCGACCGCGCATCCTTCGTTCCCGACCTCGACTGCAAGCTCGAGGCCTCAGGGCGCCTGACGATCGTGGAGGGGGCATATGCGCCGGACCTGCTCGAGGATCGCCTGAGCTTCCGAGTGAGCCACGGGCACACGCCGGGGCAGATGCATACGGTGTTCAAGGGCACGGGCGGAGGGACCGTGGTGTTCGCGGGCGACCTGGTTCCGGGCACGCCCTGGGTTCACCTGCCGATCACGATGGGTTACGACCGATTTCCCGAGCAACTCATCGACGAGAAGGCGAAACTCTACGCCGAGGCCGAACCCGGGAAGTGGTGGGTGTTCTTCACGCATGACGAACACACGCCGCTCGCGCGCGTGGCACGCGATCCGGAGAAGGGGGCCTACCGGGCGGTGGAGACCGTAACGGAGCTCAAGCGCCGTTCGCTTTAGGGCTCGGTTTTCAGAGCCTCGATCACGCCGGCCACGAACTCGTCGGCTCCCAGCGGCTTGGTGAGATAACCCCTGAAACCGGCCTCCAGCCCGCGCTGACGGTGGTCTCGGAGCGCATGAGCCGTCAACGCGAGCACGGGGATGTTGCAGCCCAGCTCCTGCAGCTCCTTCAGGCACTCGAAGCCGTCCATGCCGGGCATCTGAAGATCCAAAAGGATCAGATCGAAGGCCGTCGCGGGGTTCGCCTGGGCCGTCGTCCAGGCCGCGAGCGCCGCCGCGCCACCAGGCGCCGCGACGACCTCCGCCCCCACGCGCTTGAGGAAGGCTGAGTAGACCATGCGGTTGTCGGGAGCATCGTCCACGAGCAGGATGCGCTTGCCGGTCAGCGAACCCGAGTGGGCCACGGCATGCAGCTGCCTAGCCTGCTCCTGCGGATCAGGAGGGGCTTGGTCGCAGGGTTCCACCTCGAGCGTAAGCCGAAAGGTCGAGCCCTGGTCGGGCTTCGTGGCAACGAGCTCGAGCTCTCCGCCCAGCAGGCGGGCCAGGTGTCGGGAGAGGGCAAGTCCCAGTCCCGTGCCTCCAAAGCGTCTACCGGTCGAGGGGTCGAGCTGGACGAAGGGCTCAAAAAGGCGCTTGGCTTGATCGGGGTCCATGCCCGGCCCGGTGTCGCGCACCTCGGCCACGAGCTGGATCATGGGGCTGCCCTGAAGGTGGGAGAGCTTCAGCTCCACCCGCCCCTTCTCCGTGAACTTCACGGCGTTGCCCACGAGATTCGTCAGGATCTGCCGGAGGCGCAGCTGATCCGTTCGCACGCAGGGCGGCGGGGCATTTTCCTCGACGAGTCTCAACCTCAGGCCCTTTCCCAGGGCCCGATCCGAGAGATCCGAGATCACTTCCCGCGCCACGCTCATGACGTTCACCGGGGCGTGGCGGATGCGCAGGCGCCCCGCCTCCACCTTGGAAAGGTCTAGGATGTCGTCGATGAGCTGCAGGAGGAGCCGTCCGTTGTCGCGAATCCTCGTCGCATGGCTCTCCCGCTCCGCCTGGTCGATCCCGGGCGCCACGAGCAGCTCGGCGTACCCGAGGATGGCGGAAAGCGGGGTGCGCAGCTCATGGCTCATGTTCGCCAGGAACTGGGACTTCGTGCGGCTGGTCTGCTCGGCCGTGGCACGAGCTTTCTCGGATTCGGCCAAGCGGAGCGACTGCTGGTAGGCGAGCTCTCCGGCGAGCACGTTGATGGCGTAGGAGATGGCGTCGATGGCGTCGCGGCTCCCGGTTACGGGAACACGAAGGTCGATCTCGCCCGCCGCCATTCGCGACAGGCTGAGCAGAAGCTCTTTCAGGCGCGGATCTCTTTCGTCGAAGCGCCACTTCTGCTCGCTCAAGCCAGATGCTCCTTCAGCCAGGGAAGCGGGTCCTCGTCGATCGTGAAGAGTCGGGTGGGAATTCCTGGCCTGGCGATCCGCAGGTAGATGTTGCCCGCCAGAAAGCCGAAGGGGCTGCCGTCGACCTGGATCGCCAGCGCGGTGAATGCGTCAGAGAGCACCTTGCCCTTGTAGTAGTGCCTCACGTCGGGGTCGAGCACCTCTGCGTCCGAGAGGTCGAGCCACACGGGCCTGCGAACACCCAGGGTGGCGGCTGAGGCCTGCTCGAGGTTCACGCGAGCGTCGTCGAGCGTCTGCCTCACCTCGGCAAGGATCTTCACGTGCACGAATCCCTCGGGGAGCAGGGTGATCTTGGCGGATCGCGTGGTGGTGGTGCCCATCTCGATCAAAAGTATAGCTGAGGGGCACCGCTTTTTGGGGGGTCAAAACCGTGGCTTCCTTTCGCCCGGTCCTCGGCTACTCTGGAGGTATATGTCATTGGATCCCGGAGGGGGGCAGGGAAAGTCCGGACTGGTGCGGAGCATCGGGCTGGGCGGCGCCTTGCTGATCGGCCTGAGTGCGATGGTGGGTTCGGGGGTCTATGTGAGCCTCGGGCTCGCCACGGGCCTCGCGGGGCCGAGCGTGCTTTGGGCCCTGGCGGCCGCGGCCGTGCTGGCGCTCCTGAACGGGCTGAGCGTGGCTCAGCTCTCGGCCGACCTCCCCCTTTCGGGCGGGACCTACGAGTTCGGGTATCGGCACCTCCATCCCTGGGCCGGCTTTTCGGCGGGATGGCTTTTCCTCTGCGCCAAAAGCGCCTCGGCCGCGACGGCCGCGTTGGGCGCCGCGGGCTACGCTCTCCAACTGGCGGGTGCCGCGGGCGCAGCGCGCTTCGAGGGCGCCACCGTGCCGCTCGCGCTCGTCTTCGTGGCGGCGATCACCGTTCTCGCGGCGCTGGGGATGCGCCGCTCCAATAAGGTCACCCTGGCCATGATCCTGGTAGCGGTGGGTGCGCTCGTGGCCTTCGTGGCGCTGGGGCTTCCCGGCGCGTTGGCCGCCTGGGGCCGGCAGTTCCCGGGCGAGTCGCTCCCGCTTCCCACGACGCTGCGGGAGCGCGCGGGTTTCCTCGAGGCGGTGGCCTTGCTCTTCGTCAGCTACGCGGGGTTCGCCCGGCTGGCCACGCTTGGCGAGGAGGTTTCCGAGCCCCGGCGCACCATCCCGCGCGCGCTTCTTCTCACGCTCGCGATCGTGTTCGTGATTTACGCGGCGGTTGCTGTCACGGCCCTCGGTCAGGTGGGCCCGGCCGCGTACGCGGACCTCACCACGCGCACGGGGGCCCCTCTCGAGCGCATTGCAGAGCGCATGGGCCATCCCTGGCTCGGGAAACTGCTGGGCTTCGGCGCCGTCGCTGCTCTGCTGGGCGTGCTCCTGAATCTCGTGCTAGGGCTGTCGCGCGTGGCTTTCGCGATGGGGCGGCGGGGCGACCTGCCCAGGCCCTTCGCCAAGCTCGAGTCTGTGCACCGCGCCCCCTTCGTCGCCACGCTTTGCTCGGGAGGGCTCATCGCCCTGCTGGTGCTTCCGGGGAACATCGAGGTGGCCTGGTCCTTCAGCGCCTTCACCGTGCTCGTGTACTACGCGATCACGAACGCCGCGGCGCTGCGCCTGCCTCGCGCCCGGCGCATGTTCCCGCCCCTGTTCGCAGCCCTGGGCCTCGTGGGCTGCCTATCGCTCGCCTTCTGGGTGGAAGCGCTGGTGTGGGCCGTCGGCCTCGGGATCCTGGCCCTGGGCGTGGCGTGGCGCGTGTACTGGAGACGGCACGCCTTGAAGCTCTACTCCCGCCATGGAACTCAGCCGCCGGTTTGAGAGGATTTTCGCCGCGCTGGAAGCAGCCGGGTACGACTGGGTTCCCCGCGCGCCTGAGCGCTTGATCGAGGAACGGAAAGTGGCGGAGAGCTATCCGCCCTTGGAGCGGGCCTTTGGTCTGGGAGCGTTTCCCGAGCAGGGAGCAGATCTCGCGCGCAATGGGTTGAAGCCCGAAGACGCCGAATGGGCGATCGCCGAGCGGCCCGCCGTCTCGCGGGTAGGAGGAGTCTGGATCGCCCACGATCACTGGCCGCCCCGGCCCGGGCTTGCCGAAAGTTACGCGCACCTCGGCCCGGAGAGCGTGCAGCTCCTCGGTCTGCTCCGAGAGCGCGCCGCCGAGCTTCGGGGTGCGCGGCTCCTGGATCTTGGAAGCGGGGCGGGCGCGCTGAGCCTTGGCCTGGGCGATCTGCTTGGCGAGGCGCTGGGTCTCGATATCTCCGAGCGCGCCGTGGCCTGGGCCGCGGCGAGCGCCTCGGCTCAGGGCAAGTCGTTCGCCCGCTTCGCGCGCGCGCGCATCGGCTCGCCCGAGGCCGACGCCGCCGCCGGCGATCCGTCCTGGGATGCCGCCGTGTTCAACCCGCCCATGATGATCCCCCTGAGGGGTCAGGAGCTTCCGCATCGCGACGGCGGGCCGCTCGGCATCGAGCTTCCGATCTTGTTCCTGGAGTTCTGCCGTCGCCGCCTTCGCCGCGAAGGCCAGGCCATGGGCCTCGTCACGAACCCCGTCGTGGCGGGAAAAGGGCTTTTTTTCGATCAGTTCGACGCCCTGCCTTGGCGTTGGCTGGAGCGTGAACGCGTTCATCCGCACTTCAACCAGAGCGTGGCCCGCAAGGAGGGGTATCGCGAGCGGCTGGGCGTGGAGCGGGTGGAGCTCTGGTTTATCCGCGCCTCGCTTCGCTAGCGGGGCGCGCGTTCTCCGTCCTTGCGCCCGCGCGACTCCTCTTTCAAAGTGTGAATTATGGATGTCCTTCTGCCTCTGCTGGCCTATCTGGTGCTTCAGTTCGCCGTGGTGTGGTGGGTCTCGCGCCGGATCCGGAACGACGCCGACTACTTCCTCGCGGGCCGGAGCCTCGGGCCCGCGCTCGCGTCGATCTCGATTTTCGCCACCTGGTTCGGCGCGGAGACCTGCATCGGCTCGGCCGGGGCGATCTTCGGTGGGGGCCTGTCAGATAGCCGGGCCGATCCTTTCGGCTACACCCTGTGCCTGCTGATCGCGGCCACCTTCCTCGCAGCCCAGCTCTGGAAGCGCAAGCTCACCACCCTGGGCGATCTGTTCCGCCAGCGGTATTCGCCGGGAGTGGAAAAGCTCGCCGTGTTCGTCATGATCCCCTCGTCCCTGATCTGGGCCGCGGCGCAGATCAAGGCCTTCGGACACATACTGTCCACCGCGCTGCCCATTTCACTTCAGTTGGCGGTGTTCGCGGCCGCGCTGTTCGTCGTCGTGTACTCGGCGCTGGGCGGGATGCTGGGCGACGTGCTCACGGACACGATCCAGGGTGTCGTGCTCGTCGTGGGCCTCGCTGCCCTGCTGTACTTCGCCGGCGACCGGGTGGGCGGCCTGGGCGCGGCGCTCTCCCAGGTGGATCCCTCACGCCTGAGCTTCACGGCAAACGACGAAAGTTTCCTCCTCCGGCTCGATACCTGGATGGTTCCGGTCCTGGGATCGCTCGTGGCGCAGGAATTGATTTCCCGCATGCTCTCGAGCCGATCGGCGGGCGTGGCCCGGGGAGCCGCCTTCGCGGCCTCGGGCATGTACCTCACCATCGGCCTGATCCCGGTGCTCCTGGGGCTCCTGGGCACGAGCATTCTGAGCCCCATGGAAGACACGGACCAATTCCTGCCCACCCTGGGCAAGGAGCTCCTGCCTCATGGGCTCTATGTCGTGTTCATCGGCGCCCTGATCTCGGCGATTCTCTCCACCGTGAACAGCGCCCTTCTAAGCGTCTCGGCCCTCGTCACCCACAACGTCATGCCCGAGAAGTTCAAGAAGCTCAGCGAGAAGAAGAAGCTCGCGCTCGATCGGGGTGTGCTGGCCTTGGGAGGGCTCTTCGCCTACGTCATGGCCGCGCACGCTGAAGGAATATACGAACTCGTGACCATCGCCTCTTCCTTCGGGAGCGCGGGCCTTTTCGTCATCACCTTCGGCGGCCTCTGGCTGAAGGGCTTCGGCACCCCCAGGGGCGCGGCGGCCGCGCTCGTCACGGGGCTCCTGGCCACGCCCTTCGCCGAGTACGGGCTGGAGTTCGAGGCGCCCTTCCTGTTCTCGATCTTCTCGGCGGCCCTGGTTTACGCCGCGGTCAGCGTCATGGGGCACCGGCTGCCGGCCTGGAAATGAGAAAGGGGGCGGGGCCGGCAGCGGCCCCGCCCCCTTTTGGGAAAAACTACTCGGCGATCGAACGCTCGCGCGAGAGGATCGTGTACACCGGCTCCGGCTGACCGCCGAGGCTCAGGGTGTCGTCCATCGTTCCGCACCAGCCGAAACCGCGGCGTACATGGGCTTCCCAGAGAAAGGGCACGACGTTTTCGCAGGTGCGGGCGCTGTGGTCAGTCAGCGTGACGTTCAGGCGCGCGCCGTGGATGCCGTTCTGGCCGGGAACCTGTGCGTGGTAGACCTTCGAGCCGCAGCCGTCGTCTTCGGTACCGACGATTTCGAGCTGGGTGTTTTCCATGGTGGCTACGATGCCTTCAGCCGCGTTTGCGGCCATCTTCACGGTCAGCGTGATTCCGGTGGGCGCGCGTTCCGAGGATCCGTCGCGGCGGGTGAGGGTGAGCTCCACGGACTCGGCGCGGTCGTACATCCCGCGCGAGTCGAGGATCTTCATCTCGGAGCGCAGGATCGGGCGCTCCCAGCCTTCGATGAAGGCGCCGAAGGAAACGGAAGGGGCCAGGCTGAGCATCAGGGCGGCGATCAGGTGGGACTTGGACATGGCTTTCTCCTTGAGAGTTGGGGTTTCGAATCGTTCCGATGTTTCGGATGAGCCGGGTGTAGCCAAGCCGTAGGAGTAACAAAAATGATTCGTCGTGATATGAATTCAGTACCGCAGCTAATGCGTGCCGCTTCGCACGCTAAGCCCGGGCGCGCACGCGCCGCGAGGCCCAGAAGCTGAGGCCGCTGATCCCGATCGCGATGTAGGCCAGCGTGGGGAAGTGGAGGATCCTGCCTGAGGCGTCCTTCGTGATGATGGTGCTTCCCACCAGCGCAGCCGTGCCGCTCGCGATCTGCTGGAGCGAAGAATTCACGCTCATGAAGCTCCCGCGAGAGGCGGTGGGCACGGACGAGGTGATGAGCGCCATGGCCGGCACCATGCGTCCGTTGGCGCAGATGAAGAAGGAAACGGTGAGCACCAGCACCTGGGCCATGGGGGTAGGGCCGAGCATGGTGAGGGCCCACATCGGAATCAGCGAGAGGACAAGGAAGATCGTGAAGACCCTGTGTTTGCCCACACGGTCCGCGAGTTTCCCGATGAGAGGGGAGGTGATCAGAGTGGCCGAGCCTCCGAACATGTAGACGTACATCAGATCGTCGTCGGAGAAGCCCACGTTGGCCACGAAGGAAGGGCTCAGGAAAGGGATCACCATGAAGTGCCCGATCACGAGCAGAAACCCGAAGGCCAGAGCCGCGCGCTGGCCGGAGTCCGCGAACACGCGCCGAAGCACGGCCATCATCTTCCGATCGGCGCGGTCCGACGAGATATGACTGCGCAGGGAGGGCACCACGCGGAGCATGAGAGCGAGCCCGGGCAGCCCCGCGATCGCGAGCCCCACGAAAGGCGCCTGCCAACCCATGCGGTTGGCCGCCCAGATGCCCGCGGGCACACCGGCGATCGAGGCCATGGAAAGCGCCAGCATCACGAGCCCCATGGCGCTTCCCCGGCGCTCCAGGGGCACGGTGTCGCCGATGATGGCCAGTACCTGAGAGCCCAGCACCCCGCCGAACGCGCCCGTGAGGACGCGGGCCGCGAACAGGGTGCCGTAGTCGGGCGAAAATCCGCAGGCCAGGGTGCCCAGGAGGAAGCCGCAGTACATGAACGCCAGAACCCGCCGCCGGTCGTAACGATCCACGAAAAACGCGGCGAACAGCCCCGAGGCTCCCGCCGCAAAGGTGTAGGCCGAGACCAGGATGCCGAACTCGCCGGGGCCGATCTCGAAGATCCTCATGAGCTGCGGACCGAGCGGCATCAGCATCATGAAGTCCACGATGTGCGTGAACTGGAGGAAGGCCAGCGTGAGGATCAGGATACGTTCCCGGGAGAGGGTCATGGTGTACCCCCACTCTAGCGCCGAATACGGAAGGATGGTGTGAAAAGGCCCGGCTCGGCCTCCTCAGCCCAGCATGCGCAGCTGACCGTCCTCGCCGCCCGCCACCTCCAGGCAGTGGGTTTCGAGCCGATCATGCAGCTTCACCCAGTACTCGCGCGCGGGGCCCGCGCCCACGCCGAACCGATCGAGCAGCTCGCGCGTGTCCCGGAGGTAGGTGAGGCTCACGAACAGCGCCTTCGCCTCGTCCTCCACCGTCCGCGCGTGGTGGGCCACGGACAGGTGGTGCATCATCTGCCGCGAAAGGCGCAGCAGCTCTTCTTGGTCCCGAGGCGGCAGAGTGACGGTGGTGCATGCGCGATCGAAGCTGGAAGCGAACTGCAGCGTCAGGAACCGCTTGAACTTCGTGTTCACGGTAAACCTCCCTGAGAATGCACTCACCGTCGTGGTGAGCGTGACCATGAGTAGAGCAGGGTTCGTGCCAGAGGGATAATACGCCCGCGCCGCGAGCGGTCATCCTCAACTACAGTCACTTCACGCAACGCAAGAGCGCAGGGCGCCGTGCAATGCGGGGCGATCCGTACCCGTTTGGGCGTGCCCTGCCGAGTAAGCATTACTTGCGCGCGACGCTTTCGCCGGAATGCGTTAGGGTGACCCACATGGAGATCAAGGCCTTCTTCGATCAGGATACGAGCACATTGAGTTATCTGGTCTGGGATCCTTCCACCTTCGACGCGCTCGTGATCGATCCTGTGCTCAACTTCGATCCCGCCTCCGGGGCCACCACGCGGAGCTCCGTGGTGGAGATCGAGCAGGCGATCCAAAGCGCGGGACTGAAGCCCCGGATGGTCCTCGAAACGCACGCGCACGCCGATCACCTGTCCGGGAGTCAGGCCCTGAAGGCGCTTTTTCCTGGCCTGAAGCTCGCGATCGGCGAGCGCATCGTGGAAGTTCAGCGTACTTTTTCGGATGTCTTCGGGATCGAGCCCGAGGAGCGCCCCGGGGCCGAGGCCTTCGACCGGCTCCTGAAGGACGGAGAGGTGTTTCCGGCCGGAAGCCTCGAAGTGAGGGTCGTCGCCACGCCCGGGCATACGCCTGCCTGCGTGAGCTACCTCATCGGCGACGCGCTTTTCGTGGGAGACGCGCTCTTCATGCCCGATTCGGGAACGGGCCGCTGCGATTTCCCGGGCGGCGACGCGCGCCGGCTTTACGATTCCGTGCATCGGCGCATGTATGGCTTGCCGCCCGCCACGCGGATCTTTGTCGGACACGATTACCAGCCCGGAGGGCGCGAGCTGCGCTACCAGACCACCGTGAGCGAGGAGCGTGCGTCGAACATCCAGCTCAAAGCCGAGACCACGGAAGACGAATACGTGAGGTTCCGCACCGAGCGCGACCGCAGGCTCACGGCCCCCCGGCTGCTGTATCCCAGCCTCTACGTGAACATCCGCGGCGGGCGGCTGCCGGAACCCGACGTCCGGGGCCGCCGGTTCCTGAAGTGGCCCATCCATGGCTGACCGGCTTCAGAAGATCCTCTCCCGCTCCGGGCTCCTGAGCCGCAGGAAGGCCGAGGAGGCCATTACGCAGGGGCGCGTGGCTCTGAACGGCGTGGTGGTGCGACAGCTCGGCACCACGGCCGACCCGGAAACCGATGTCATCACGCTCGACGGCCGCGTCGTCGAGTCGGGCGCGCGCGCGCGGCGCACCGTCGCTCTTCACAAACCCAAGGGTGTTGTCACCACGCGGAGCGACCCCGAAGGCCGCCGTACGGTGATCGATCTGCTCCCGAGGGACCTGCGAGGGCTTCGGCCCGTGGGCAGGCTCGACCTCGCGTCGGAGGGCTTGCTGCTCGTTTCCGACGACGGCGACCTGATGCTTCGGCTCACGCATCCGCGCTACGGCGTGCGCAAGCGCTACGCGATCGAGGTGGAGGGAAAGCCCCTGGCAGCGACGGTGGACCGGCTCCTTCAGGGCGTGACCCTCGACGACGGTCCCGGGAAGTTCGTGCGCGTGGACGATGCCGGCGCCGTGGCCTCGGGCGGCTGGCGCTTGGAGGTCGAAGTGGAGGAGGGTAGGAACCGCTTCGTGCGGCGCATGCTCGAAGCCGTGGGCCATCCGGTGAAGCGCCTGATCCGCCTCAAACACGGCCCCGTGGAGCTCGGGGCCCTCGGGGTTGGGGCCTGGCGCGATTTAACGCCCCGCGAAATTAACGAGCTCAAGAAATTGACGCTCGCGGCCGATACGCCCAGGGAAACCCCAGACGCACCCGAATCCATCGAGGAGTAACCCCCTATGGCCCGTTTCGAGCCCGCGCTTGCCGCCGTCTTGCTGCGTGAGGGGGGGTTCGTGAACCATCCCGCCGATCGGGGTGGGGCCACGAACATGGGCATCACTCTGGCCACGCTCTCGCAGTTCCGGGGCCGCACGGCCTCCGTGGCTGACGTTCAGAGCCTCAAACGCGAGGAGGCGAGCCGGATTTACCGCAGGAACTACTGGGATGCCCTGAAGCTCGACGACATCGCGAGCCAGGCCCTCGCCGAGATGCTGTTCGACCAGGCCGTGAACGCCGGCGTGCGCGCTGCCGCCCGACGCGCCCAGGCCTGCGTGAACCGCCTGGTGCCCGCGAATCAGAAGCTCGTGGAGGATGGCCAGTTCGGCTCGAAGTCCGTTGCGGCGGTGAATCAGCTTCCGGCGCGCGAGCTGGCACTGGCCTTCGTGAAGGCCACTCAGCTCGCATACGCGGAGATGGTCGTGGCCCGCGGCACGCAAGCCGTGTTCCTCGTGGGCTGGCTGCGTCGCTCGCACGAGCTTCTGGATCAGGCGCTGTCCGAAAGCGCTCCCGCGCGCGCCGCCGCGCCGGCCACGTCCACCCGTCGCAGGGCGGGCGGACGGGCGGCGGCCTAGGTCGAAGAATCCGGGCAAAACGGCACTGGCCAAGCTTCAGGCAGCGGCCATGGTTTGAACGCGAAAACACGCGAAATCCCCCCTCAGCTCGCACGCTAAGCGGCGCGCCCGGGGCACAGGCCTTGCTCAAGGCCCGCCCATGGGATTGCGGCAATGGGCACGCGTGTGCCTCCATGCGGTGTTGATCTGTGTTCCGGGCCTTATGGTCGCCTGGCTGGCGTTCGCCGGCGCCGCAAGTCCCGCTGAGCCTGTTCATCTGGAAGCGGCGATGGCGAATCTGAGCGCGGCCGACGCGGTCTGGGAGCCCCGCTGTACGAAGCGCCCCACGCACCCGCCCACGAACGGCTGGGAGAAATGGGTGGTGGGTTCCGGTCGCCCCTATTCCATGTGGGACTGGATGAGCTCGAACGAGGCCTTCGAGCGCTCCTTCGCCGAGCTTGAAAGGGGAAGCCCTGAGCTTGCCGCGCGCATGCGCACGGCCCTTGGAGAGGAACGCGTATGCCTCGTGAGGCGCAGGCTCGGGAGAACGAATGATCTCTCACGCGTTCCCCAAGCCTTCTGGCTCGCCAAGGGGCAGTCCGTGCAGGCTCTGCGGGGCGCGCAGTTCAGCTATATCGACGAGCGTGTTTTTCCCGCAGGAGCGCGGCTTACGCGCGGGCAGCTCGCGGCCTACTGGCGTTGGGCGCTGCGCACTCTTTGGCATCGGGGCGCGGCTCTTGCGGGAACCGATGTCCGCTCCAGCCTGAGCTCGCCGCTGGCCTGGGCAGACGTCGAATTCAAGCCCCTGGACTCCGGCGCGCTCCTCATTCCCGACGCCGACGGCGGCGTCTGGCTGGCCGAGCGATTCGCCGCGATGGAGTCGATTGCCCTTTCGGAAATTGCCTCTGAAGCTGCGGTGCTTCGGCGCCACTGCGCGGGCGAGGACTACGCCGAGGCCAGATGCCTGATCTCCCTGGCGGCGCGCTCTCCGGAGCCCCACCTGCGTCTCCTCGGAAAGCGCTGCGGTCCGGGTGGAGGGGCAGCCCCCTTGAGCTGCGTGTACGAAGGCCTGGAGCGCCTGACCGTGGGCCCGCCCGGGCCCGATGCCTCGCTGGCCCAACGCTGGCGCTTCGCCGCGGACCTCTGCTACTTCCGCGGGCCGGGCGCGCTCGGGCAGGGCGCCACGGCGGCCTGCCAGCTCGAGTTTCTCGAGCAATGGGTGCCCGCCGAGTCTCGGCGACTCGCCGAGGAAGTCTGCGTGGCGCATGACTCCTGGAGCCACGGCGGCGGCGTCGCCTGCTGGGTCGCTCGCGTCACAGGCGAAATCTCCGAGGCCGTGGACAAGGGCGAGTACGACCCCGAGACCGGTGAGGGCGAGAACGCCCTGCGTTTGAGCCTCGTGCTCAATACTTGCGTCTACGTGAACAGTCCGAGTGCCTGCATCCGGAACACGCTCGAAGCCTGGCGGCATCCGGAAGGCCGCATGGTCATCCGGGGCTGCGGCCACATCGCCTCACGCACCTATTCGTCGGTCTGCTATGGCGGAGGCGCCTGCTCGTCGAACCGCGAGCTGCTCGAGCATCAGTGCCAGGTGCAGGCGCTGAAGAGCATCCGGCAGCACGGTTTCTCGGAGGCCCGAGCCGCGCTGGCGGGCTGTCAGAAGGCCATGGGCGCGGCTCGCTTCGAGGCCGACTGTTACGAAGTGGCGCTGAGCCGGGCCTCCGACCCCGATCTCAAGGCCCTGCCGGATAGGTGCGACCGGAAAAGTGACGATCCCACGGACGAGCACGGCCGCAGTTCACTTCGAGTGAGCTGCTACCGCGTGGGGCTAGCCGAGTCGCTGCGCAGGCCCCTCCGAACGCGTGACATATCGCATTGAAATAGCTCAGGAATTAAGGGTTCCCAAAAATATACTAGATTAGTCAGGTATTAGCTGTTAACTTCCCGTCTCCCGCCACTGCCTCAAGGAGGTCGTGGTGCTCGCATTTGTTCTCACGTTGTTGTTTCTGCACGCTCCCAGCGCCGAAGCCGGCGGTGGCGCCCGCATTGTTCCTCAGGCCGGGGCCGTGCGCGACCCCCAATGGTTCTCGAACCAGGCCGTGGGGGGGAACCAGATCGAGCTCCTGCTCGACGGCCGCGCCACTGAGCGTGCCCGCCGCCGCCTGATTCGCGACGCGCGCCAGTCTATCCTCGTCTCGGCTTACGGCATCGGCGCCGACGAAAGCGGCGATCTCTTCATGCGCCGGCTCTGCGCGGCCTCGCAGCGGGGCGTGGACGTGCGCCTGATCTTCGACCCCTGGGGCTCCACCGACATCTACGGCTACATGGAGCGGCTCAGGAACTGCGGCATCGTGGTGATCCGCTACAACGGCTCGGCCTGGGGCCTGGAGTGGATGCTGAACTCGCTCCACGAGAAGCTCCTCATCGTCGACGGGCAGAAGGTGCTCGTCGGTGGCAGCGGTTACATGAACATGTACCGCGATGCCTCGCGAGAAAGCGAAGAGTGGCACGACCTCGACTCCGTGATCGAGGGTCCCGCCGCCTGCCGCTTCTACCGCAGCTACCTCGCGCACTGGCAGCACATCGTGTTCGAGGACCTCGCCGCGCGCGACACCTGCTTCATGGGCTCGGGATGCATGTCCTTCCAGCGCAAGGAGCGCCTCTACGGCCTCTCGCGTCGCCTGCCGGACTGCGAGGAGCGCTCGGTGGGGCACTCCAACGTGATCCCCCTCCACAACACGCCCGCCATGCGGAGTGAGCGCCCCACGCGTACGGCCTACGCTCAAGCCATCGCCACCGCGGATCGCAGGATCCTGCTCACCGCGCCCTACTTCGTGCCCGAGGAGCTCTTCGTGGCTGAGCTCCTCGAAGCCCGCGCGCGGGGAGTGGAGGTGCATGTGATCACGAACTCGCGCGACTCCAACGACGCAGACCCCGCCGGGCTCGTGACCTACGGCATGTACAAACGCGCGCGCCCGCTGCTCGAGGCCGGCGTGCACATCCACCTTTGGAACGGGCCGGGCACGATCCACCGCAAGGCCGGCGTGTTCGACGACCGCTGGGCTTACCTCGGCTCAGACAACCTCGACGCCCGCGCCATCCACCAGAACACCGAGACCATCGCGTTCATGGACGAAGCCTCCGTGGTGCGCACGCTCGACACCGAGTTCACGCTCGACCTCGAGCGCACCACGCTGCTCAGTCTGGAGCAGATCGACCGCGAGGTGCCCAGCTTTCCCTGGTGGGTGAGGGCGGCGGGCGACATCGCCGTGGGTTACTACTGAACGCGACACATGAGTGCATCGCGATAACCTAATGAAGTAATTGAAATTTATCAATTCTGGTAGACTCTATTTAATGGGGTTCCCTTCCGTTTTAGCGCGTGCCCCCTACTCTTGGGTGGTCGCGGCCTTTTGGCTGTTTTGGGGCGCGCAGCCGGCGCAGGCCACTTGCACCACCATCGATATGCGCAGTTCCGGAGGCAGCATGGAGGGCACGATGCCCATGGCCCAAGGCTCCCACGGCATCTGCTACGCCTACGCCGGAGCGGGCATGGCGGACGCCTGGCAGCGCAATCAGCTGTCTCGACCGCGCACTGCGGACGCGCTCGCCGCTCTCAGGCCCACCTCGCCCGCCGCGCTCGCCGCTTCCACACGCGCGTATGCCCGGCGGAGCGGCGCCACGCGCACTTGTAGCGTGGGGCCTGGGGCCGCCTGCGGCTGGGACGATGGCCTGAACGGCGGCAATATCGAAGACACGATCAACTTCCTTCGCCAGCCCGAGCCCAATGGTCGCGCCTGCGACCACCGGCAGGTGTTCGGCGTATCGGAGATCAGCTACGAGTATTCACGTTGGGAGGAGGATCCCACCTTCGCTTCGGCGGACCCCGATCCCTTTCTTCCCCCGTTCATGCGTCGGGTGCGCACCACGCACGCGCGCTCGGGCCTCGGCGTGGGCGGCACCTTCAGCACGGGCTTTGCCAGCTCCGCGTCCTCCTCCGAGACGGATCTCTACATCCCGGGCCGCGATTCCCAGTACCTCACCGTCTTGAACGAGGCTTGGGACGAGTATCAGCGTCGTCTTCGTGAACCCCTGGCCGACGCCACGGCCATCGCGCGCGCCATGTCCACGCGGCTCGAGGCCTGCTTGCTCGAGGCCAACGTCCCGGACAGCCTCATCCCCGGCGACACCGTCGATGGCACCAATGCCGTGCTTCGCGATATTTTCTCGGGCACGCGCACCGGTACGCGGGTGGATTTCCTGGCCCGCTATTTCCAGAACGCCTGCCAGGGGCAGACCTTCCGGATCTCGCCCACGATGCCGATTCCCGTGGTGACCGATTATCGGGTGTCCACCGGGCGCCACAACGAGACCACGATGTTGAACGAGATCCACACGGCGCTCGAACGCCGGAACGGCATGCCGGTGGCCATATCCTTCTGCGCCACCGCGCTCCGAAATCCCTCGGGGGTCACGCTCGCCTCAACGGCGATTCCGGGTGGGCACACCGGCACGGCGGGCGGCACGAGCGACGGGGGCACCACCCAGTGCCAGGAGGCCTCGGGCGGCGTGGCCACCACGCCCGTCGAAGCCGACGGCAGCGACCACGTCACGCTCCTGATCGGCCGCAAGCAGGTGGGCACGCGCTGCATGCTCTTGATGCGTAACTCCTGGGGCGTGTCTTGCGAGCGATACCTTCCCGACGCGGGATTCGAGTGCGATGAGGCCACCGGTGATTTCTGGGTCGACGAGAGCGTGCTCGCCCGCGTGACCTATGAGACGATTCGGATGCCATGAGACCTCATTTCGCCGCCACGCTTCTCATGCTCCTGTTTTCGCCTTCCGCCCGGGCCTCGGATCTCGTGGTCGCGGCCGCGGACTGGCGTCCCCGCGTGTATCAGATTCTCGATGGGCGGGATCCGTTCCTGTTTTCCCGCTCGGCGCACGCGATCGTGTCGGCCGGCTGCAGGCGGCCCGACGGCTCCTTCGCCTGCGACGCCGTGCGGGTGCTCTCGCGGGTGCGCGCCGACAAGATCAAGTCCGTGCCCGGCGGGGCCGACCCCGGGGCCTTGGTTTGCCTTCAGCAGGTTCAGGGAACCGTGGTCACCGGCAGGCCCGCGCTCCTGGGCGCCAAGGGTTCTCGCGCGGCGAACCTTCCCGGCGGCGAGGCTTCCTTCTGCGTGTTGCCTGACAAGAGCCTTGTGAGCACGGGCTCGCTCGATTTTCACGCGCATCGCAACTCACGGCCGCGCTGAGCCGCGGACTCCAGAAACACGAAGGCCCCGATTTCCGAGCCGGAATCCGGGGCCTTCTCTAATTCGCTAAGGCGCCTTCCCTCCGCATCCTGCTACGGGATAGTCCGCAGGACTAACGGAAGCTCGGCTCGTGCCTCGCTTAGTAACGGCCGCGGCCGCCGCCGCCACCACCGCCGCCGAAGCCGCCACGGCCACCGCCGCCGCCTCCGCCGCCCCCGAAGCCGCCACGGCCACCGCCGCCGCCTCCGCCGCCACCGAAGCCGCCACGGCCACCGCCGCCGCCTTCACGAGGGGCCATCGGGCGAGCTTCGCTCACGTTCATGGCGCGGCCATCGAAGTCTTGGCCGTTCAGCTTGCTGATCGCCGCTTCCGCTTCGGCGTCAGAGGACATCTCCACGAAGCCGAAGCCTTTGCTCCGACCCGAGTCGCGGTCCATGATGATTTTTGCGGACTCCACGTTCCCGCACTGCGAGAAAAGCTCCTGCAGCGACTGATCCGTAGCGGAGAAGGGGAGGTTACCGACGTAAAGTTTCTTACCCATGTGTTCGAGCCTTTGTTCTTTGAGGTTCTAGAGTTACTGACGTTTCTGTTTACTGACTTACTGACCCCAGCCACCGGCCACTCCCGTTTCCAGGCCTGACCAGTGCTGGTTTTTTTACCCATTATCACGGCCGTCCGGCGTCCTTGAAAGCCTTTCTGTCGTGGCCGGGTAGTACCTGAGTGAGTTCAGCATCATGATCTGACGCGGAGCGCTGTGCTCTGTTCCAGGCCCGCGTCCTTTCACTGGAATTGACACTCCCCGCCCTCACGCGTTACCACCGGTGCTCCGCATTTCTTGTCGGATGGTGGCCGTAGCTCAGTTGGTTAGAGCATCGGATTGTGATTCCGAGGGTCGGGGGTTCAAGTCCCCTCGGTCACCCCAAGTTTAAAGACCTCTCACAGTGAAAATTGTGGGAGGTCTTTGCATTTCAGGCGCTTAGGATTCAGGCAGTTACGAGTTCAAAGTGGCTTCGACATTTCCCGATCTGTCGCAAGATTTCGGGAATCTCCTACTTTCTTCCTACATTCTTCCTACGAAGCGGCCCGTTCAGCCTCGCGTTTCGCGCGAGCAAAAGGGGGTCGCATGTAATTCACCAACTCACGTTCAAAATGAAAAAGCCCAGGGCGGCAACCCCAGGCTCTTCAAACTTTACCGTCCTCAGCTCGTGATCTTCACAGGGTCCAGAGCTGAAGTTT
>JADZFF010000173.1 GCA_020850015.1 Bdellovibrionales bacterium | reverse complement strand
TAGGGCGAGAGATTGAGGCGGTGCTCGTCCACGAAACGCTTCACCTCCTTGCCCACGCGGTCGAATTTCCCGTTGAACTCGTTGATCACCTCGTTGGCGTCCGAGTACTGGCACAGGGCCAAATAGGTCTGGGCCGTGAGCACGTCGACCTCGGAGTTGAATACGAAGCTCAGGGCCGGGCTCTTGTAGGTCACGAGCTTGCCGAGCGAGCGGTTGTACTCGCGCTGCGCGTAGGCGTTCCAGGCCTGCTCGAAGAGGATGTCGGTCCAGACGAAGCTCGCCTTGGGGATCTCGTCGTACGCGCGGTCGGCTTCGGGGAACTTGCCCACCTGATAGAGCGTGCGGGCCGTGCCCGCGAGGCAGCGGGCCTGGAGATCGCGGGCCTCCGCGCGCGCCCGCGCGCGCCAGGCGGCTACGGAGGCGCTCTCCTCCTCGGGCTCGGCCACCGTGTCCACGATCTCGCCCGCGCGCTCGGCGCAAGATCCGAAATCCTTCAGAGCGCCCGCGGTATCGCCTTGGATGGCCTTGGCGGAACCCCGAAGCTGGAGAGCATAAGGCCAGAGCGGGCTCGAGCGCGGCACGCCGTCGAGCTGCCGGGCGGCTTCAGCCTCGTTCCCGCGGAGCAGGGCCTCCTTGCCCATCGCGTAGGCGTAGGCGGCGCGGTTCACGGGGTCGTAGTCCGCGGGCTGGGTTCGCCGGATGAGGTAGCGGCGGAACAGGTCACCGTCCACCCGCCGGAACAGCGACTCGGTCACGGTGAGCGCGCGGCGCATCGCCTGTGGGTCGCCCGACTGGAGCGTGCGGATGAAGAAGTACGCGGCCGAATGGTGCAGGCCGGCGCGAACGAGCCCCAGCGTCACCCAGGAGTAGGCTTCGCCGCGGAGCTTTTCGGAGGTTCCGGCCAGAAAGGCGTAACGCGCGCTTTGGAAAAACTTGCCCTCGGAGTGGAGCCGCCGCGCCGTGTTCAGGGCCTCCTCTGCGGAACCCACCTGGGCGCGCTTCGCCGCGGGCTCCCTCCAGGCCTCCTCGGCGCGCGCGGGCACAGCGGCGCTGAGGCCGATGATGATTGCCGCGGGGATGATCAGCGTGCGTCGCATGGCCATCCTCAGATCCGGAGCCCCAGACCGAGCGTGAAGTTGTAGTTCGAGAACCAGGCCGTCTCGTCCTGCGCGACGTCGATGGGCGCGTTGAAGAAGCTGCCCGTGAAGTCGAGTCGGATCGTGAGGTCACGGCTCAGGTGGTATTGGTGCCCCGTGCCCAGGAACATCGTCACGAGGCTCTCATCCACGTATTGAGCATCCTCGTTCGGGTTGCTCTCCTCGTTGAAGCGCGCCGAAGTGATGCCGGCGCCGCCGGAGAAGTACCAGTCGAAGTACATCACCGAATTGAAGACGTTGATCTTCGCGTACCAGGGCGACCAGTGCACGAGCCCGCCCATCTGCGAGCGGATCTCGCGCACCAGCGGAAGGATGTTGGTGGTGGCCGCCTGGAGCGCGTCGAAGGTGGCGTTCTTGCTGTTGAAGCTGAAGCCGAAAAGCCCCTCGATCCCCCACTCCTCGGAGAAGTAGACGGCGCCCCGCGCCTCCACGTTCCAGGTGGTGCGGTAGGGGTTCGACATGCCCACACCCGCGAGCGCGCTGAGCAGGATCCTGCCGGATTTCTCATAGCGGCGGTTCTGCAGCACGTAAACCTTCTTGTCCGGATCGAGCCAGTCGAACCGGTACTCCTCCGCGTCGTCGGCGGCGCGCGCCGTCCGCGGCAGGGAGACGGAGGCGATCAGGGCGAGCGCGCCCCCGAGCACCGCGAGCTTGCCGAGTTTCGAACCGCCGCCGTTAGGGGCGATGCCCCGCTGAACGTTCCACGCCATCCCGAATCCTTGGGTTTGGGTTTGAAGCTAAAACACTTCGCCGTTTTCCGTGGCTTTTCATGGCCTTAACGAAAGTGTAAGGGCGCCGCGACAGTCAGGGCAAGAATTTTGAGCGTCAAGCGGCCCACGCTCAGGCGCGGGAAGCCGAGCCCTCGGGGCAAAGCGGGCGGAACTCGCAGAACCCGCAGTGCGGACCAGGGCGTGCCCCGGGATTCTCGCCCGGCCGCGCGCGCGAAAGGACTCGAATCTCGTCAATGCGTTGGCGCGCCACCCGCGGGATCCCACTCTCGCGCACCCAGGGCGCGAGCGGCACCTCCACCGCCCTGACCCCCGCCGACGACAGGTGCGCGAGCGAGGCCTCGAGCCGCTCGGGCACCTCGCCCAGAAGCCGCGTCGCGGCCCAGGCGTAAAGCTCCATCTGCGGGGCGTAGGCTTCGACGAGCTCCGCCGCGGTCTTGCCGGCGCGCGCCACCTTGAAATCCACCACGCGGGCCGACACCACGCGGCCGCCGGCGTCGCGCACGACGATCAGACGGTCCATCGCCCCGACCAGAACCTCTCCGCGCTCGATCGGGATCTCGAAGGCAAGCTCCGCATGCACCTCACGGCCCTTCGCCGGATCCGCGGGGAGCATCCACTCGGATCCGCGCATCCACTCCACGACCGGAGCCGCTTGGAACGCTCCGCCCGCGTCGCGCTCGAGGCGCTCGAGCCCCTCCCAATCCAAGCGCTCCAGGCAGGCATGAACCCGGGTGCCGATCTCGCGCGGGGAGAGCGCCGCCGCCGCGCCGGTCTCCTCGGGCTGGGGTTCGGGCACCGGGGTGCTCCAGGGATCCTCGCCCGGGCGCGGGCGCGCGCCGGCGGGCGGGGAAAGAACCCGCCAGGCGTAAGACCGCTGACACTGCGAAAGAAGCACCCACTCGGTGACGCTATGGCGAGGTCTTCGCCAATCGGGCGCCGGGGCTTCGAGCCGGCCGAGGCTCTCTTTCTCCGGAAAGGCGGCCGTCGCCGCGTCCGCCCCGCCGCTCCGGCCGCCCAGCGGCGCGCTGACCCTTTCAACGGCATCTGAGGCATTGATCCAAGAGCGCCAGTGGTCTTCCGAGAATAGCCCGGGTTCCGGCTCGCCTTTCTCCGCGGGCGGAGCGAGGCAGGCGAGCACGAGCTGCTCGCGGGCGCGGGTCAGTGCGACGTAGAAGAGCCGCTTGCTCTCCGCCAGGCGCCCGGCGGCCTCGGCGGCGCGCCAGGGCGCCTCGTCGGGATCCTTCGGCAACCTTCCCCCATCTTCGTCCCGGGGAGCGAGAAAGGCGCCTCTCGCGCGGTCCCAGTAGATCTCGGGCATGGGCTTGGAGCGCGTCTTGCCCTCGAAGTCCGCGAGAATCACGCGAGGGAACTCGAGTCCTTTGGATCCGTGGATCGTGAGCACGCGCAGCTGTCCTTGCTGATCCGGCGGCGGCACGTCGCGATCGCGCGGGCGCTCGTCCCGGGAACGCGCCAGCTCCCGCACCACGGCGGAAGCGTCCAGGCCGCGCGATGAGAGCTCCTCGGCGCGGTGCCAGAGCCCTAACGCCGCGGCACCGAGCTCCGCCTCGGCCCGCGGGTCCTCGAGCAGGGCCAAGATCAGGTCGCCCGGCCGCGCGGGCGCGTCCCAAAGGGGCCGCAGGCGCCCCGCGATCGCGTGCCCGCTCTCGAGGAACCTCCCAGGAAGCTCCCGGCCCGCGCGGGCCGCGCGCTCGCGGTCGCTTTCGTCGGGCCGCGCCCGGGGCGGCCTGAGCCAGGCGTCGAGGGTTTCATCCGGGATGCCCACCCAGGGCGCGCGCAGGAAGGTGGCCCCCGAGAGCGAGTGCGCAGGCTGATCCCACCAGCGCAGCAGAGCCGTGAGCTCGCGCACGCGTGGGTCTTCCCAGAACAAGCCGCCCGAACCGACGGCGAAGGGTACGCCCCGCGCCGCGAGCGGGCGTAGCCATTTCTCCGCGCCTCTTACCCGTCTCAGCAGAAGCGCCACCCCCTTGATCCCGCGCTCGGAGGCCTGCTCCTCGGCGAGCCAGGCCGCGAGCCCCTCGGGGCCACCCAGCTCCAGCCGCAGGAGGGGCGGAAGAGCGGCCGGCTCGCGCTCCGCGCGGAGCTTCTCGTATCCCATGCCGGACTCCGCGAAGGCCGGCTCGCAGACGCGGTTCGTGAACTCGATGATCCCCGGACGGCATCGGAAATTCCCCGTGAGCAGGCGCCGCTCCGGAAGGCGCGCGCAGAGCTCCTCGAACACGCTGACGTCGGCCTCGCGGAACCGGTAGATCGACTGTTTCGGATCGCCCACCACGCAGAGATTCGACTGATCGGGCCGGGCGAAGGCCCAGAGCACTTCGGCCTGGACGAGGTTCGTGTCCTGGAACTCGTCCACGAGCACGAGCTCGAACCTCCGGTGGTAGGCCGCGCGCACCGGGGCCTCCCGCAGCGCGCGCCGGGCGCAGGATTCCAGATCCTCGAAGTCGAGCGCGCCCCGGCGGCGCTTGAGCCGCGCGTAGCGCTCCCGCGCGTGCCCGGCCAGCGCGAACAACGCCTCCACGCGGGGGTCGCCGGCCTGGGCCTCGAAGCGCTCCTGCGCCCCGAAGCCGTGGAGGTCACGCAGGCGCGCGATCAGCCGCTCCAGGCTCGCGCGCGACTCCCGCTCCAGCAGAAGATCCATCGCGCGGCTGGCCCCCTCCGGCAGCGGGTCGAGCCAGAGCGAGTCCAGCACCTGCTCCCAAAGCAGCCGGGCCTCGCTCTCGGAGAGCACGCTCTCCTCGCCGTCGATCCCGGCCTCGCGCGGGAACTCGCGCGCCACCGCGCGGCAGAGCCCGTGGATGGTCATCACCCAGTGCGGGGCAAGGGCCGGCCCGTCCGCGCTCCGTGGCAGGCGGAGCGCGAGCTTCTCCCTGAGATCCCCGGCGGATTTCTCCGTGAAGGACACCGCCGCGAACCGCGCCTGGGGCTCGCGCCTCAGAAGCTCCGCGCACTTCTCCACCAGGGTCGTCGTCTTGCCGCAGCCCGCGCCGGCGAGCACGGCCTGGCCCCGGCCCCAGGTGCCGATAACCTCGTTCTGCTCTTGGGAGAATCGCGGGGTGGACACGCCCGCCGACACTACACTTTCGCGCGCGCCTCCGCTACGCATCCTGCTCCGCGAGTGTCCACCGGACACACGGAAGCTCGACTCCCGCCTCGCTTACTTCCAGACTTCGGCGAAGGAGTTCACGATCTTGGTGATGAGGCCGAACTTCAGCGCCTCTTCGGCGGTGAGCCAATGATCACGGTCGGTGGCCTCGGAAACCTTGGCGAGCGGCTGCCCGGTCTCCTTGGCGTAAAGCTCGTTGATCCGCTTGCGTGTGGCGATGATGTCGTTGGCGTGGATCTCGAGCTCCGAGGCGGAGCCCTGGATCGTGCCCGAGATGAGCGGCTGGTGAATCAGGAACTTGCTGTTCGGCGTGGCCAGGCGGTTCTTCTTGTCCGCGCAGAGCGCGATCAGGGAGCCCATGCTCGCCGCCAGGCCGCACACCAGCGTGGTCACCGTGGGCTCGATCATCTGCGCGGTGTCGAAGATCGAGAACCCCGAGTTGATCTCGCCGCCCGGGCTGTTGATCAGGAGCGTGATGGGCGTTTTGGAATCGAGGGCGGCCAGCGCGAGCAGCTTGCGGTTGACCTCATAGGCCATCTCCCCGCCCACGGGCCCCGAGACATGCACCAGGCGCTTGTTGAAGAGGATCTCGTCAATGGGCGTGTAGAACGGGAACTGGTGGGCTTTGCTCATGGTGGAAATGGTAACCCGTGAGCCGGTTAAAGCGAAACGTTGAATTCCTGTAGCACGCGGTAGCCGTCGAGCAGGCTCTCATACAGCATCATCACCCGCTCCGAGCCTCCCAGGATGCGAACGCCGCAGCGCGAGCGCGCGCGCCAGATCACCTCTCCCTGAAGCTCGTAGGGCTCCTTCTCTTCGGCGCTCTCCTCGCTCCCGAAGCCCCCTTCGGCGGAAGCCGCCGCGCCCGGCACGTGAAGCTGCAGCACCACGGGATCGCCGGGCTGCAGAGCCGCGCTGTCGGGAATGCGAAGACCCACGCCGGTGCGGCTCATGTTGAGCGTCACGGCCGAAACCCGGCTTCCCGCCGGGGTCCGGATGATGACGGGGAAATCCATGGGGTATCGCGAGTCGTTCATTCGGGAGTCCATTCCACGGACGATTGTCCTCACTTTCCATCGTAATGCCAAGCGAGCGGGCCCGGCCGACAAGAATCCGCAAAGGGTGTGTAGGGCAAAAAAGCCTTGAAATCCATAAGGATAAGGGTGCACCTCCCGCTCTCCGGAGATTTTAGTGCGGCGCCCCAGGACGCCATAAGGACTAAGGAAGAGGAGGACTGCCGGCGTTCCGCTCCAGCCAGTCGAGCTCCGCTTCGTTGAACACCCGGGCGGCCTCCTCCGGATCATGAAGAGCGAGCTCCACGGCGTAAGCCAGGTACTCGCCTCCGGCGCCCTCCAACGCGTGGACGTCCAATCCCTGAAACGCCTCCCCGTCGGAAAGCCGCAGGGCCGCGCCCCCTCCGCCCGCGTCAGTGCGCACGGGAATCCGGTGCCGCGCGAGGATGGGGCGCAGGGCCGCGTCGATGAGGCGATCACGCTCAGCCGGCAGCGCCCGCAGATAGGCCGGCGCCGCGGTTACGCGGCCGACCGCCTCGCGCGCTTCCGTCAGAGCCTCCAGCCCCGCCGAGAAGAACCGGAGACTCAGAAATTCCGCCGCTCTCAGCTGAAAGGCCGGATCGAGATGAAACCGCGCGTGCGCGAGTTCGTGGTCGAGCAGCCTCGGGAAAAACTCTGCCGAGATCCCGTCCGGCCGCAGGAGCGAAGAGTTGTGGAGGAATGAGCCCGAGATGCGGATGCGGTTCTCGCCGCCCGAATACGTGGCGTTCTGGCAGTAGCGCTCCACGCGCGGAATCCGGATGAAATAGAGGATTCTCACCTCTCCCGCGGGCGCCTCGAAGCAGGAGCTGTTGAACAGGTCGATGCGATCCACGGCGAGCCAGGCCTCCACCGGAGTTCCCCCCTCACAGACGGCCTGCCGAAGGCGCCGCCGCGCGAAGTCCTTCTGGGATGCAGTCCATTCGAACCGCAGCGCGCCCGGATCCGAAGGACCCTCCTCGAAGCGGACCTTCGCGAGGATGCGGTCCACCTGCGCAGAGGGAACGCGGCACTGTAGCTCGTCCCTGAAGTCCGCGCAGGAATCGGCGGCGGCCACGAGCGGCCCAAGCCCCCGCTCGAGCGCGCGGGCATCCGACAACCGCGAAGCCCGCCCTTCGAGGTCCGCGAGCCGGGCCCTCCGCAACGCATCGGCGGCCCCAGCCGCCGGCGCGAGCAGCGCGCGCAGATCCACGAGGCACTGGCTGAGCTCCGCGCAGAAAAAAGGCGCCTCATGGGCCGGGAACGCGGACTCGCCCAGGGGGGCGGCGCCCGCGCCGGGCGGGACAAGAAGGAAAGCCTGAAGGAGAAAAGCCCCGCGAAACCTCACGCCTTCAGGATAACCCGCCGTTCGTGCGGCCGGGTAGCCTCGCGGAATCCCCTGGAGTTTCAGGCCTCGGGGGCGGGCTCGCCCTGCTCCTCGGCGTCGGCCCCCAGCCTCAGGCGCCCGCAGAGATCCGCCGAACGGCAGGACGCGCAGTCGCCGGGCTTTTTTGGATCCGCCTCGAAGCGGCCCTCACGAAGCCGCGCGACATGCTCCTCGATCCGGGTTCTCGCCAGGGACCAGAGCGCGTCGGGATCGGTTTCGTCGAATAGGCTGTTCCGCGCGCGCGTGTTCGTGAGTTTGCCCGCGTCCTTCCCGTTCAGGCGCTTGAGGAACACCCCCTTCGTGCGCCCGCCCGCGCGCGTGAGCTCCACGAACTGCGCTCCGGCCACGGGCCGGGCCCAGCGCCCCCTCGCCGCGAGCGCGTAGAACGGGAGCTGCAGCCGATAACCGAGCTCCAGCATGTCTTTCCCCGAAGGCTGGGCGCTCGAGGTCTTGTAGTCGATCACGAAGAGGCCCTCGGGATGCTCGTCCACGCGGTCCGGGCGGCCTCGAATCGAGCCCAGATCCCCGCCGAGCTCCAGGGTCATCGGGTCCTTCGACTCGAGCTCCAGGGTCTTCGCGCCCGAGCGCTCCCGGTAGTCCATCTCCTTCTCGGTGAACACCCGGAGCACGCGCTCGAGCTTGTCTTTCGCGTGGCTCGTCACCCGATCGCTCGCCATGAGCCCGCGCGGGCGATGCTCCTGCCAGGCCTGATCGAGCGCGGCGCGCGGCTCGAGACCGAATCCCCGCGGCCCCCAGGAACCCACCAGGAGCTCCACGGCCCGGTGAAGAAGGGTGCCCCGCGCCGTGGGAAGCAGCTCCGCGTCCGGCTCGTCGAGATCCTGGAGGCGCCAGCGCCCGTCGGAAAGTCCAAGGAAGGCGCATCTGCTGTAGTGATCGAGCTCAGTGGCCTCCACGGGCCGGCTCCTCCACTCCTCGTCCGCGGCGAGGCGCGGGCGCTGCGGCGGCGCGGCCCTGAGCGAGCTCAGGCTCGGGAGCCAGCGCACGAATGCGCCTTTCTCCTCGGGGCGCGAGCTCTCATGGAAGCCCGGCAGCTCCACGAGATCCGCGAGGATCGACTCCCGCTCCGATCCGTCCCAGGAATGGAGGGCGTCGAGCACGATCACCTCTTGCGCCTCGGCCATCCAGGCACGAAGCGCGGCGATGCGCTCGTCGCGAACGGCGCGCGAGCCCCTCACCTCGAACTCGGCGCTCAGAGCTTCGCGGTCGCGCGCGGACCACCAGGCATCCCCCCGCGCCTCGCCCGCGCACCACTGGGGCGGCAGCCCCAGGATCCAGAGCCGGCCGCGCGGCGGGCCCTCGGCGTCGCCGGCCCTCGCGGGCGGCGCCTGCTGCAGACGGTACACCCCGATCCCCGCCGCGGGCTTCAACCCTTCCACGGGCGGAGGGCTCTGGTCCAATCGATCCTGAAGACGCTCGAGCCAGTAGAGCGCGGGCCGCTTCGCGCCGCCCTGCCCGATCCGGTCCAGATCCCTGCCGAGCGATGCGAGCTGGGCCTCGAAGAAGCGGGTCCAGCGGCCGTCGACCGGCCCCTGCCTGAGCTCGCCTACCAGCCGCTCCGCGAGCTCGCGCCAGTTCAGGCGGCCCCCGAATCGCTCGTCGAGCCGCGCGAGCCAGGGCACGACCTCGGCGAGCGCGCCGCCGGAGTAGGCCTCCCGGCCCCGGCGCGCGCCGCGCCCGTGGATCTCGCGCGCCCAGGCCGCGCGCCGGGGATCGCCCGCGCGCCAGGCCCTGAGCCAGGCCCGGACGTCGGCGCGCGCGAAGCCCCGCGCTGCCACCCGCAGCGGCAGGAGCGCGCGTTTCACGTTCTCGTCGCGCCTGACCCCGGTCGGGTCGCGCGGATCGGCCGGCACGATTCCCCTCGAAGTCAACGCCCGCATCAGCGACCGGCGCGTGGCGGGTTCGTCGGGGATCAGAACGCGTTCTGCGGCCGGATCGCCGCCTTCGGACATCGAGCGCAGGCAGGCCGCTGCGAGCGCGTCGCAGGCGTCGTCGAGAGTGTGCCAGCGCTGCCAGGAAACGGAACCGGGCGGCCCGCCTCGGCCCGCTTCGCGGATTCCGCCGTGACCTCGGCTCAGACAGGGGAGGAGCCCGGATTCGACGACAGGCACCTCGGCGCCCAGGCGCTCGAAAAAATGGCGCTCCAGGCTCTCAAGCCTTCGGGCGCAGAGCAGGATCACCCGATCGGGCCGGTTCAACGAGGCCGGCCAGCCGCGCGTCTCCAGGCTCTCCGCGGCCATGCGGAAGAGCCCTGCCTCGTCGGCAAGCCCGCGGGCCTTGAGCATCAGCTCGAAGGCCCCGCGGAGCGAGAACATCTCGGTCCGAAGGGGCGAGGCGCCGTAAGCCGCCTCAAGCCTGCCCACGTAGGCCTCCGCCTCGGCTTCGTGCGAGTACAGGAGCGAGCCTTCGCTGAGCGCGCGGTCGAGCTTCGTGATGAACCCCCGCTGCCGCGACAGGCGGCGGATCTCGGGGAAAACCTCGGCCGCTTTCGGGCCGCGAAGGTAGGAGCGGAGCATCTCCTGGCGGAGACCAGGACCCGCTGTCTCGGGCGCCGGCCTCCCGCGCGAGGGATCCGCGGCCGCGCTCAGGATCCTGAGGGCGAGCGCCGCGGGCGAGGTCACGGCTTCGGCGGTGAGCGCGGCGCCGGCGCCCAGCACCTCCGCCTTCAGGTCTTCGCGCGAGTATCCGGGTCCCACGCAAAGCCAGGCCCGCGGGCGAAGGCCCGAGAGCTCCTCCGCGGTCCAGCCCGGACTCGATGCGCCTCCGCTCATGCGTACGGCACGGTGAAGCTCAGGGGGCGCCCGCCCGCCCGGTCGGTGACATGAACCTCGGAGGGTTTCCCGCGCCGACGCTCCACCACCTCCCCCACGCGCCAGGCGGTCTCGCCCGCCGCGCGAAGCCTCTTCAGCACGGACGCGGCCTTCGCGGGCTCTGTCGCCACGACGAGCCCGATCCCCATGTTGAAGGTGCGGTAGAGCTCGCCGACTTCCACGCGCTTCAGGGAGCGCACCCAGCCGAACACGTCGGGCAGCTCGCTCGCGGTGGGGTACTCCAGCCGGTAACCCACCTGCTCGCCCATGCGCGGGATGTTCAGCACGCCCGAGCCCGTGACGTGCGAGAGGCCACGCACCCAACCGGCGCGCGCCAAAGGCAGCACGGATCGCACATAGATGCGAGTGGGCTCGAGGAGCTGGCGCGCGCGTTTCTTCCGCTCGGGCCCGCTCCCGGGCAGAAGGCGCCGCAGGAGGCTGTAGCCGTTGCTGTGGAAGCCGGAGCTCGCCACGCCGATCAGGGCGTCGCCGGGCCTGAGCTTCGCGCTCGGAAGCATGCGTTTGCGTTCCAGGAGCCCCACCGCGAAGCCCGCGAGATCATACTCCCCTTCCCTGTAGAGATCCGGCATCTCGGCCGTCTCGCCGCCCACGAGCGCGCAGGAGGCCTGCCGGCAGCCTTCGGCCACGCCGCCGATCACGCGCGCGGCCACCTGGTTCTTCAGCCGGCCCGTCGCGAAGTAGTCCAGGAAGAACAGCGGCTCCGCGCCCGTGCACAGCAGGTCGTTCACCGACATGGCCACGAGATCGATACCCACGGTGTCGTGCGCGCCCAGCTCGAAGGCGAGCTTGAGCTTCGTGCCCACGCCGTCGGTGGAGGCCGCGATCATCCGCCCACCGCCGATGTCGTAGAGCGATGCGTATCCGCCCACTCCGCCCACCACGCGCTTGTTCAAAGTGCCCTTCACGAGCGAGCCGATCCGCTCCACGAGCTTGTCGGCCCCTTTTCGGTTCACTCCGGCGGATGCGTAATCGATCGTTGCCATCAATGCCCTCGCCCCCTGAGCTCAGTGCCTGAAATGCCGAACGCCAGTGAATGCCATCGCGATCCCGTGCTCGTCGCAGGCCGCAACACTCTCGGCGTCCTTCATGCTGCCGCCCGGCTGCACGATGCAGCGGATCCCCGCCGCATGCGCCTCGTCCACGGTGTCCCGAAACGGAAAGAACGCATCGCTCACCAGGATGCAGTCGGCGATCCTCCCACCGGAAGCCGAAAGCACGCCCTCTGCTCTGGGCACCGCGAGCTTCTTCAGCGCCTCCACCCGATTGGGCTGCCCCTGCCCCGCGCCCACCAGCTGCGCTCCGCCATCCACCTCACGCACAAGCGTCACCGCGTTCGACTTCAGCGAGCGGCACACGGCCACCCCGAAGCGCGCGAGGTCATGGCGCGACTCCGGAAACGCCGCCCGCGTCATCGTCTTCAGCGGATCAGCGAGCCCGGCGTCCTGGCTCTGCGTCAGCACGCCTCCGGGCACCGTGATCGACGCGGAGGCCTTCGGGAGCTCGAAGCGGCGGATTTCCACCGCCTTCAGCTTCTTGCGCTTGGTCTCCAAAATCTTTAATGCCTCCGAGCCCGCAAGCGCCGGCGCCGCCACGGCCTCCACGAATCGCTCCGCGAGCCAAGAAGCGGTGTCGGATGTCAGCGCGTCCGTAAACACCAGAACGCCTCCAAAAGCCGAAATCGGATCGCCCTCCCAGGCCCGCTCCAGGGCCCGCTTCTGAGCGCCGCTCCCGGCCGGCATCATCGCCACGCCACAGGGATTGTTGTGCTTCACGATCACCACGGCCGTGCGTTCCGGCCAGCGCAGCTTGAGCTCCGCCGCGAGCCCATAGGCCGACGAGAGATCGAGGATGTTGTTGTACGAAAGCTCGTTCGCGGTCAGCGGGCCGTCCCAGGCCACTGGCGAGTCCCGCTCCACCCGCAGGCGCGCCGTCTGGTGGGGATTCTCTCCGTATCGCAGCTCCTGCACGGTGCCCTCTCCGAGCACGTCGCGGATCGCGGAGTCGTACGCGGCCACGCGCTCCCAGGCTCGCGCCGCGCAGCCGCGCGCGGTGTCGGCCGAAACGCGGCCCGCGCCCTTGAGCTCCGAGATCACCCGGCCGTACTGAGCGGGATCCGTGAGGCAGAGCACGTCGGGCGCGTTCTTGGCGGCGGAGCGCACGAGGGTGGGCCCCCCGATGTCCACCTTCTCGATCAGCTCCCGGCGCGCGGCCGGATCCGCGAGGTTCCGCCCCGCCGCCGCGAGATCCGCGCAGGTGCGCTCGAATGGATAGAAATTCACCACCGCGCAGTCGATCGCGGGGATTTTCAAGCGGCCGAGGTCCGCCTCGTCGAGCGCGTCGCCCCTGCGGTACAGGAGCCCGCTGCAGATCTGGAAGGAGAGCGTCTTCATGCGGCCCTGAAAGGCCTCGGGCATTCCCGTCAGCGTTTCCACCGGGATCACCTTCAGGCCCGCCGCCACGAGACCTTCCGCCGTCTTGCCCGTGGCCACGAGCTCGGTTCCCGAATCCGCGAGCGCGCGGGCCAGCTCCAGGATTCCCGTCTTGTCCGAGACGCTCAAGAGCGCCCGCCGGACGCGTAGCCCGCCTTCGGAAGCTGGTGCTATCGGCATGGCCCGGTCTTACCACAGGGCTCCTCCCCCAGCGGATCGAAACCTCCGGCCCCGAAGCAGCCCACGCTCCGCGTCACCTTGCCCCGGTCGGAGGCTCCCGTGGCCGTTGGCGCCGTGTTACGCTCAGTGACATGCGCGTCCTGATCGTTGCCGACCCGATCGCCGGGCTCAAGGCCGACTTCGACACCGGACTGGCCCTGGCCCGCGAGGCCCTAAAAAGGGGCCACACGGTGGACTGGGCGGAGGCTCAGGATCTGCTGCTTGCGGGCACGAAGGTGCTCTGCAGAGGCTGGGGCCTGAAACCCTTCGCTGCCAACACTTTGCCTGAGCCAGGCTGGGAGTTCTCGGGCCGGCCGCTCGCGGATTACGACACGATCTGGATCCGGAAGGATCCCCCCTTCGACATGAGCTACCTCTCGCTCTGCTGGCTCCTGTGCATCGAGGAGCACAAGACCTTCTTCGTCAATTCGCCCTCCACCCTGATCCGCTACCACGAGAAGATGCTCCCGATCGAAGCGATGCGGCAGGGCTTCCTGAACCCCGACGAGGTGGTGCCCTCCTGGATGCCGGCGGGCGAACGCCTGCTGCCCCAGCCCGACGACCCCGAAGGCGCTTGGATCACGAAGCCATGGCTCGGACACGGCGGCCGGGGCGTGCGGAAGTGGGATTCCCTCGAACAGGCGCTCGAACAGATCCCCAACGGCGAGAAGTCCATGCTGCTCTACCAGCGCTACCTCGAGGACCTCACGCGATTCGGCGATCGGCGCATCTTCTTCCTGAACGGCCAGATCATCGGACATTTCTGCCGCTTCCCCGCCCCTGGCTCGGTGAAGGCCAACATCGCGGCGGGCGGTACCGCGCGTTTCGTTGCCATGACGGAGAAGCAGGCCGAGGTCGCGGCGAAGGCCGCCCGCTTCCTCCATACGCTCGGCATCCACTTCGCGGGCATGGACATGATCGGGAACCGCATTTCGGAGATCAACGTCACGGCCACGACGGGTTTCGAGCTTCTCAAGAAGCTGCGGGCGGAGACGCCCCAAACCCCCGAAGGGCTCGGCCGGATGGAGGCTCCTGAGACGATGTACCTGAAGTTCGTCGAAGCCAAGCTCGGCGGGAGGCGGGCGTGAACGACGAGGCGCTCGGCGGCCGCTACTCGATCCGGTACCTGATCGAGCCGTTGGCGGGAAGCGCTTCGCCCCCGATCCCCTATTCCCTCGAGATCGAACTCCCCTCTTTCACGCTTCGACCCGGACCCGCCGCAAAGTCGCCGCCCGACTGGACGAAACTCGGCCACCACCAGTGCGAGGGCTGCCCGCTTAAGGAAAAAGAACATCCGCACTGCCCAGTGGCGGTGAACATCTCAGAGCTCGCGGAGCGGTTTGCCGCCGCGGCCTCGTATGGGCGGGTGCGGGTAACCGTTTCCACCCCCGAGCGCGACTACCGGAAGGAAACCTCGCTCCAGGAGGCTCTCTTTTCCGTCTTCGGCATCATCATGGCCACGAGCCGCTGCCCGATGATGGATTTCCTTCGGCCCATGACCCGCTTCCACCTGCCCTTCGCCACAACCGAGGAGACCCTGGCGCGGTCCACGGCTTTCTACCTGCTGCGCCAGTATTTCGTGAAGCAGGCGGGAGGAAAGCCCGACTGGGACCTGAGCGGCCTCAAGGCCAAGTATGAGGGCGTGGAGAGGGTGAACCTCGGCATCCTCGATCGGATCCGCGAGATTCTCCGCCAGGGCGACGCGGATCCCAACGCGCTCGTGATCCTGAACGTCTTCGCGCAGACCGCCGGAATGGAGATCGGAGATCAGCTTGGGGGGCTGAAGGCGTTGTTCGCGGAGTGAAGGCTCTGGGTCGGTCTCCGTCTCGGTCAACGTCTCAGTCTCAGTCTCAGTATCCGTGTCCGTGAGCGGATATCCGATAGTGGAGCGGCTTGAAACCTCCCTAAGCGTTGCCTCCCGGCTCTCCAGAAGCCGGCTCATCCTCGCCCCAAGGGTGATGATCCCGGAGCCGGTTCATGATGGCCTGAGGTTTTCCTCGTGCGCGACGAAAACGCTCATTGGCCTTCTTGTACCCGAGAAGGTCCCAAACAAGCCGCCCGACGCAAAGGAGAACGATCACAACGATCAATGTCTGCCAATGCGCGCCAGTGAGGCCCCAAATGAGTGTGTCTGAGGGAGCATACGCGGGGAAGCTGGGAACGGCGCCGATTACCACGACGACCATCCCCCATAGGCTCTTACCTAGGTGTGGCTTTTGTGGAACCTCGATCTCAGCTTCAATCGCCTTCTTGAGCTGATGACCGGAGGCTACGAACATTTCGTCGTCAACCTTCACGTGGTACCTTGAAACGTGGTCGCCGCTCAGGCGCTCGGCGAGCTTGGCCACCGAGACGTCCGTCGAAGGTCGGATACGTTTCTGAATTGAACGGATCGGCGCGGACCCCGAACTGAGACCGTTCGACTCACCCTGACCATACTTCTTATCGCTATCGCTCATCAGCGACCTCTCCTCATTACCCTGCTAACCGCACCACCATGCAATGAGGCAAAATTCACCGTTGAAGACCAATACATCAGCGTTGGCACCGTCCTGAGGCATTCTACCTCAAAGCCTGGGCGTCACTAAGCTACCACCCTCCTCCAGATCGAGTCATGGGGACACCCACCGGATGATGTGACAAGTTATCCTTTTGGTTTCAACGTCATGTCATTCTTTCTTCTCTAAAATTAACTTTCTGCATGGCATCAATCACTCTCCACACAACGTCAACGTCCATTGCTATGGCAGAGGCGGTAGAGGTGCGCTCCGAGCTGGTCCGCTGTTGCGGACTGCGCTTCGTGGCCGTAGATCTCCAGGATGGCTTGGACTTCCCGGAGCGAGCCCAGTGCCGTGAAGTAGAACTTTTTCCGATCCCGCTCCGTGGGCTTGGCTGAGCCTTCCGCGAGGTTGAGCACGATACTCAGCGCTGCCCGCTCCAGCTGATCCCGGACGACGATTCCCACCTTCAGGCCCTGGCAGCTTTGACAGAGCTCTTTGGCCAGCTGGTACGTGCGAAATGACTTCATGGGGTGTTTCCCTCCTTGGGGATGAATTTGTTGAGCCTCACCCCGGTGTGGGCTCAACAAATTCATCCCCAAGGAGGGAACGCATGCTTTCCAATTTCCGCACGTACCAGCTGGCCAAAGTCCTTCACGCAGGCTGCCAGGGCCTGAGGATGTCGGAGCCGTACCGGGATCAGCTGGATCGGGCGGTTCTCAGCGTGGTGCTCAACCTGGCGGAAGGTTCAGGCAAGCTCACCCGGCCGGAAAGGAGAAGGTTCTACGGCATTGCCCTGGGCTCGCTCCGGGAAGTCCAAGCCATCCTGGAACTGAGAAACGAACAAGCGCAGTCCGCAACAGCGGACCAGCTCGGAGCCATGATCTACAAACTCACGCAGAATCCGGGACCGTAACAGTCCCAGCTATCGGTACCAGCTGCCTGATCCCCGTACCCGGCTGCCCGGCTGCCCGCACTCTTCAGCGCGCTTCCCTCGCCGCCCTCGCCGCGTTCTCGAACACCTGCATCCCGTCTCCCCTCGCGCCGGCGCCGTCCGGCTGCCCGGTCCAGGAGGGATGCGCGGTACCCCGCACCGCGGCCTCAGGGTGCGGCATCAGACCCAGGATCCTGCCCGTGGGATCGCAAAGCCCCGCGATGCGCTCCTCGCTGCCGTTGGGGTCCCCTTCGTAGCGCAGGCAGATCATGCCCTGGCGCTCGAGCTTGCTCAGCACGCTCGCGCGGTTCTTCACCGGGAACACGATGCGGCCCTCTCCGTGCCGCGCCGGCAGCTCCATCGTGCCCGCGCCCTTGAGCCAGAGGCTCCGCGAGCGTTGAGGCGTGGCCCGCACCCAGGTATTCACGAAGCGCCCCTGGGCGTTGTGCGTGATCGATACGTCCTTTCCGAAAGTCCCCATCTTGATGAGCGCCTGGAAGCCGTTGCAGATTCCGATCACGAGGCCGCCCCGATCCGCGTACTCATGCAGGTCCCAGCTCAGCCCGTGGCGGATCTTGAGCGCGAGCACCTTTCCGCTCTCAAGATCGTCGCCAAAAGAGAAACCCCCGGGCAGCGCGAGCACCGCGTAGCCCAGGCTCAGGGCATCGAGCGTGAGCTTCTCGCGGATCAGGTCGTTCAGGTGCCGAATCTCGGGCTCGAAGCCGGCGAGCCGCAAGGCCTCGGCGGTCTCCACCTCGCAGTTGATCCCGTCGCCCGTGAGCACCAGGGCTCGAAGCGTGTTGGCGCTCATTCCCAGTACCCCTCTTTCTTCCAGGCCTGTGCCAGCTGCGCCGTGCTGAGCTGGAAGCTCTGCCTTCCGGCGGGGCCCTTCCAGTTCACCTCCAGCTGACGCGAGGATGTCACCATTCCCAGCCGTCGGAAAGGCACCCCCAACCCGCTCAGCTCCTCCTCCACCTCGGAGGCCGTGGCCCCGCGCACGGTGACCAGGAAGCTGTGGAAGCCTTCGCCGAAACAGTATTCCCAAGGGTCGTTCCCCTCGGGCAGATCGATCGCGGCGCCGAGCCCCCGCGCGATCATGCACTCCGAGAGCGCCACGCCGAGGCCGCCCTCGGAGACGTCGTGCGCGGACCGCAGATGCAGCTGGCGTTTGCCCTCCGCGCCGCCCAGCCAACGGTACACGCGGTTGGCCACCTCCCAGTGCGGCCTCCCCGCGCGGACCCTGCCCTGCCCGGCCGTGCCCACGGGGAGCACCACCTGCCGGTCATGTCCGCCCTTCTCGCGGAGCCGCTCCGAGAGCAGGCTGTGCAGCTCTGACCCGAGCAGGCCGAACTCGCCGTGCCCGAGGAGGAAGATCACGTCGCCGGCCGCCTTGAAGTCCGAGGTCCGTGCGTGCCTCACGTCCGGCACCCGCGCCACGCAGGTCATGAGCAGCGTGGGAGGCACCGAGATCTTCACCTCCTGCCCCTGGATCCGGCCCGTGAAGTCGTTCTTCATGCTGTCCTTGCCCGAGACCAGCGGAGCGTTGAGCGCGAGCGCCGCCTCACGCAGGCCGTAACAGGTCCGCACCAGCGCGGCGGCCTTCCCGGCGTCGTTCACCGGATCGGGCCAGCAGAAGTTGTCGACGAGCGCGAGCACCGCATCCGGCCTTCCGTACTCCGCGCCCACGGCCAGAACGTTCCTCACGGCCTCGTCCACCGCGCTCTGGGCCATCAGGTAGGGATCCACGTCAGATAGCTTCGGGTTGATCCCGCAACCCACGGCCACGCCCACCCAGGAGCTGGCCTTGGGCTTGAGCACCGCGCCGTCGTTCGGGCCGCTGCGCTCCTCGGGGGAACCCGGCGAAACCGTGTGGAGCGGCTTGACCACAGAGGTGCCCTGCACCTCGTGGTCGTACTGCCGGATCATCCATTCCTTGGAGGCGATGTTCGGGCGCGATAGAAGCTGAAGCAGCATGGGCCCGGCCTCGCGGTCGAAACCCGTCTCGACCTGCCCCGGGGGCGGCGGCGATCCGGTCCACACGGCCTCGAGCTCCAGCCGGGGATTGCCGTCATGGAGGAAATCCAGATGGAGGATCCCCACGGGCTCGGTGCCGTTGAAGATCTCGAACAGTCCCCGGTCCGTGAACTCGCCCAGCACGCTCACCTCCACGCCGCGGTTCTCCGCGAGGGTGAGAAACTCCTGCATTTTCTCGGGCGCGACGGCCATGCTCATGCGTTCCTGCGACTCGCTCACGACGATCTCGTAGGGCCGCAGACCCGGATACTTGAGCTTCGCCTGGGAGATGTCCATCTTGGCGCCGCCGCAGAGCGTGGCCAGCTCTCCGATCGAGGACGAGAGGCCGCCCGCGCCGTTGTCCGTCAGCGTGCGGAAGAGAAGCCGATCGCGCGCTTCGAGCAGGAAGTCAGCCGTGCGTTTCTGGGTGATCGGGTCTCCGAGCTGCACGGCCGAAACGGGCGAGTGCTCGTCGAGCGCGAGCGAAGAGAAGGTGGCGCCGTGGATGCCGTCCTTGCCGACGCGGCCGCCCACCATGCAGATGCGGTCGCCCGGGCGGATCTCCTTCACGTGCGTGGGCACGCCCTGGATCTGCCGGGGCATCAGCCCGCCGGTTCCGCAGAAAATGAGCGGCTTGCCCAGGAATCGCGAGTCGAACACCAGCGCGCCGTTCACCGTGGGAATCCCGCTCTTGTTCCCGCCGTGCTCCACGCCCCGGCGGACTCCGTCGAGGATCCGCCTCGGATGCAGGAGACGGTCAGGCAGGGTCTGAAGGTAGTCCGGCACCGCGAGGCAGAAGACGTCCGTGTTGAAGATCGGCTTCGCGCCCAAGCCCACACCCAGGATGTCGCGGTTCACGCCCACGATCCCGGTCAGGGCGCCCCCATAGGGATCCAGGGCGGAGGGTGAGTTGTGAGTCTCGACCTTGATGCAGAGGGCGTGCTCCTCGTCGAGGGCCACCACGCCCGCGTTGTCCTTGAACACGGAGATGAGCCAGGGCCGGTCGATCTCCGCGGTCGTGCCCGAGATCGTCTCCTTGAAAAGGCTGTTCACCTCGTTCGGGATCAGGGGTTGGTTTTCGCCCGTCTGATCCTCGTAGCGGATCCTGGCCTGGAAGATCTTGTGCTTGCAGTGCTCGCTCCAGGTCTGGGCGATCACCTCCATCTCCACGTCCGTCGGATCCGCGAGCCCGTAGGTCTTCCTCAGGGCGCGGGTCTGTTCCCGCGAGTAGTACTCGCGCACGGCGAGCATCTCGGGGCCCGACAGCGCCCAGAGCCGTTTCCGGCTCATCTCCTCGAGCTGGGAAACGCTCAGGCCGTCGAGCCCGATGCGCTCCACGGTGCGGTCGCCCTTGAGCATGACCCTCGGGAACTGGCGCTGCACCTGCTCCGGATGGAAGCGGCTGTTCCTGCGGAGCTCCTCTCCCGAGAGCATCGTCCAGCTCTCGATGAGCTCGTTGCAGAACACGTCCCGCGCCAGCCCCGCGAGCGCGTCCTCGGACAGCTGCGGCCCCTCCATCAGCAGGAGCGAACCGCTTGCCGCGCGGATCCCGCCCGCGCGCGGCCCCAGCACGATGCCGAGCGCCTCGGAAAGCGTTCGGGCGACATTGTCCGTCACGCCGGGGCGGAACCTCCGCTCGAGCGCCCAGAAGGTGCCTGGAAGCGAGGGCGAAGCCGCCATCAGATCCTGCATGCCCCCGTGTTTGTCGGCCGCGGAGGGAATGAGGTCGCCGGTAAACAGCCACTTCAGCACGGGATCATGGAAAATCTCCGTCAGCGCGTGGATCACCTCTTCGCGGGGGTTGTCGAGCTCGAGCCAGAAGACGTCGATGAGCCGCGCCCAGCGGATCCTGCGGCGCAGCTCCGGCTGCGCGAGCTCGATCCGGCGAAGCATCGCGCCCGCGCCCGGATCCACGTGCTCGGGTCTCATGGCAACTTCAAGTCTGACGAACACAGAACCTCGCTCTCCTTGACTCAACCGCGCAACGCCCACTCAGAAGCCAACTCAGGGTGCGGGGATACAACCGATGCTCGACGGCGAGGCCCAGCTTTTCCACCTCCTCCGCGCTCCGACAGCCATCGATGGAAAAAGCCTCCTGCGCGCAGATCGGCCCGTCGTCGATTCCCTCGCCCACGAGGTGCACGGTGGCGCCCGCCACCGCGCAGCCGTGCTCCCAAGCCCGCCGGTAGCTCTCCAGCCCGGGAAACGCCGGCAGAAGAGCGGGATGGATGTTCACCACGCGCGAGAACCCCAGCACGGGGTCCGAGAAGGCCCCGAGCAGCTCCGTGCCGAGCACCCGCATGTATCCCGCCAGCACGATCCACCGGGGCAAGTCGTCGGCCAAGGCCGCGAGCACGGCCGACTCATGGCGGTTCCTCCGCGACGCCGGACTCTCTCCAGCCTCGGCCGCGGGCCAGGCCACGTACCTGGCAGGGATGCCCTTGGCCTTCGCCTTCTCAAGCACGGGCGCGTCGGCCCGGTCGGATACCACAAGGGTGATTCGGGCGGCGAGGAAGCCCGAGTCGATCGCGCTCTGGATCGCTTCGAAGTTGCTTCCCCTTCCCGAAGCCAGAACGGCGATGGGAACTCTCGCGCTCATCGGCCCACGTCCGTCCGGAACTGCATTCCCTTGAACTCCACGCGCCTCAGCCCGGCGTAAGCCTTGCGGGCCGCGGCCTCGAGGCTCGCGCCCCGGCCCAGCGCCCCGAACACGCGACCGCCCCCCGTCACCAGAGATTGCGCGCCGACGCCCGCCGCGCGCACGCCGGCCGCGAAGTACCCCACGTCGGGATCCTCAACGGCCGTGTCCGCGAGAGGACCCGTGATGGGCAGGCCCTTCTCGGGCCGCTCCGGATAGCCTCCCGCCGCGCCCACCACCACGACGGCGTAATCCTTCGTGAAGGGAACATCGGAGGGCAGCTCGGAAAGGGTGCCGTTCGCGCAGGCCCGGCACCATTCATAGAGGTCGCCCTCGAGCCTCGGCAAAAGGACCTGGGTTTCCGGATCCCCGAATCGCGCGTTGAACTCCAGCACCCAGAACTGGCGCGTGGAGGGATTCATCATCAGGCCCGCGAAAAGCACGCCCT
>JADZFF010000172.1 GCA_020850015.1 Bdellovibrionales bacterium | reverse complement strand
GAGGTGAGCTCCCGCCTCGAAGGCCTGCTCTATGACCTGGGCGAAGGCCACCCCACCCACCTCTGGGCCTCACCCCGTTCGCTCGAGGACCTGTATCGCTCCCTGCGAGGATCCATGCGCGCCTCCTCAGAGCGGGAACGCCGCCTGCACGACTGGGCCTTGGGCTCGGGGCGAAAGTGGCTTGAGGGCTACCGCCAGGGGGCCATGCCCACCTGGCGACTCAGCGCGGAAGCCTCGCTCGCGCGAAACGTGGGTTTCAGAACGGTCGGCCAGCTTCTGGGCGGCAAGCTCAAAGAGATTCTCACCGGGGGCGACCCAGTGAGCGGTGAAGCAGCCGATTACTTCTGGATCTCGGGAGTCCCCGTACGCGAGGCCTACGTGCTGACTGAGACCTTCGGCCCCGTGGCGCTCCCCGCTTCCGAGGAACCGCCCAGAACCGGGGCGGTGGGCCGGCCGCTCCCCTCCGTAACCCTCACCCTTTCTCCCGACGGCGAAATCCTGTTGCGGGCCCCTCAGGCCACCGCGGGATTCTGGCAGGGCGCGGGGCTTCCCCTGGTTAGATACGCCCCACCGCTTGCCACGGGCGACCTGGGCGGGATTGCTGAGGATGGCAGCCTTCGTATTTTGGGACGCAGGGATGAGTTGCTCGCGGGCGAGGCGAACGGCCCACGGTCTCCCCGGCAGCTCGAAGGCCGCGCCCGCGCTGACCGCTGGATTCAGCACATTGCCCTCTTTGGATGGGATCGTCACTACCTGACGGCTCTTGTCACCCTTCAGCAGGCCGAAGTCATCCGGTACGCCCGCGAACACGACATCCTCTTCAGCTCCTACGCACAGCTCTTGAGGCATGAACGTATCCAGAGGCGGGTCCAGAGGGCCATCGACGCCCTGAACCGGGAGCTTCCCCGCTCGCAGAGCATCCGCAGCTTTTGCCTGGTTCCGGGAGAATGGAGCGTGGAGTCCGGCGAGCTCACACCTCAGGGTTCCCTCAGGCGCGCCCATGTGGCCGACAAGTACGCCCCCCAGCTCCAGGCCCTCTACGGGGCCCCGCCCGCTCCCTTGACCTGATCGTTTCGTTTAGGGTACTGAGGGGCCATGGCGCGCATTACCGTGGAAGATTGCCTCAAGCACGTGAACAACATGTACGAACTGGTGCAGACGGCTACCCGCCGCGCCCGCCAGCTTTATAAGGGGTCCGACCCCCTGGTGCGCTCCAAGAACCGCGTGCCGGTGACGGCGCTGCGCGAAGTGGCCACCGGCAAGGTGCGCCCGGTGCTCGTAGGCTCCCTGCCCGCGGGCGACGGCAGCGACGAACTGCCCCACTAGGCTCCGTGACCTCGTTCTTCAGGTTCGCCGGATGGCTTGAGGGCGCCGCCGCCGCGTGAACAACCCCTTCAAGAAGCTCGGGAGCGACGCCGTGAGGCTCGTCTACTCCACGGATCCGGCGCTCAACCAGAAGTGCGAGAGGTGCCGCGAGCTCAAGGCCAACTGCGTCTGCGAGCCCGAGGTCGACCCCAAGTCGTACAAGTTCCACGCGGTCCTACGCATCGAGAAAGCCGGCCGCGGCGGCAAGACCGTCACCGTGATCGATAATCTTCCCAAGAACGGAATCTTCCTCAAGGAGCTTTGCTCGGAGCTCAAGAAGAAGTGCGGCTCGGGCGGCACCGTGCTCATGGACGGCAAGGAAGGCGTGATCGAGATCCAGGGCGACAAACGCAACCTGATCCGCGCGGCGCTCGAGAAAAAAGGGATTCGAACGAAGGGCTGAGCGCCTAGGAGCTGCGCGGCTTTCGTTTTCCCACGGCCCGCACTTCGCGCTCCCGAGATTCCGGCGTCGTGGGCGCAGGCGATGAGGCCAGGGTCAGCGGCGCCCCCCGATTCACGAGCACCAGATCGAACACGTGCTCCACGTGGCTCGCCCAGTGGATCTTCATGCCCTTGAGCGCGTACTCGGGGATCTCCTGGAGATCCTTCTGGTTCAGCCGCGGCAGCACCACGGTGGTGATGCCCGCGCGTTTGGCCGCAAGGAGCTTTTCCTTGATGCCGCCCACGGGCAGCACTCGCCCAATGAGGGAAAGCTCTCCCGTCATCGCCACTTTCTGTCGCGCGATCCGGCCCGTAAGGAGAGAAACGAGGGCCGAGGCCATCGTCACGCCGGCCGATGGGCCGTCCTTCGGGATTGCGCCCGCGGGGATGTGCAGGTGCACGTCGAACTTCTTGAAGGTTTCGGGGTCTACGGCCCCCTCTTCGGAAAGCTTGCGCTTCACGTAGCTCCAGGCGATAGCCGCGCTCTCCGACATCACCTCGCCCATCTGCCCGGTGAGCTTGAGCTGGCCGGTGCCCGGGTAGCGCGTGGCCTCGATGAAGAGAATATCTCCGCCCATGGAGGTCCAGGCCAGTCCCACCACCACGCCCGGAGAGGTGATGCGTTCCGCGAGCTCGTTGTAGTAGCGCTTGGGCCCGAGCCACTTCGAGAGATCGGCCTCGCGAACCGTGAGGGCGGGAGCCTTTCCGCCCCTCTGCTGGCGGCGCAGCAGCTTCGCCGCGGCCTTCCGGGCCACCTTTTCCACCAGCCGCTGAAGCATGCGCAGGCCGGGTTCGCGGGCGTAGTCGGTCATCATGCGCGCAAGGGCCTGGCGCGTAAACTTCACCTGCGAGGGTTCCAGGCCGCTTTTCTGGAGGATCGACGGCACCACGTACCTCGCGGCGATCTTCTCCTTTTCTTCGAGCGTGTAGCCCGCGATCTCGATGATCTCCATGCGGTCCAGCAGCGGCGCAGGAATCGTCGATAGCGAATTGGCTGTGGCGATGAAGAGCACGTCCGAGAGATCGAAGGGCAGATCGAGGTAGTGATCGAGGAAGTTCTCGTTCTGCTCGGGATCGAGCACCTCAAGCAAAGCGCTGGCCGGGTCGCCCTGGAAGCTCGCGCCCAGCTTGTCGATCTCGTCGAGCATGATCACGGGATTTTTCGTGCCCGCGCGGCGCATGGCCTGCAGGATTTTGCCGGGCATGGCTCCGATGTAAGTGCGGCGGTGCCCTTTGATCTCGGCCTCGTCGCGCATCCCGCCAAGCGAAAACCGGTAGAAGCTCCGGCCCAGGGTGCGAGCGACGGAACGGCCGATCGAAGTCTTACCTACGCCCGGGGGGCCGACGAGGCAGAGAATCGATCCGCGCCGATACCGCCCCTTCGACTCCCCTTCGGGCTCGTCGCTCGCGCGCACGGGCTTCGCCTTCGCGCCCTCTTTTTGCTGCCTCTTCAGCGTGAGCGCGCGCACGGCGAGCGTCTCGATGATGCGCTCCTTAACCAACTCGAGCCCGAAGTGGTCGTCGTCGAGGATCTTGCGGGCCCGGTCGATGTCGAGCTGATCCTCGCTCGCCTTGCTCCAAGGCAAAGAGCAGAGCACCTCCAAGTAGGTCCGGCTGATGTTGTACTCGGGCGAGTTTTCGTTCAGCGACTCGAACTTCGAGAGCTCTTCGAGCGCGGACTTCTTCACCTCGGCCGGCATGCCGGCGGCTTCAATCCGCTCACGGAAGGTCCGGCCGGATTTCTCCTTGCCGTCCTCCTCCATGCCCAGCTCCTTCTTGATGACCTTGAGCTGCTCCTTGAGGAAGAACTCCCTCTGCATCGTGTTGATCTTGGTGTTCACGTCGCCCTGGATCTTCTTCTGAAGATCGGCCACGTCCTGCTCGCGTTTGAGATGGACGAGCAGGGCCTCGAAGCGCTCCTTCGCGGAGAGCATCTCAAGGAACCGCTGGGCCTCTTCCCTGGGGAGCGAAAGCGCGAAGGCCACCAGGTCGGCCACCGTGCCCGGCCCAGGGGCGTTGATCATCGCGAGCCGCATCTCGTCGGTGAAGAAGGGGTTCACCTCCGAGAGCTTCTTCACGTGCTGAACCACCATGCGCGCGAGCGCGTCCATCTCGGTGTTCTTCTCCACCACCTCGTCCAGGTACTCCGCTCTCACCACGAGGTGGGGCTTGTCGGAGAGAACTTCCTTGGTGCGGAAGCGTTTCATGCTGTGAACCAGCAGGTTCACGGAGCCGTCGGGGAGCTTCAGGCGCTTGAGGATCTTCACCACCACGCCGTACTCAAAGAGGTCGGCGGGCGCGGTCTGCTCGCTTACCTGACCATTGCGCGTAAGCACCAACCCCAGCACGCGCTCGCGGCTGATCGCCTCTTCGGCCGAGGATACGAACCTCGGAAGCGTGATGGAAACCGGCGCCATCAGTGTTGGGAAGATCACCGGCCCGCTCAGCGGGATCACGAAGAGGTTGGCCGGAAGGGCCTGATCAGGAAGAATCAGGGCGTTCCTGGCCAGCGCGGGTTTGGTTTCACGGGCGCTCTCGGGGGTGTCTTTGGATGCTTCGTCCGCCATGGCTGCTCCGGCTCGTTACTATGGACACCTGCTGGACCTTGGCAAGACGGCACTGGAAAAAGGAGCTTGGTCAATTTAAATAGTTGATATCAACACGGTCTAGCTCGGCCACTTTCCCGAGGCATTTCCAGCACAAGCTGCGGAGCTTCCAGGCGAAGAGCGCCCATAAATCGGTGAGACCCCCTGATGCGAGTTTGCGGCTAACAGTCTGTTTTTCGATAGGAAATTCGGCAATTCGGGGGTGGGGGCCGTCAGCAAAAGAAGGACTTGATATGATAGTATCACTATTAATACCATTAATCTGTGACAAAGGGGCTGGAGAAGATTCTCGAAAAGCGGCAAAGCCCAAGCGGTGTTCGCTTTTCTGATCTATGCAGCGTATGCGACCACTTCTTCGGAGCCGCAAGGCAGTCGGGTGGAAGCCACCGGATTTACAAGACTCCGTGGCCTGGCGACCCGCGAGTGAACATTCAAAACGACAAGGGCAAGGCCAAGCCCTACCAGGTCAGACAGGTCTTGAAGGCCATCGAGAAGTTGGCGACTGAAGAAAAGGAGACGGGCAAATGACAAGCGATAAATACACCTACCGAGTAATGTGGTCTGAGGAAGACAAGGAGCATGTCGGGCTATGCGCTGAGTTTCCGAGCCTGAGCTGGCTTGCCAAGTCCCCCGAGGCGGCGCTTCGAGGAATCCGTAAGGTCGTCGCCGACGTTCTCAATGACATGAAAAAGCGCCGCGAAAAAGCGCCCGAGCCTCTCTCAAGCAGGCGCTACAGCGGAAAGCTCATGGTCCGCATCCCGCCGGAAGTGCATCGCAAGCTCGCTCTCGAAGCCGAAGAGGAAAACGTCAGCCTCAACCGGCTCATCAGCTCGAAGCTCGCCTCGTAGCCGCCTCGCTTCACCGATCTCTCGGCTTAAGCTCCGCCGCCGGATGCAGCCGCGAGTGCACGTCCTTGAGCTTCTGGATGCTCACGTGCGTGTAGATCTCGGTCGTCGTGAGCTTGGCGTGCCCGAGCATGGCTTGGATGAATCGGATGTCCGCGCCGTTTTCAAGAAGCTGGGTCGCCATTGCGTGCCGGAAAAGATGGCAAGAGCCACGCTTGCCGATGCCGGAGGCGTCCACCGCGTCGCGCACAAGCTGACTCAGACGGTGGGGGCTCAAAGGGTCCCCATTTTGGTGCAAAAAGAGCGAGCCTTCGTCGGGCTCACGTGCGAGCTCCGCTCTCGCTTCATTAAGGTATTTCTCGGTCCAGGCCACCGCTCGCGCGCCGATCGGCACCATGCGGTCGCGCTTTCCTTTGCCTTGGCGCACCATCACGGTTCCGCGCTCGAGATCCAGGTCATAGAGATGGAGCCCGCAGATCTCCGAGCGCCGGATACCGGTCGAGTACATCACCTCCAAAATCGCGCGATCTCTTAGGCCCAGAGGGGTCTTCGCATCGGGGACCGCGAGGATGCTTTCGACCTCCGAGTGATTGAGCACGTTTCTCGGGAGCCGGAACTCTTTCTTCGGAAGCTCAAGCGTCTCGGCCGGGCTGAAGACCAGGAATCGCTTCTTGACGAGCCAGCGGAAGTACATCCGCAGAGCGGTCAAGTGCTGCGCCTGCGTCTGCATCGCCATCGGGAAGCCGCTCTCCGGGTTTCGGTAGCGGTACAGGAATCTCCGGTACCGCTCCAGCATCTCCGGGCTCACCTCCTCGGGACGGATCACCTCGCGCTCGTCGCACCAACCAAAGAAGCGCCCGAGGTACCGACGTCTCGCGATGATCGAATGCTCCGAGTAGTTCATCACCGCCTGCCACTCGAAGAACCGCCTGGCGTGCCATCTCAGGCTCCCAGGCAGGTCCTCATGGGGGTCGGGTACCCTCTCGCGCTTGCCGTGTTTGTAGCGCGTATTAACGAGCGGGCTCACGCTTGCGCCTCCAGAGTTTCACCGAGGTACGACGAGGGAGCTAAGTACGACGAAGACTTACGAGAGAGGCCAGATAAGGGATTTTTAGGCGCTTTGTGCGTAAATTCCGAAAATTCGCTTTCGGTCTCGGCGTCTGCGCCGTTTTCCTCACGGCTCGATCCCCCCAAGTTCGGGGCCAGATGAGGGCTAGATGACCCCTCGATTTGGCTCTTTTCCCCCAAGAATCGCTGCATCAAAGGGCCTGCTTTCTCATCGTACCCGAGCACCCCGGCGTCGATGAGGCCGGTCAGACGGGGTCCCCCCTCGGAGAGTTCCCCGTCGAAAAGAAGCTCATACACAAAGCTCTGCCCGCGACCGCCGCGGTGTACGAGCACGTATTCGAGCGCCACGAGCCTTCCGAGGTGGACTCCCACCTGAAAATCACTCCAGCCCGTGAACGAACGAACCTGCTTGCGCGTGAAGCGGTAATCCTTGCGCTCGATCGCCTCTAATCGGCACGCCTCCGCGACACCCTCCATGACGAGCTTCAAACAATTCCTCGTCTGTGGGGGCAGCTCATCGAGCGAGCGGCCAAGGCATTCGTGGCAGAGGTGATTCGCGATCTCGATATCTGCGGGAGTGACTTCGATGTACTCGATCCGCTCGCCTCGATGCTCGGTGTGTTTCAAGGGCCGCTGGTACTGGTGCAAAAGCGCGATCGTCCGGATGAGCGTCAGGTATTTCTTGTGATCCCGCCGCGTCCGCGTGCGGCTATCGAGGAAAGTGAGCCTTGGGGCAAAGGGGTTGGCGACTAAAAGAGGTTTGATGAGCCGCTGCGCGTTCTGATGGAGCTTCAGCACCCGCGATCGCTCGTGCGATGCCAGCAGCCCCTCTAACGTCTCCCGCGCCCGCTGGCGCTCTAGGATCGCTCGTGTCTGCTCTCGGCCCTCGTTGACGGTGAGGACCAAGCAGCGATTGAGTAACTCCTCATCCACGTCGATTGCCGTCGTGGTCAAGAAAATCATGACCGGCCCTTCGACGCGGTACTCCTGGGTGACCAATTTCCCGCTCACCAGTAGCCGAGATCTTTTTATTCTTTAAAAGAAGAACCCCTCACGCGCCGCATATCACTGACCGTCGCCCGCTCACCAAACGCCGCATCCGATCCGATCCCATCCCTACCCAGCCTGCTTTTTTTCTTCTTCCCGCGCCCGCGATCCTCGATTTTGCTCCTACTCCAAACACCCATCCCTCAGGAGTCCGACTCCCCACTCGCAACATCGTGGAGGGTGGGGAGTCGGACTCCTGAGGGATGCGCCGATTCAGTGCAAGTTATTGTCGGGACTCAGGATTCGCGCACGCGGGTACACCACTCTCCACACCAGGGCAGTCGTGCCCTCACTCGTGGGGGGAGTCGTGGGGTGATTTGCGAAGAAAAGACCACCAGATTCCGACATAGATCGCTTGAAGCAAGAGCAAGATGGCCACGTATACCAAAGTCGATGTGGACCATCGCAGGAGCGAAGGGAGGATGAAATAAGCTAAGGCCACGTTCATCGGATAGCCCACCAAAGCTGCAAAAATCCACCTGCGCCGCAGACGCTTCCGTAACATGAAAAGGAGAGTCAACGAAACCGAGGCAGCCGCGAAGGGAATTCCGAAGAATCCAACGAGCAGCGCCGTCGTGTCATGAGCGCATGCCCGACCTGGCCACGAAGAAACCAAGAACACCGGCCCAACAGCCCTGCTACTGAAAAATTTGAAATTGTGAACGATCGACTTCACGGAGCATCTCCACAGTTGCATCAAATTGCCCGCTACTCTTAGCGGCGCCCATGCCCTCACGCGAGAGTGGAGAACCCCCGTGCTCCAGAGCCTGACGCGGAGAGTTCACGCCTTCCCAGACGGTCGGATTCCCATCTTTGTCCCTATGGACAGGAGAAGTCGAATCCATCACTGCATGCAGTGCCTGCCCTCTTAAGAACGCGGCATACTGAGGGTCTGTTTTCGCGACAGCTAGGGCCTGAGAATACTTCTCATTTACGAATGCCTGGGTCCGCGCAGCGGCGTCTTTTGGACTCTGCCCTGGATCTCGCATGGCGTGCTGGTAAGCGGTCCCAGGTTGAAGCTGAGCCTTTACTGCTTCCAACATGCTCGCGCGCTCGCCACTCGAATGCCGAATCCCGACGACGACATCGCTGCCAAGTTTCATCGAGGCGATAGTAGCTTGGCTCTCATTTGAAAATGCCGTGTCGAGCATCGAGTGGTGAACTTCAGTCGCCCACTGACCGTTACGATCGAGAAGGGTCACAGGATTGTTCATGACGTAAGTCCACAGTCCGATCCGTTGCCGATCGGCCAAGAGATTGTTTCTTGTCTCCAGCTTTTCAGCACGAAGATCATCGTGATCGAGAAAGAACGGATCCGCACTCGCCCAGCGGCCATTTGGGAGTAGATACCTCCCTTTCGCGTAGATCAGATCGCTCTCTTGATCCGTGTAGTGCCCGGTAAACCCAAACCTGTACTGCGAGAATCCCCCCGTCTCCTGCACCACCTCGCCATAGGGAGCGTACTCGCAGTGCGGAACAACGCGTTTCTCAACGGCGAATTCTAACAAATCAATGCACCTTAACTACCGTTACAGAAAATGCCCCATCAGCAGACTGATATCTGCCGGGAGACTGGCGAATTCTTCCCTCCTCCCTAGTCAGCCCCACAAATTGGACGACGGAATCGATCCTGTGCAGCGGTACAGCAACTTCCGTGCGAAATATTGCCCCAGGAAGAATCAAATACTCTACCGGAACCGAGTCAAAACCAAGACCATCTACATGAAGAGGGGGCAATGAACGCTGACCATTCTCTGATAGCTCAAGATCCGAGAGAAGAAGAGGAACCTCCGTAGTCGAATCATTTTTAGCGCTAAGAGAAAGCAGCAAGAGGTAGCCATCGCGTGACTTTGCCTCGATCACCGCATTTACAGAAACCTGTAGATCAAGGCCGCCCGCAGTAACACGAAGTGGATCTACTTCCACGGTGTTCGATACATTGCACAAAAATTTCGCCAACAAGCACATCCAAATTGGGAACTTCACTCAGTTTCCTTGCGTGATTGAGTACTCCGTCGCCGAAGGCATACTGCTCTTCACTTGGTCGTAGTAGGTGTTTGGCGCAAGATGCCTCTCCGTACCAACTCCACCAGCCTCGAGTGAGCCCCGGACAAAGTCACCACAGTTGTTGGTAAACACGCTGTAATTAATTTCTTGCTGACTTCGATCGACACCATAGTTCAACATTTTCTGGTCTTGCGCAGGGCTTGTCTCGAGTCGAAGAGCTTTGTCATATATCTGAACAGGATCTAACTTAAATGACTTCTCAAGCACTGACTCCAGTGTCTTTCCTTGAATTATTCCTACCCCTTCTTGCGCTGATCCTGCGATCGCCTTCGAATAACCCCCTTCGCGTGCACCCATCGTCATGAGCGAGTACCCTTGATCCTTGTTGCCGACCACAATAGCAGTGTGCCCCCTTCCTCCAGCTCCCTCGCGATCAATTAAGACGTATGCTTCCTTACCAGTAAGATCGACGTACTTTACTGGATTGCCTTTTACAAACGACCAGACTGCCAAAGTTTCGATGTTCGTGAAGTCTGGTGCTTGCGTCCGTTCTCGGCGCACTTCAGGGGGCAAATGGAGTTCCTCTTCGAAACGGGGATCTCTTACGTACTTCGGATCCGCACTCGCCCACTTCCCCACTCCGGGGATGTTGCCAAAACGGTCGTATTGCATCGCCTTGGAGCCGATCTCAAATGTCGTGGAGGTCTGAAACACAGGTAGGGCGCCTCCTTCCCTGGGGTACCGGCGAGGGCTCTGGATCGGTCATCGCCGCCGAAAAACTATGGTCGCTGACATAATTGCCACCGATGCGAGCACCAGGCAAATCACTATGACCGGCCCAAGACCCTCTCCCTTCGAGAACGACAGAGCAGCCCCTCCGAGACCGGAACCCAGCCCAACTAGGGCGAGTAAAACAGCAGTCACGATCTTCCAGAAACTCGACCGGAGGCCCTTCACATGATCCACTTCTCGCAAGCCCCATGAGATGACACCGATCGAAAACAGGGTCACCGCACCAAGAACCTGAACAAACCACAGGCCGGCACCCGGTTGAATAGATTCTCTGTAGCTTGGAATTGCCACAAGACCAAACAGCCACGCCAAGATGCCAACTACCACGTAGAAATATCCCTTAATGTGTCGAGCAGTCATGATGATCCTCCAAAAAGGTAAAGAAGGCCCGCAAGTGCGGGTAATTCGATCCGACAGTTAGGGATGAAAATTAGGGGGGTGAGCTAGCAGCCGACGGCTGCGACGTCTGATTGTAAATGGGACTTTGCTCGATCGTGCCCTTCCAGGGATCGAGTCTCATGATCGTATTATCTTTGGGGGAAATAGCCTCAATGACGTTGTGCTCGAAGCCGGGGATGGCCATTTCAGATTTCTGAAAAAACGAAAAATCTTCTGAAATCTTCCCGGACGACTGGAGACCAGATAACTGGCCTTGAAGCGACTGGCACTGACCGGCGCATCCCTCCACCTGTGTTACGTTCAACCCCGCTTGCCTCGCTGCGAATGTCGCCGACGCCGCCAAGTTGTTGATCGCGCCCGCAACCACACCCTGCCCAGGTAACCGCTCACCGGCCTTCACAGCCTGATCGATGTACTGGCCGAATGCCTGCTTGATGACCGCGATATCCTGGGGACTCAGTCCAGAGAACTCAAAGAATCGCAGTGGGTTTGAATGGGCGAAGTTGTAGAGAAGAGGCAAACCCGTCAGCGGTACTGAAATCTCAGCCCCTTTGTTTCCGGGCCGATCCCCTAGCGATGACAGAGCAGACGCCGTCTCCTGCGAGGAAGACCCCCAACTCATCCGGTAAACCACTCCGGACTTTTCCGAGGGCGCTACGGACACAATCCCATCGTAGTGAACCACGCCTCTCCGACCCGCATCCGCCGAAAGGCTGTGGCGGACCGCCTGCTCCACGTCTCCGGCGATCATTGGCTCCGCGCTGATCCACCGGTCTCCCTTGCCATCGCAGAAACGATACCGCGCCCCAAAATAACAAAGATCGCTCTCCTGATCCGTATACTTGTCACTAAACCCATACCTAAACTGCCCAAATCCCCCCGTCTCCAGCACCACCTCCCCATAGGGAGCGTATGTAAGATGGGTTAGTCGTAAGCTCTGGCCATCCATTTTCCGCCCCAACACACGTACATGAAACCGACTCCATCCAAGTCCACTCGAATTACACTTTGCTTGATCGGTTCATCGGGGCCAACCTCGGTCCGATCCTTCACTCCATGAAATTCGTTAAGTCGAATTCCGCCAGGCCCAGAGAACGTGCGCTCAAGTTGGGAGAGGACACGCACACCATACGGTCGGTCATGAACATCGATCACATCAGGGCAACGACCCTCACTCGACGCCTCAGAGGCAGAGATGCGCAGCTCGAATTGCCTACCTTGGCGACTACACCAAAAGACAACGCTTGACGCACTTTCTCCACCAAGAACACCAAACGCGAAGGGCGGATCAACCGCCCCGACATGATCCGAATAGTAATCCGCCACAGGCAAGCACCGTGATCTAATCGCGTGCTGCCAAAGGCGTGGCGATAAATCTGGTGCTGCCCAAACCATTGCTACGAGAAAAGCTGACAATGCTGTTAGTGCAAGACTCGCGAGCCATAGAGTGGTCACTCTCCGTCGTGGGTTCATCCGTCTCACGGTGTTCTCGTCGGCTGCTGGAGCATATACTCAGGCTTCGATGGAAGACCCAAGTGATAGTGTGGAGACTGAGGGTATTTGTCCGGGGTGATCAACTGACCCTGCTGAAATCCAGTACCCTTGACCCCTTCGCGAATCTGCGATTCTGTGGCCCCAGATACCGTGAAGTCGATCGCGCGAGCGCCACTCTCAATAAGGTGCGGGCCGCCTCCCTGTCGCTTCTCAGCCGGAACTACTACCTGATGATTTGTGGCGGAGACTTCGTTTCCCTTCGAATCTAGGTAACGGTCTCCACCCGAGACCTTGAGGGTAAAGTTATCTGGATTTGCCGCTGGGAGATTCTGCCTTATGATGTTGTCGTTCAGTTTTTCAAAATTTTCCCTAACGGCCGGATTGGCCGGAGCAAAACCATTCCAGTCGATCTTGTTCCCTCCCAGATCGAAGAAAACGACGGGAGAGTTACCGGCGTAAGCATAGGTTCCGACCGGGTTGAATGCAGGCTTCCCTCCCTCGGCCGCGTCCACTTCCCTTTCTGAATATCGATTGAAAATATTAGATCGTTGATCCCGAACTGACCGCTCAGACCCTGCGCTCACTTGACCGTTGAACTTAAACCGCCCTGGCTGCGCCGAACCAATGGCAAAAGATCGCTTTATGAGCGGACGTACCTCATCGGCGTGCAGGGGGTCAGCGCTGAGCCACTTCCCGATAGTCGGCGAGTAGTATCGCTCGCCGCGGAGTTGACTATCACTCTCCTGATCCCTGTACTTGTCCGTGAAGTCATACCTGAACTGCCCAAACCCACCTTGATCCTGCACCACCTCCCCATAGGTAGCGTACTCCAAGTGTCGCTCGACATTGGCGTCCTTGTCGGTCACATAGTTCGTACTCTGAAGATGATCGCCGTGGATGTACCGAACGTTGTTCCCGTTCTCTGGAACTATGGCGATCCGCTTGGAACCCACGTACACATACCTCTTGATGAACCCACTCTGAGGACGCTCCAGGTAACGCCCAAACCACCGGGTCGGCGTTCCCTGGTTTCCTTCTTTACGGACTCGCTCGCCGTTTTCGTCGTAATAGTATCTGGCGTTGTTATTGCCCTTTTTGAAACGCTTCAGCTCATTCCTGGCATCCCAGAACAGGTCTTGGTTGTTCCCACGCGTCGCGAGGTTTCCATCCCGGTTGAAGCCGTACGAGACTGAGCCCACTTGCGTCAGGATTTGTTTTCTTTCGGGATGATACGTGTAGTTCTCCACCACGCGATCCGCGAAGGGGACCCAGCCCGAGGAGGCGGCCTTGCCGAGCTTCTCATCCACCCATTCGAGCCCCGTTCTCACGGCGAGCGGAGGGGTGGTCACCTTCTGCGTGATGTTCCCGATCTCGTCATAGGTCCAAGCCTGCGTGCCCCACTGGCCCGTGGCCGACGTCAGCTGGTTCAGCTCGTCGTACTGAAATTCTCGCACGGGGAAAGAAGCGGACTTCAGGTCCCCGATCTCCGTGATGTTGCTCACCTGGTCGTAAGTATACCCCAGGCACTGGAGTGCGGAAGCCGTGCAGGCCGTGGCGAGTGGCACGGTGTCGGGAATGGCTGTACCCTCGTACGTCAGCAAATCCTGGAGCCGGTAAGAGCCCTGCGCGATGTCGTAACGCATCCGCGTCTTGATCCCGTTCCCAAAATCCAGGCGCGTGAGCTGGTTCAGCTCATTGTACGTCAGGTTATTGGCGTAGCTTAAGCCCGTTGCTTCATTGAACACCCGGCGTACGTTGCCCGCTTCGTCGTACTCGTAGCCCACGGTGAGCACGTTGCCGGACACGACCGGGTAGACCACACGCCGGAGCCTCCCCAAGACGTCGAATTGCTCCTGCACCGTCGCGCTCTGGCCGTCGACCACGTAGCTCGTCTGCGTCACGTTGCCGAAGCGGTCGTATTGAAAGCTCTTCGACCCGATCTCAAACGTCGTCCCCGTGAGCCGGCCCTTGCCGTCCACGCCGGCATCATAAGCGTACATGACCGGCGCGGTCTCGGGGTCTGCCGAGTCCTGGAACGTGATCCGGTTCAGGGGATCGCTGTACTGGTAGGTCATGATCCGCGGAACGTTCGCATTTAGGTCCGCGCAGGAGTCCACGGCCGCCTCCCAGCCGAAATCAGACTTGGAGGTGAGGAGGTCGAGGTCGTTGAACTGGTAGGTGGTCTTGCCTAGGTTTGGGTCGAGCTTGCAGGTACGGCGATCGAGGCTGTCGTACTCGAAATGGGTCAGCTCCATCTTGGCATCTGCGATCAGCGCGAGCTGGTCGGTGAGCGTGTAACCGTAGGTCGTCTTATGCCCCTGGGCGTTTTCGATCTCGACGAGCCTGCCCAAGAAATCGAAGCGATTGAACGTGTTGTTGCCCTTTTCATCCGTGATCGTCGTCTCGCCCACGCGGTACTGAAACACCTTCACACTCGGTCCGGATTCCGTGTGCTCGGGGTTGTAGATCGCAAGAGGCCGATCCAGCTCGTCGAACTCGGTGCGGATGAAAGGACGGGATTCGTTGAGCGCGAAGTCATTCATCCCGTTCACGAAAAACGGCAGGTACTTGCGCTCCACCTTGCCCCGCACGTTGTACCGGGCTCCCCCCGTGTGGATGAACTTCGCGGTCGGGCCCTCCAGGATCGTTCCCAAGGAGCGGCCGATGGGGTCGAAGTAGGCCTTGGAATCCAGCGTGCCGAACACGCCTGGGGCAAGATCCTCCCGCTTTTGGGTGAGGATGGTGCTCGGCACGCCCGTGTCGTCGCCGAAGGTGTAGGTCACGCCCATCGTGGGGTGCGCCGGATCGAGATCAGCGGTGTTTTTTTCCGGGCCGGTCACTGTGTCCAGGCGCAGGAACGGGTCGTACTCGTAGCGGCTGAAGTTGAGGTTCTCGTCGCGCGACTCCGTGATCACGCCGCGCATGAGGTCATAGACCACCTGCTGCACATGGCCCGCGGGGTTCGTGACGGTGCTCGGGAACACGAAGAACGGCGCGGAGTAGGTGATGTTCGTCCGGTGGATCGGGCCGGCCGCGTCTTCGAAGAACGCCAGATTGCCCTCGGCCGTCCAGCCATAGCTGTTCTTGGTGACAAACGCGCCCGCTCCGCCGAAGGCCGTTGAATCCCACCGATCCTGGTGCGTGATCTTGCCCTGGGTCACCGCTCCCAGGACCGTGAGGTCGTCGTAAAAGAAGCGCGTCGATTGGACCAGGGCATTTCCGGGAGTGCGGATCTCTTTCACGGCCACGTTGGAGACGTTCCAAAGGCCCGCGGGCAGGTCCACCCCGTGGGCATAGGTCTCGATCTCCCTGCGGTAGTCGGCCCCGAGATCATCCTGGGTCAGCGTGGTCTTCGTGCGGATCGCGCCGTTTTCGAGCGCGTAGCTCATGTCCTGGGCGTAGGCCCGGCTGGCGCCCGTCTCGTCGCCCTCCGTCTGGAGTTTTTGCGCCTCCAGGATCAGGCTCGGGTCGCCACGCCCCGCAAGGCTTCCCGTGTCCGTGGCCAGAGTCAGATAGGCCATGTCCTCGGCCTGCATGACGGCCCCGACGTCCCGCACTTCCCAATGGGTCCGCGAGCGATCCAGCACCGTGCGGCGGATTTCCTTTTTCAGGAGCTGGCCGCGCTGAAGGTCGGTGGCTGCCGTGCGCCCGAGCTCAAACCAGCGTCGCTCCAGCACGTCCGGAACCGACGCATCGCCTGGCTGGTAGCGTTCGATGAGGCGGAAGCCGCGGAACTCGTTCCTGGGCCCTTCGTAGAAGCCCCCGAAATACGAGAACTGCGTCTCGCTCACGGGTTCGTCCCAAGCAAAGACCGCGATCCGCTTCACCGCGTGGACGGCGTAGGGGATCCGGGTCTGCTCCTGGGGCAGAAGCTCCGCGTGGTTCGGGTACTGGGTGTGGGGCTGGTACTCGATCTCGGTGCGCTTGCCGAGTTTGTCGCGGACCTGCACGAGCAGGTTTGACTTGGGCTCCGAGCCCAGCTCGCCCAGAAAGTCAAAGTACCTCCAGTCCCCGCGAGCGTTGGACCAGACGACGTCGAGCGAACCGTTGCCGTTCATGTCGGCCTGGGTGACGCGCACCTGTTCCTGGGCGAGCGGCTCAGGGTGAATGCCGTCGATGACCTGGGTCGGGCCGAAGCCCAGGCCCGCGCGGTTGAAGGCGAACGCAATGGCATTGGGCATGGGGACGAGCAGATCCGGGAGCCCGTCGGAGTTGAGGTCCGTGACCAGAAGCTGCTTCAGCCGGGTGGCGTACTCCATGATGAGGGCGGGCTTCGGGCAGTTGCCCTGGCTCGGGCAATCCACCGGGTAGTTCACCTCGTCGAATCGCAGCGTCACGAGGGGGTCCCAGGTGCCGTCGCCCCGGTTTGGGATGGTGTGCAGCTCGTTGTCCGCGGGGTAAACGATGTCCGTGAGCCCGTCCCCGTTCATGTCCACGAAAAAGGTGCGCGGCGAGTGGAAGCTGAAGAAAGGATAGAAGGAGCCCGCGCCCCCGGGGAAGATAATGCGCTCTTCCTCAAGCCGCCCGTCTTCGCCCATGAGCTGCGTGATCTGCCGATCCGCAAGCTGCACGGTGATGTCCATGCGCCCGTCGCCGTTGACGTCAAAGGTTTTCACCTGCGAGGCCGCGATGGAATAGAAGGGGAAGTTCGTGAGGTCCTGCGGAGCGGGATCAAACCCGCCTTCTCCGTCCCCGGTCCAGAACTTGGGATAAAGCCCCGAGCCCACGAGGTCCACCTGCCGGTCGCCCGTCACGTCCAGAAGCTTCAGGTTTTTTCCGCCTAAAGTTGAGCGAATCCGGGGGAGGCGGGTTGAGGCCTCAAAGGTCCCGTCGCCATTCCCCATCCAAACGGCCGCGCCATCGGCCCGGGTTTCGAGGATGTCGGTGAGAGCGTCTCCGTTGAGGTCGATCAGGCTCACCCGGGGGTTGTGCACCGAGGGCGGAAGCTGCGGCGATCCCGAGGCATCAAAGGTCACGACTTTCGAGGTCCGCCCCGTGAACGCAGGCTCCTCGCTGTAGTCGAACTCCAGGTCGGGAAACTTCGATGTGCCGTCATCCCCGATCAGCTCGACCTTTCTGAGGCGGGTGAGACCGCCCGTCGCGGTTTCGTCATAGCTCATGCGGTAGCGGCGAAGCAGCGTGCCTCCGCTTTGGGTGGTGCGCACCTCCACCTGGCTCAGGCGCTTGGCCATCGAGAGGCGAAGCGACCCCGGGAAGCTCACGATCGGGTCTGGCCGATCCTCATACTGAAACTCGATCTCGTACAGATGGGAGTCCGGCTGCGCGTCCGCGAAAACGTAGCGGCATTCCACGGGGTAGGCGTGCCCGCCGTCCTCTATATAATGATAGGTGAGCCGGTTTCCGAAGGGGTCTCGGGTCTCGGTGAGCCACCAGGCCTGGGTCCCGCCCTTGCCGGCCACCCGGCTCTCGGGGACCGCGCCAAAGACGTGGATCAGGCCGTTCGCCTCGAAGCGAGTCCAGCGATCCGTGGTTTGATCAAAGACGAGATGCACCTGGCCTCTGTCCATGAGGGGCCGAAAGGACGCCTGCCCCGGGGCCCCCGGAGCACTCGTGAGGATGAGCTCCCCGTCCGGCGCCATGAAGAGGTCTTCGAGGGTGAAGCGTGGAACGCCGCGCGTTTGCGCACGTTCGATCTTCGGAAGGCTCAGGCTCCAGCCGAAGCCCAGGACTCCCTGGCCGCCCGTGGAATTGTATTGGAGTGCAAGGGCAGGCTGAAGGTTGTTTCTCCCTTTAGGGACCTCGATCTCCACCGAATACGAGGCCGCGCCCGTGTTGCCGACACTCTCGGCCTCGCCACCAAACCCCTTGATGGTGCCCGCCGGCTTGGGAAGCTGGATGGCCTGGGTGGAGACGCCGGTGGTGGGCGTATCGGCCGAAGACTCCGCCCGAGCCTCTGGGGGCATCGCGGCCACTCCGGCCGCGAGCACTCCGACTGCTAAGGCCCAGGCGCTCCTCATGCTCAGTCCTCTAGAACCACTTGCCGGCCTGAATCGTGCTGGTCAGCGGCGCCGTGACCGGACAGGTCTGGAGGATCAGGCCTCCCCTGGCCTCCGTGGAGCTGAAGTACACCACGAACTTCACGCCGTTGAGGAAGTCGAGGTTGAAGTTCTCGCCATCCAGGACCTGCAGGATCCAAGAGGTTTCGTAACTCGTGTTCCGAAAGGACGCCCGTGAGAACAGGTTCGAAAGCCCAAGCTCGATGAAATCGCTGTTCACATCGGACATCACGCGGAGCGGATACGCGTGGATTTCCTTGGTCTGGGAGGGAAGGTAGTACTCCACCCGCTCCCCGTCGAGGTCCCAGTGGTGATTGGAATTCGCATGGGTCGTGCGGATCGACATCCTGCGGACGTTGGGATTCACGAAGAAATCCGGCTCATCGGCCGCGTTCACGTCGAGCAGGAAGCCCACCTTCTCGATGTGCACCCGCACCTGGTCCTCGATCCCGAAGCCCTTGCAGAAAAAGTCCTCGGCCCTGAGGGTGAAGGCGGTCTGAGCCGTGTCTTTGATCTCCTGCACCTGGGCGGGCGTGAGGTCATAGGTGATGAAGCCGCGGTTCGGGTTGAGGAGATCCTCCTGCACGTCGATGTTCAGCACCTGGTCCGTGAGGAGGTCCAGGTGTTCCTTGTAGAACTGCCCGTCGAAGCCCGGCAGCGCTTCGCCCTGAAGGGAGAAATCCGTCAGGTAGAGGTAGTTGAACGAGTCGATCGTGTTGGCCATGTAGCGGTTGAGCCGCGCCAACGCGTGGGCCCGAAGCGCCTCAAGCGCGGCGAGCTCGTCCTCGTAGAAGCGAAGACCCGCGGCGAGGAGCGGCGCCCGTTTCTTGGTCATGAGCTCCTGGCGGCGCAGGATCGTCTCCACGAGCTCGGCCGTGTTCTGCACCTTTCTCTGGCTGTCTTCCAGGTTCCCCTTGGCCGTCATCGCCGAAATCGCGGTCTGCTCCGTGCGGTGAACGGCCATGTCGAGGTCGCGGTTGGCGACCTCAAGGCTCACGGACGCTTCCACGACCTCGGTGAGAATGGGGCGGAAGGCATTCGAGGGCCCAATGCCGGCGTGCTGCATAAACATGTTCACTGCCGCGCGGCCGAAGGCCTGCGGGTCACGCTGGAAGGCGATCTTGTCCAGGATGGCCTGGAAGCCGCAGTTTTCCACCTCCGTACCATCCGCGTTCGTGTCGCAGCCGCGATCCAGCCAGTCCGAGAAGGCTCCGGCAAAGGTTTCGAAGGCGACGTTCTGGGTCGTCTCCACGTTGAGGAATCCCGTGCCTTCGCCATCGATCTTCCCGTCCCAATCGTTCGCCAGGAAAAACACCTGAATCCCCGTGGCGGGCGCCCCTTCAGCAATCGTGGGAACCTTGATCACGTCGCTGAAGCCGACGTACTGAAGCAGCTCCTCCTCTGGAAGAAGGCCCGGCCAGGTGATCACCGCGATCAGACCTCCCACCGGAGCCTCGGGAAGGTAGGTGTTGGCGGAGCGGAACTCCACGCTGATGCCCTGCTCGCGCCCCCGGCTGCTGCTGCTGGAGGATGAAGTCGAGCTCCCTCCTCCGGAGCTGACGCTGATGGGGAGAAAGGGAATGCTAACGCTCACGCTCGGCGAGGAAGAGGTCTCCGTGTTGGTCTTGGTCTTCACTTTGGAAACGGTTTCATTGTCGGAGACCTGAAACCCGTCCGGTCCCGCAAGGAGCTTGCCGACCTTGAGCGCATCGATGATCTGCTTGTCGAACTTCGTGAGCTCCTTCCTGGCGATCGGTTGAGTGGCCTCTCCCCACTTTGCCTTGGTCCGCTCGAAATACCTCATGGCCCGGGTACTCGTGATGGGCCGGAGGATCCCGCCTCTCGCGATCCCCTTCGGAGTCCACTGCCCCGACGCCTTGACGTAGAGGTACGAGCCCGGCCGGATGTCGCCGGGGACCGGGTTGGCCCTGGCTGTGAGGTCATCCCAGGAGGCCTGGACTTGATGCACGTTCGAGCCCGAAGTGGTGGTGCGCTCGTTCATGAGGTTCGTCCAGTTGCGGGCCAGCATCTGGCGGGCCGGCCCCAGGATGGCGAGCTTGGCCTCGACTTCCTTGTTCTCCTCGATGGACTGCTTATCCAGAGAATCCACCTCGCCTCGGTACTGCCGCACCTGGGTCTGGACGTCGAGCGAGTAGTTCTGGGTCTGGAGCCGGGTCTCCTCAAGACCGATCAACTCCCCCTCGGCCGAAACCTGCGCGAGCCTGAAGTCGGTGAGCTGCTGGCGAAGCCTGCGGGACTCCTGGTCCAGACGCAACACCTCATCCACGATCTGCGCCGTGCGCTCCAGCAGGTCTTTCTTGAAATCCGCGTTCACTGCATAGAGGTTCGCCCCCCGCACGCGGTGAGCCCCGAACGTAAACCCCTCTCGAATGGAGACCCACTTGTCGTAGGCCTCGCGCTTGAGGAATTTGTAGTTGATGGGGAGCCTGAAGGCCTCCGCCCCCACGACCCCGAAGTCCGAGGCGAAGAGACGCTCGTAACTCGCCTCGGCCTCCTCAACCAGGGCCGCGCGGCGTTCGATGAGAGCGATCTCGAACTCCTCGAAGCTGAACCCCGCGGTCTCGGGAGACTCCGGAATCTCAATGACCTTGCCCTCGAAGAGATCCACCAGCGTATCGCTGACGCGCTGGGCCTCCCGGTAAAGCTCGTCAGCAAGCGCGATGTAGGCCCTCGCGCGAACCACCTGCGTCTCTTCGTTGAGCTCCGCGGCGTTCGCCGAAAGGGCGGAGAGCGCTAGTGCAACAACGATCGTCCCGATCCATTCCCTGGCTCGAATTCTCATCTCTCACCTCAAATGCTTTTGGCTCGTTCCAAATGCGAGACCGCTAAACGCAGGAGGGGTCGCTTGAGACCCGACTCCTCTCCGTCAATCATGGCCTGGTTGTAGAGGTGCCGGCCCACCTGGGAGAGCACCTGCGCTCGTGCGCCTCGATCCAATCCCCGCGAAACCAAATCCTGCTCCAGCGCTTGCGCCAGCTCCTCGGAGGCAGCGGCCTCACCGGATCGGAGGGCGGCCTCGCCTGCCTCCTTCAGATACCGATCCACCCGCTCCTGATGACGAAGGGCAGCCGCCTCCACCCCGGGTCGCTCCTGGAGGTCGGCGGTGAGCGTCACCTCACGAGCCACTCCCTTGCGCACTTCTTTCACGGCCGCGGACTGATGGACCTCCCGAAGCGACGAGGATTTCCGAGAGGGATCTGTGGGGGCCCAGTCAGGTGAAAGCATCCAGGCCGCTACCGAAGCAGCGACCAGAAGCAGCGTGACTCCCTGCCAGCGTCTCACCGCAGCTCCTCCAGAGCCTTGACCTCATCCGCGAACCTGGAAGCGATCCGAAGGTAGATCAGACTCGCCTTGGCCGTGGCGTAGGAGGAGGCCGCCCGATAGAACGCGATCCGCTTAGCCGCCGTCACACCGAGCGCCACTTGCACGCCGTTGATGGCCTGCACCAGCGCGTTTACCTCTTCCGTGGAGATGTCCTGACGGCTATTGGCCAGGTAGTCCTGGAACACCGTGTCCGGCACGGCCCGCACGAGCTTGGAGTCGGTGAAGACGCGACTCAAAACGGGGGCGGGATCGCTCAGCGTCTCGAATGCCGCGTTTCCGCAGGGGACGCCAGGCTCCTCGCATTTGCGAAAGATGGGACGAAACTCGCTGTCGAACATCGCGCCCCCTGAGACCGTGAAGGCCTGGAAGACGATGGCCCGATAGGCCTCCACCCGGCATCCCGACTCCTGGGGGAACGCGTTCGCGACGATCATGAGCTCTCCCACCGATTTAGATGAGTAGAGGAACTGGAGGGGATAGAGCACCTCGCAGAGCAGCTGCGGCTTCTCGCCCCGGAGGCTGTAGCTGGAGGCGAGCTTCAGGTCCGCGAGATTGAAGTCCATGAAGAGCCGAAGCCTTTCGAGCTGCTCTCCGTTGATGGCGTTCACGGCGATCGTCCCAGCCTCGTCGCGATCCTCCCAGGTCATGGGGGTCACGAGGGCCGTGAGGAGCGTCTGAAACTCATCAAAGGTTTCCGAAAGATCGCGCTCCCGGATGCGTGCCAGGGTCTCCGCGATCTGGTCTTCCCCGTCCCGGAGATCGAGCTCCGGAAACAACGCTCCGACCTGCTCGAAGGAGCTGTCGTTCAGGAAGCTCACGAAGGCGGCCGCGTAATCGGTGACCTGCTGGGCGTACTCGCCCTTGCTGAAGTCCAGGAGATGGGCGAGCCGCGCTTTTTCGATGGCCTGAGGGTACCAGCCCCGGAGCGCGTACTCTTTCGCGCGAACGGAGAACTCGCACCCGCGCACGATCGCGTCGTTCGACGACGGGGGAAGCCCCGCGCAGAGAGGCACTCGGGACACACGCGCCTCCGCGACACCCGCGAGGAGCGTCGCCACGGCCAAAGCCAGAGCTGACCCCCTTATGATCATCTCCGGGCCCCCACAACGGGTTGAGCCTTCTGGAACACCAGGACCTGGTAGTTCAGGTTCCCGCCCTTGCCCAGGCCGGTGGTCCCCTCACGGAACTCCAAGGTGTGCGAGCTCAGGCCCTCGGCGAAGAACCCGGGAGCCGGAATCGCGCACCCTGGAATCATCGTCGGATTGAGTACCGAGAGGTTCAGATGGATCGCAGTGCCAAACACGCCCGAGAAATCCGCGTGAGGCACTGTCGGATCCACGTCCCAGCACTCGTTCGTGTTGCACTGGGTGACGAGCGCCGCCGTGACGTCGCAACCATCCAGCAACACCCGGAGGTCTCCGAACTGAACGTTGGAGTGCGCCCGGGCCCGCCGACCTTCGGCATAGTTCACCGCGGTGACAAATGCGTCATTCAGGCGCTCCCCGTGAATCACCAGCTCCACGAGCTGGTTCGTAAGCTCGGTTTGGAAGTGAACCTTCTCCGGGTTGAACTCGTCGATCGACGCGTTGCTGTGAATCACCGCGCGTGACCGCTGAAGGAGCGACTGAAGCTCCGTCAGGGTATCGGCCCGCGCCGGCAGCCCCAACATTCCCAGACCCGCTAGGCCTCCAAGGATCAGAAAGAACCGATGCATCATAACTCTCTCCCTATTCCCGGTTTGTCCGCGCCACCGCGGATACCGACCGATTCAGTACCCGGATCTCGTAATCGACTCGCCCACCCACGTTGCTGGCTAAGTCGCGGACGTTGAGCGCCTCCCGGAACTCCACGTCGTGCTTGTCGTCCCCCTGAAGGCCCAGAAGCGTGCTCTCCGGGCAATCCAACATCGCCACCTCGAAATCGTTCACTCGCACCGGGTTCGACATCGCGAAGGGGGCCTCAAGGCTGGCGTCCTGGGGCACCAACATCGTCGGACGGGGCAGGCCATCCTCCCAGCAGTTCGAGGCATTGCACTGAAGAATCAGCTCCTGCGTGACATTGCAGCCGTCCAACCAGACCTGAAACCGCTCGAAGGATACCGCCACGAGCTCGGCGTTCCCGCACTCCCGTGAGGAGGAGTTACGGCAGTTGATCGACCCCGGAATCGAGAGCCCCAGGAGCTGCAGGACCGTGGTCGAGAGCGTGCGGTCCCTCAGACGCAGGAGCACCTCCTGATTCGTGATCAGGGTCTCAAACGTGGTCGAGGCCGGATTGAACGAATCCACATGAAAGGTGCCTCGGTAAGTCGACGCGCTCGCCGCGGAGTCCTCGGGAATGTCCGCCCAGGATCCGCTCGGGGACACGAAAAGAAGCGCCAAAAAATGAAACCAGCACCGCGCAAGCCGCCTACTCATAAAGCCTCTCGTCTTCCTCATGACCCAACCAGACCGTGCTGGAAAGAGACCCGGAGTCGAAGACCTGGATTCCCGGCCCGCTCATCCTGATCCACGTGAGCCCATTCATGAATATCCCGCTCAGCTCCTCCGGCTCGAAAGTCTTGAACGCGAGGTTATTGGCCGACACCACGATTCGAACTGCATTAGGAGGAAGATCCTGGAGAGCGACGTAGCTTCCGGCGCTCGCCGTGTAGAGCAAGGGAAACTCGTAGTGATATCGATGATCGCATTTCTCGATCACCACCCCCACGAGCCGCCCGAAATTCGAAGGACAACTTCCGGGAACGGAGTAGTCCTGACAGGTTGCCGGTAGCGATGCCCCGTCGGTGCATTCGTCTGCGACACAGCTCGTATTCTCAAGAAGCCGCACGGCTCCGAGGTACCGATGGGGGGCAAGCGGAGCGAGCGCGCCCGACATCTGAAGCTCAATAGCGCCCTGCCCCGGCATCCCGGAGTTCTCGATCGCGTAGACGTAGGCCCACCCGGGGTCAAGCTGCGTCACTCCCCCGACCCCGAAGGAGTACTGGATGCGGTCAATCACTTGGTTCCCTACATAGGTGACCGAGTCCCCGTTGCTTAGCTCGATCCTGAGACCCGCCGTCTTGACCGTGATCGTCTGCTCCGTCTCGGCAATCTTGGGATAGGCGCGGGTCCACGCACCGCCCAAGTTCGTGACTCCGCCATCGCTCCGCTTGAAGTG
>JADZFF010000171.1 GCA_020850015.1 Bdellovibrionales bacterium | reverse complement strand
CTCGTCGTGGAATCCACCTACGGCGACCGGGTCCACTCGCCGCTCTCTCCGCTCAAGGAGCTCGCGCGCATCGTGAGCGAGACCGTGGAGCGGGCGGGGCACGTGATCATTCCTGCTTTCGCGGTGGGCCGCACGCAAGACCTGCTCTACCTGCTTTCGGAGTTGAAGCGGCAGTCGCAGATCCCGGATCTGCCGGTATTCCTCGACAGCCCGATGGGCATCAACGCCACCGAGATCTTCACGGAGTTCCCGGAGTGGCATACCCTCTCTCCCGCGCAGGTGGCGCGGATGGGCGCGATGGTGACCCTGGTGAAAACGCAGGCCCAGTCGCAGGAGCTGCTGCGCCGGCGGGAGTCATCGATCGTGGTGGCGGGAAGCGGCATGCTCACCGGAGGCCGCGTCCTGAGCCACCTCATGAAACGCCTTCCCGACGAGCGCAACACCGTCGTGCTCGTCGGCTTCCAGGCCGCCTCGACGAACGGAAGCCTTCTGCGCAACGGCACGCCAGAGCTGAAGATCCACGGGCAGTTCATCCCGGTGCGCGCGCGCGTGGAGGAGATCTCCACGCTTTCTGCCCACGCCGACCAGCGCGACCTGCTCGCATGGATGGGCCGAATCGAGACGCCTCCGAAGCGCACCTTCATCGTCCACGGGGAGCCACAGGGTTCGAACGCGCTGCGCGTGCAGATCCGCGACCGCCTGAACCGGGACGCGGTCATTCCCAGGCAGGGCGAACGCTTCGATCTCTAGCTCGACTCCAGCCGCTCCAGGATGCGCGTGGCCTCGGACTCGTCGATCACGACGAAGCTGCCGTCGGATTCCTCATAGGCGTACACCTGCGCGGTCTTGAGCTCGAACCACCAGCCATGCAGCTTCAGCTTGCCGGCAGCGATGCGCTCCCGCACCAGGGGATAGGATCGCAGGTTCTCGAGCTGCTGGAGCACGTTGAGCTGAGAGACCTGGTTCACGCGGCTCAGCTCTGCGTTCGTCGCGCCCTCGCGGGTAAGCGCCGGCTCTCCGTGGCGCAGCCAGGCCTTCAGGTTCGTGGCGCTCACTTTTTCACGTCCTCCTACGAGCGCCTGCATGGCCCCGCACTCGGAATGGCCGCACACCACGATGTCGCCGACCTTGAGGTTCATGAGCGCGAACTCAAGCGCCGCAGCCTCGGACTCGTCCGCCACAGAGTGCCCGTCGTCGCCGCAGCATGGAACCATGTTGCCGACGTTGCGCACCACGAACAGGTCGCCCGGATCTGTGGAGGCGAAGACGTTCACGGCCACGCGGCTGTCCGAGCAGGCGATGAACAGCGTGTCGGGCGACTGGCCCAGGGCCAACTTCGCGAACTTCTCCTGGAAGCTGGGACGGACCTTCTGCCGGAACTCTACGATGCCGCGAATGAGCTTCTTCATAACTTGACTAAATCGCTGTTTAACAGGGTTCTGGGCCCTGGGGAAGGCATCCGGGGCTTTATCTGCAGCGGCGCCTGGCCTTTTCAGCGGCGTCCCGTACGGAATAGTGAAGCTGATCGCCGGTAAGCGTCTCCAGGTGCCGACAGGTGGGCTTGGCGAGCTGCGGGAACTCCTCAAGCTCCATCAGGATCCGGAGGTGATGCCGCTGGCTCCCCTTCTGAAGCTCGGTGAGCAGAAAGGGCTCCAGGTTCGAGCCCAGCTTCTCGCGCACGTCCTGGAAAGTGAGACGCGAGCGCAGGTGCATATCCACGGCGAGCCTCAGGGCATCCTTGTTGTCGGTGGGGATCTCAGCCAGGACCTGAAGCGTCCTGCGGGGAAGGTCATAGGCGCCCTCCACCTTCCCCTCGTCGACGTCACGAAGCGTGGCCACGAGATCCGGCTCCAGCCGCGTCGCGACTTTCGGCATTTTCAGGAGGATCTCGAGCGCCTCGGTGCGCTTCTGACCCTTCTTGGATTTCAGCAGGTGCGACAGGCGGTCGGCGTCCGGCACGAGGCCCGGGCACTCGATCTGGAGATCCAGGCAAAGCAGGGTGCGGGACTTGCGCTCGTATTCCTGGTTCGTGATGGCCAGGTTCTTCCCCATGGCCCCGCCCGCTCCGGCGATCAGGGCGGCGCGGAGCTTCCTGAGCTCGGCGATCTTCCGGATCCCCTCCTCTTCCTCGTCGTCTTGCTTCTTGATGTCGCTCTCGAAGTCGTTCAAGACGTCCACCAGCACGCGGGAAAGCTCGTAACTGGGCTGCGCCTTCTTCGCGAGCTCGGCGAGCCAGGCGTTCGACGCCGAGCGAATTCCCGGGTCCGTGGCCTCCCCACCGAGCGACTTCAGGCTCCGCGCGAGCTTGTGCGGTGCGGAATACGCGAGTCCCTCCCGGTACTTCTCGTAAGCATAGGCAGCGAGCCAGGGTTCCCCGCGCGTGCGGTGGCTACGGAGCGCGCGCAGCAGAAGCTCCATCGCGTCGTCGAGCTTCAGCGGCACGGGTTTGCCGAGCTCCCCCTTCCTCACGGCCTCCACCAGCAGGTCCACGCGCCGCTGCTCGAGCGCCCGCTCGCCCTTCGAAGCCGCCTGGTCGTAAAAAATCCGCGGGAGCAGGCGGTAGAGCCCGTAGGTCTGCGCACGCCTCACCACGGAGAACCCCGACTTCCATTGAGTCTCGGTCAGGGGGCCCAGGCGGTGAAAATAATCGAGCACCTCCTCGGCGCGGGGATCCGCGGTGGGATCCGCGATCTGGTCAATCTCCTGAAGGAGAAAGGCGGAGTACGCGGGCAGCTCGATCCCGTGCCGCCCCAACACGGAGAGAACGCGGTAGTGGATCGGCGCGCAAAGCTCGCTCAGCGGAACTTTCACCGCCTCCCGCGCCATGGCTTGTTGCCGCTCCGTCGTGGAGATGTCGAGCAGGCTCTGGGAGAGCGCCGTGAGATCCGAGGGGCAACGCGGCTTGGCGTCTTTCTTCGCCTCTCCTGCGGGCGCCTGGGGCTGCATCAGCGCGGCGAGGTCCCTGGGGTCGATGCGCACGGTCACGTCGAGTTTTTCGCGGTCGGCCTGAAGCGTCTGCCCCTTCTCGTAGGGTTTGGAGCGCTTCTTCCCGGTGATGCTCGCGCGGATGGCGCGGTAACACTTGAAGCGCCCTTTTTCCTCGCGGCAGTCCGTGCGCAGGGGCTCGATCTCGAGCTCGAAATCGCGGCAATCCACGGAGCGATCGCAGATCGCGTCGAGCTCTTCGAAGGCGGCTGCCAGAGCCTTCTTGCGAGCGGCGGCCTCGGCGGCGTCCGTCTCCACCCCGCAGGCCATGAGCGCCGAACCCTGCCGCTCGCTCGCCCCTTCCTTGCAGAACCATTCGGCCCGCGCGGAGGGGGCGCAAGCCAGAAAAAGGATCCCCACCGACCAGGTCATTCGCTTCATCATGAAGAGGGCAGGATAGCACTGCCGCGGAAACGGTGACAGACTGTGCGGGTGATCCGCCCCCTCGCGCTGCTTTTCACCGCCCTGTCACTTTCCGCCTGCGGGAGCGACAGCGGCAATTGCCCCTCGGAGCGGGCGGCCTCGTCCGACCTTCCTGTCGCCCCGGCCGCCTCGGGAGCGGTCCCACTCCACCTGGACGGGGTCAACGCCACTTGGCAATGGCAGCTCACAGGCTCCCTGAATACAGCGTACGCGGTGGACGTCTACGACGTCGATCTCTTCAATACCTCTGCTGCGCAGATCGCAGCGCTCCAGGGCGCGGGCCGCACGGTGGTGTGTTACTTCGCGGCCGGATCGAGCGAGGACTGGCGCTCCGATTTCGATGAGTTCAATGAAGAGGACCTCGGAGAACCGCTCGATGGCTGGGAGGGCGAGCGCTGGCTCGACGTCCGCTCGCAGAACGTGCTCGACATCATGACGGCCCGACTGGATCTGGCCGCCGCGAAAGGCTGCGACGGCGTGGAACCCGACAACATGGATGGATTCCAGCAGGACACCTGCTTCGACCTCACCGCCTCGAATCAGCTCGCCTACAACCGCGCCATCGCGAATCTCGCGCGGGACCGCGGGCTTTCGGTGGCTCTCAAGAACGACCCTGACCAGGTGGTTGCACTCGTGGACTACTTCGACTTCTCGGTCACCGAGCAATGTCACCAATACTCGGAGTGCGCGGCATTCGCGCCTTTCACGGCGGCAGGAAAACCCGTGTTCAACGCCGAGTACGAAAACCGCTACCGCTCGAATCCCGACCAGGCCGCGCTCTGCGCCGACTCCCTGGCAAACAGCATCCGGACGCTCGTGCTAGCGCTGGATCTGGACGACAGCTACAGGCACTCCTGCGACTGAAGGCCGCTACTCCAAGCCCGGCGTGTGATGCGGACCGGGGTAAATCCCGGCGATGTCCGGATCCAAGCCTTTCTCGATCAGGCGCTCGCGCTCCGCGCGCTTCTCGGAGCGCATGGCGTTCCGGCCCTGCTTCTCGCCCTGGCGCTCTTGTCGGCGCTCTTCTTTGGCCCGTTCGCGGATGCGTTTCGTCTGGGTCGCTTTATTGGGCTTGGCTATGGTCCACCTCGTCTCTCGGATAAGCACTGTACCCTACTTGCTCCGGATCGCGAGGCACATATTCACGTGGTACCTGAAGCTGGACATCGAGAATCAGGAAACCTCGGGTGCCCCCGCAACCTCATGCAGGAACACCGGAACCCGCTTGAGCGCGAACTGAAGCGGGTACGCGATGGAATTGGGTATCCAACCCGTCGCGTCCCTGCTACACTGGGAGGCGTAAGTAGTCTGAATTCGCTTCTTCTGAGTCTGCGGGCAATGGTGCCCATATCCTCTTAAGTGGCTCCCAGCCTTTAGGAGGTTTTATGGGTAAGAAATTGTACGTGGGTAATCTTCCTTTTTCCGCCAACGACCAGTCCCTGAGCGACACGTTCTCTCAGTGCGGTACGGTGGAGTCCGCGAAAGTCATCATGGATCGCGACAGCGGCCGGAGCAAAGGCTTCGGATTCGTTGAGATGTCGACCGAAGCCGAAGCCCAGGCGGGCATCAGCAAGTTCAACGGCGCCGACTACGAAGGCCGCCCGATGACGGTCAACGAGGCGAAGCCAATGGCCCCCCGCGAGAATCGCGGCGGCGGCGGCGGAAGCCGCTGGTAAGCGATTCGCGAGTTCTTAAAGACGGCCTCACTTCGAATCGGAGTGAGGCCGTCTCTGTTTTCTGATTTCTGATCCGATCCGACTACCACAAGGAGATCTGATTGATGAATCGCACTCCCTCGAAACTGCAGAAGAACCAGTTCAAATGCTTCCACTGCCGAAAGGTGTTCGCCCAGCGCGACGGAAACTGGTTCGCCTGGGGGATGATGCAGGTTCACCTCTGCTGGAACTGCGACAAGGCCACGGCGAAGCGCGCCGAGCGCGCGTCCTGACCCAGGGCGCCCACGTCCGACAAAATTCTTGGCGTGGCGGGGGCCTGAAGTATCCTGTTCCCCATGTCCAACCTCCGTTCCCCGTTCTGTTTCCTTGCGGCCTTCGCCTTCCTGTTCTGGAGCGGTTTCAACGTGGGATACCGCGACGCCGCGGAGTTCCGCAGCATGGCCGGGCTCATGAACGGCATCCACGCCACCTCTGAGACCCCCGGTTACTCCGCCGAACCCCAGCAGGTCGAGCTCCGATGAAAGCGCCCTCCTTCGGCTTTTTGGGGGGACGCAGGCGGGTCATCCCCGCCCCGGGAGACATGCCCTCTCTCGAGCAGTCCATCCAGGACTCCTGGCTCCGCCTTGCCGTCGTATCGCTGCTCGCGAGCGGGTTTCTTTCGCTGCTCGTCGGGGCATCGCGCATGCCCTGGCTCGCCCAATTCGTGACGGACACGCAGTTCGCGCGACGAGGCTTGATCGTCCATGTCGACCTCGGCGTTCTGGTCTGGTTCGGAGCGATGTTCGTGGTGCTCTATCGGCGTGAACGCTCCATGGCGGCCGCGTCCGCCGCGGCCTTGCCGCGACCTTCGCTTCTCGTACGGCATTCGCATCGGGCCGGCTGGATCGGGATCGCTCTGCTGCTGCTCGGGTTGGTTCAAGCCGGCTCAACGCCCTTGCTGGTCAATTACGTCCCCGTCATCGAGTCCCACGGCTTCCTGATCGGTTTGGCGCTGATCTATCTTGCAATGCTCGTTCATTTCGTGCCTCTGCGCGGATTCGACTGGGGCGCGCTCGGAGGCCTGTTCGTGCTTCTGACCGGGGTCTCGGGCCTCGCAGCCTTTCTGCAGCTTCCGCGGGCGCTGGATTCGAAGGTTTACTACGAGGCCCTCATGTGGGGCCCGGGCCACGCGCTCCAATTCGCCAACGTCTGCTTCCTTCTTCTCTGGGCCAACCGAACGGGAAGCGCACCGATCCCACGCGGGGTCTCGCTTTTTGCGCGGGGATTTCTCCTGATTCCCGCGATCGGCATCCTGGCCCTTTGCACGGTATCTCCGACTGACCCGGCATACGTTCTCAGCCACACCCGGCTCATGCAGTGGGGAATTTTTCCGGCCGTGCTCGCTGTTCTTCTAGCGATTTCCAGAAAGGGGCTTTCACCCAAAGGCAAGCTCAAGGAATCGGCTCAGCTCCGGACGCTCGCGCTCAGGTGGAGCGCCGTCCTGATCGTCGTGGGCTTCGTGTTTGGAGCCCTGATCGAGGGCAACGACCTGCGGATCCCTGCCCACTACCACGCCTGCATCGGCGCGGTGACCCTTGCGCTGATGATCGAGGCCCTGATCCTGCTTGGGCGGGGCGGGTCCCGGACCTCAGGCTGGGTGGCGAAGCTCTATGGCTTTGGGCAACTCGTTTTTTCGAGCGGGCTCTTCATTGGCGGAACCTACGGGATGCAGCGCAAGACCTACGGAATGGAGCAGCAGGTTTCCAACACCGGCCAAACCCTTGGTTTTGGCGTCATGGCCGCGGGAGGCCTACTTGCGTTCACCGCCGGCGCCTTGTTTGCCGTCACGGTTTTTCGCAAAGGAAAAGCGCGGCGCTCCTGAAGCCTGGCCCACCTGGCGCCACCCCTGGAAGAGATTCGCCTCAGTCCAACTGAGCTTGAGACGGAAGAAACAGGTCCTCGAGAAAAAATGCGGACAGGCCTGAGCGTCCATTCAGGCCCGCCTTCGAATAGATGGACGTGGCCTGGGTGCGAACTGTCTTCTCGTTTGTCTTTCGTAGGTCGGCGATTTCTTTCGAGCTGAAGCCCTTCAGCAGAAGGAACGCGATTTCCTTTTCGGAATGGGTCAACCGCCAGGCCGTGAGTTGAGCGTCGATGGCCTGACTCAAACCATCAAGATACTTCCTGGATTGAGAGCGCCACTTCTCAGCTTCAGCCTTGAGCTGTGACGAAGTCTGCTTCTCAACTTCCAGCGAATGGCGAAGAGCAAAGGAACTACGCATAACGAAGAAAAGCCCAATCAAAGCAGCCAGTGCAATCGCGCCCTCGGCTCCCAGGTGCCACCATTGCACGCCCTGGGTCGAGTCGGTCAGGAGGTCGGCGCCAACCATGAAAACAATCACCGTCAGGACCGCGGCTAGGAAATGACGCTCTCGAGTGTTCATCTGGGCCTCATCGTTCGGACGATCAGTCATCGTCTCCGCTCTCAGCCCCTTCAGCCTCCCCCAGCTGCAGAGTCGAACCAAGGAAGTTCAAGGTCTGGCGAGTCGGATCGTAGTTCTTGTTGAGGTGAAAGACAAATCCCCCCACCAGTGAAAGAAAGAGCAGGCCCAGAGCCCCATGGCTGCGCGCGATGCCGGGCTCCAACCCGACAGGCCTTTTGCCTCCGTGGATCATGCTCAATCCGATCCAGTCGCGATGAATGAGCGTGTGCAGGAGAATTCCCGCGACGTGCGCGATCACGACGACGACAAAGACATTGCCCAGAAGCTCATGTACTTCTTCGATGAATTCCATATTGCCGCCTGTGGTCATGAGGTAGCCAGTAGTCCCCAGCCCGAGGGTGAGCGCCATCATGGTGATGGCCGCCCAGCTCGAAGCCGGATTGTGGCCAAGGAAGCGCTCCCCTTTGCCGGTCAGCAGGTTCTTGAAGTAAGCGGCGAGCTCGGCGGGCCGAAGTCGAAACGCGGAGAAGCGGGCATATCGACTTCCTATGAATCCCCAGACCACGCGAAGACTGACCAAACCGACGAGAACGAGCCCCAGCAACATGTGAACCGGGAAGTAGGCCGATTCGTCATCGAAGTACTTGGCAATGACGAAGGCGGCTACGAAGCTGCCGGCAAACAGCCAATGGAAGATCCGCGTGGGCCAGTCATATACTCGGGTGTTTTTCATCTCAGTACCTCCTGGTGAGCGACCGTTTTGATTTGGGTCAGCGCACCTCTGAAGATGGGGTTTGTAGCTCGGTCTGGCCATGGGGCAAATGTCCTATACGCACTGATTCCCACGGCTTAGGGCATTTGTCCGTTTTGACTATTTCAGAACAAGCGCATCCTGCTTGGTAAGGGACGGCGGGTCCCGAAACCGACTAGCAGGAGGCAAACATGAAAACCTTACTAACGCTCATGGGGGTGGTGCTTCTCACGAGCGGCGTTGCTCACGCCAAGAAGAATTGTACCGACCAGCCCAAGAGCAAATGGATGAGTATTGAGAAATTCAAGAAGCAGAAGGAGGTCGAGGGTTACAAGATTCGCAAATTCAAGCAACCGGGCACCTGCTACGAAATCTACGGGACCGATAAGAACGGAAAGGATGTTGAAATTTATTTCAACCCAGTCGACGGCCGCATTGTGAAGTCGAAGTAACTGGCCACGGGCGGGCTGGTGCATTCAACATCAGCCCGCCATCTACTTCATCGAAGGTAAATCTGCGCCTGGTTTGCAGTCGCTGGTTACCGTTCTTGAGGCAGGTATCTTCGAGTGCCTAAACATAGGAGTTGCGATAGCGTGAAACCCATGCGTCACCTTATTCCCGTTTTCTGCCTGTTATTTGGTGCAATGACCCTCAAGGAGGGCGGCACGGTTCTTTTTGTCGACGGAGCGGATCGCCAGGCTGCTGGAAACTACGTTCCTTGGGTTCTTTGGTTCAACTTCCTCACCGGGTTTGCGTTCATCGCTGCCGGACTTGGAATGTGGAGAAAGAAGAAGTGGGTGACTCGGTTGACCCCCCTGATGGCCGCGATGTCTGTGGTTGTTTTGATCTCGTTTCTGCTTTGGGTCGCCACCGGTGGAAGTCATGAGACGAGAACGCTCGTGGCGATGCCGCTGCGGACAGTGATCTGGCTGGGGCTCGCGTTCTGGAGTGTCCGTTTCAAAGGGAGGATTGTTCGATGAAGAAGACAGAAGAGTTGATCGACAGTAAAGAGGGAATGAGAATCGGCCGAAAAAACATCGTGGCCGGTCTTTGGACCATGGCCGCGTTCATGTTTTTGGGCTTCGCCTTGGTCTATTTGAGGGATTTCGCTCCGGGAGCGGCGGAATGGGCCGCTCAGTATTCGACTGGCAAGCATTTCGAGACACGTTTGGCCCATGTTCACGGCACTCTATTTGGCTTCCTGAACGTCATGATTGGCTATCTGTTGTTTCAAGTGAGGATTTGCAGAAAAGGAGCCAAAACCGTTTCCATGCTGGCTCTCCTGGGAATCCTGATGCCGGTGGGGATCCTGGGAGAAGTGCTGCTCGGGACGTCGCCTGTATTTGTCCTTGTCGGCGCGGGCAGCATGACCTTCTCCATGATCCTCTTCGGAGGTGCCATTTGGAGGCACAGGGATTCTGCTTAGACATGATGCGCGGATCGAAAGATTCTTCTCCCGCCGATCCAGGGTCAGAACCACTTCCAAAGCCAGTATTTTTCAAACAATACCTTACCCGCGTGCCACCTGAGCCCCGGTGGCTTCACCTTCACTTCGGGAGCAGGCTCGGCGTAAAAATTTCCTGCTCCGACCCCGGCGCGGTGGTGACCGATCTCGATGAAGCACTGACCCTGGCCATCGTAAGATCTGCGATCGGGGCGTCCTGCCCATTCGCTCGCGATATTATGGGCCACCACTTCGGCTTGCCCATGCGTGAATACGCCGGCCTTGGGCAGAGGCCGCCCGCTCTTGAGCGGTACCGTCGTAACGTCGCCAATAGCGTAAACACCCGGGAACCGGGTCGCAAACGTGTGCCGGTCGGGCGCGATCCATCCGCTGTCTTCCGTGAGCTTGGTGTCGCGCACGGCCTGAGGCGCGCGATGAGGAGGCACGTAGACCAAGAGGTCAAAGGGCGCGACGACGCCATTGCCGAAGTGAATCCGCTTCTGTGCAGGGTCGACTTCCTTGACTTGATGACCTGGAAAATACTTAATACCGCGAGTCTCGACCATCTGCTTTACGGCGGCCGAGACTTCCGGTCCGGCGGTCAGCATCGGGCCTGGTTCCGCCGCGTAAATTGCGACCTCCGACGTTTTGGAAAGACCGAGTCGGCTCAACTGATAGTCCACGAGGAGTGCCGCCTCATAAGGTGCTGCCGGACACTTGTAGGCCGGTGCCGCCGTGAGGATCACCACGCGCCCTCCGCGAAAATCTCGCAAGGCATTACGAATTCCGGTGGCACCTGGGAGCGTGTAGAGGTTGTGGCCCGCTTTCTTTAGGCCGGGAATCGCGTCTTCGTTGTACTCGGCGCCAAGTGACACGATGAGGGCATCGGCGGATAGTGTCTTTCCCCCGACCGTGATCTTTCGCGTGTCCGGGTCAATGCTCTCGATCTCCCCGCGCACGACTTCGATTCCTTTTTGGGTGAGCGCGGAAACGGACCGACGGATCTGCTCCGGACGCCGATCGCCGATCATGAGCCAGAGAAGTGAGGGGGCAAACAGGTGATCGGATTCTCGGTCGATGACAATGACACGATCCTCTTTCGGGAGCAGGCGGCGCAACTCGGTTGCCGCCACTACGCCTCCTACTCCAGCACCGAGGACAAGGGCTGTACGCGATTGTGACATTTGAATCTCCCTAAAAGGTGATGATCTTGTCGGCCCAGATGGACCAGTCCGTGAGCTGCTCCAGGGTGCCTCGCTTGGCGCCTTCGGTCAGTTCGGCTTCAGTGATGCCGCGAGCATCCATGCAGGTTCCGCAGACGCCGATCTCGCCCTTGTTGCGAGCCACGTTCTTCAACATGACTTCCGTATTGTAGTAGCCCTGCGGGACCTTCTGACCAGATTTTGCGCAGGCGGAGGCATCTCCGATCAGAAAGACCTTCACCTCCTGGGCTTCCCGTTTGGCCAGAGCGCCAGACAAACGCAGGCCATTGTAGCTTTTTTCAGTTCCGTAGGGCGCGTCGTTCAAGATGAATAGGGTTTTCATGCGTGTGGTCTCCTTTGGGGTGATTGGGCGGACTGAACGGGGAATCCGGCCGTCTTCCACTCGGCGACGCCGTCGCTCAAACGCGTGGCGCGGTACCCTTTCTTGCGGAGTAGCTGAACCGCCTCGTGTGAAAGCACACAATAGGGGCCTCGGCAGTAGGCGATCACTTCCTTGGACTTGGGAATCTGGGCGAGCCGCCTTTTGAGTTCTCCGAGCGGGATGGAGAGCGCATGGGGCAGATGACCTTTCTGGTATTCGCTTTCAGGACGAACGTCGATCACCACGACTTCCGCGTCGCGAACTCTTCTGAGAAGTGTTTTCCGATCCAGCGCGGTCATCTCTTCGTGTCGTGTCGGCCGGGCGAAATAGTCGTCCAGGGTGCGCCCGATTTCGGCATAACGCTGCTCAGCCAGGGAGCGAATGGCGACCCAGAATGACGCGACTTGATCGTTTGCCGCGCGATAGAAAACGTTCTTTCCGGATCGCCGGGTCTCAACCAGGCGCGCGGTTCGGAGACTCCTGAGGTGGGCGCTCGTGAGCTTCATCGACATCTGGGAATGCGCCGTCAGCTCTTCGACGGTTTTTTCGCCTTGGCAAAGGATATCGAGAAGTTCGAGCCGCTTCGGGCTGGAAGTGGCTTTTCCAATTTGTGCGATGGCTTCGTAGATGCCGTCTTTCATCCGACGTGGGTTCATGGGATACCCATACCAACACTCTAAGGAGTCTTGGAGGATAAATTTGGCGGATAACCCATTGGGTGACTGAAAGAATCGGTGACCCCACGCCTCAAAGTCCCAGAAAATTGTGCGCCGGAACCTCTGGTCAGAAACGAAGCATCTGATTCAAGGTCATGTCAGTGATTGAGTGGTCTTCGACGCGCGTACCATTCGGTCAGTGAGGACGTAGAGGAGTTCCCCATGCTCGATGCGGGCGTAACTCGAAGGCGTCTGGCGAGCGATAGGGTGGGACGGATCAACATCATGTGATCGAGTCCTTCACCGTGCCGATCTGGATGACAAGTGCCATTGGATCGTCCGCAAGTTCCATGAAATCAAAGTGCTTGTAAAATGACTTAGCCTTTTCGTCCTTTGCATCGACGACAATGGCGTAGATGCCGATCGTCTTTGCAGCATCGAGTGCCCGGACGTAGGCATTCATCAGCAGCTCTTCGCCCACCTTCTGACCTCTAAAGCGTTTATCAACTGCGAGTCTGCCAATTCGCATGACTGGAACGGGGTACTTCGGAATTCCCTTGCGGGCAGGAGTGGGAAGCGACGCGAACGCAATCTGTCCGGCACTTACGCAGTAGTAGCCGACAATTGTTTTCGGATTTTCTTCCTGAACCGCCACGAAGGTGCGGCTCACTCCGGCCTCCTGATTCTGCCGAGCAGCCTTTTTCAGAAAGTCATTCAGTGGCGAGACGTCGCAGTCAAATCCGGCACGGTCGTGATCGGTGGTGAGTTCTTCAAAGATGAGGTTCACGATGCTTCCTGATGGCGAACTACGCGTACTTTTTTCTGTAACGTGTCATTGCAGCCCGAAGGGTCTTGCTGGCCTTCGGCGGGTCTGCAAGCGTAGCCAGGAACATGTCTCGATCGCTGTCAGATAGAGTGAGCGTTTCGTGCGCCGCGATCTCTTCTCGGGCTGCACGTAGGGTATTAGAAAGGGTGTAAGAGCTGACGCTCATCCCCGCAATGGAAGCCGCGCGCTCAATGAGTTCTTTCGCGGTATCATCCACTCTGAGGTCAATTCGGTCGTCCTTTTTTTTTGCTGCTTGAGACATTTCGATTCTCCTAACAACAGTTTGCTTGTGTGTACGTAAAATGTACACACCTATTTAACGATGGGTAAAATATACAAGTAAATTAGCTATTTAAGTGGTGCCTCTTCCTGTTTTTAGACCGACTTTATCCATTCCTCCGCGCGACATTTAGCGGTATCGCGCGGGATCGTAGCTCGTACACGCAGCCTTCCCGGTCAGGCTCGCACCCCCAATCCTGCCGAGCACTGACAAGTGCAACGCGTCGCAATTCCCCAAGTGCCTTCCAGACCCGGTCACCATGCCCCGACGCGAATGTCAGCGCGACCGCCGTGACAATAACCGCGACCATCTCGTTGAGTGACGGGATGCTCATGACCGCACCCCCTTTCGCTTCGCCGGGGATGTCTTTTGGGTGGGCGCGGATTTCACCATCGCGCGGTCTTGCTCAAGTGCGATGTCCGCGAGCCGTCGCCCGAGGTCGAGCACGAGAAGGCCAATGCCCTCGCGAATCACGTCCATGTTTTCCGGGAACCAATTGGCCCGATCCTGGGCGATGAGGTAGCCCAGCCCTCTGAGTTTCACCGATACCGACAACACGTCATCCAAGTCCATTTTGCGATCCATGATCGCCTCCTCGTTGTTGCCCTTCGACAACCTGGAATGGATGACTTCGTGTTTTGACCCTTAGCCAAACCTTAGCCAAGTTTTAGCCAACTCGGGTAACGTCGGGCCATTTGGGGACATGTGGAGGTCGCGCTGACCTGCTCTAAGTGCTCGAAAACTTTTGTTGTGATTACAAAGAAAAACCCCGCCTGGGGTCCCAGACGGGGTCGGAAATTTGGGGTGACCCTGGCGTCGATTATCGAACCAGTTGTAGTCGAAGCAAGCTACGACTACCCCCCGAACCAGCGGCCCACGCCGAAGGGCGGCGGAGCCATTAAAGTCACGAAAACCAAAGCAGAAACGGCCTTGGACCGGAAGGCGCTTGAGGCAGAGCTCAAGCGCCTGATTGTCGAGGAGCGCCGCAGCATTCGCGCGACCTCGGACACCCTCGGGGTGGGCCAGAAGACCCTACGGTCCATTTGTCGAACTTTGCGCATCGGGCCGTATGCCCCCGTCCGAGCCGGTGAGCGGCGGTCCCGGTCTTCGCAGGTGCCCTACGGATGGCGTTCGATCGGCGGCGTCCTGGCCCCCGAGCCCACCGAAATGAAGTGGGTCCAGTTGGCGCGGCAGATGCGGAGCGAGGGCGCCAGCCTTCACGAGATTGCCCGCACCCTCAACGACCGCCAGGTGCCCACCAAGAACGGCGGGCGTTGGCACGCCAAGACTATCAGCCAGATTCTCGACTTCAACGACCGCCACGAGCGGACCTGAACCACCAAGGAGGACTCCATGAACATCCCATCCCTCGGACAACTCGTCGGCCTGATCGTCAGCGCCATCGTCGTCCTGAACGCATCGGGCAAGGGACACCTCGTCTGGAGCGCGATCTACGAGATGCGGCAGAAGGCCAAGACTAACATCGAGAAGCCTTGGGGCTGTCCGTCGATCTTCAACAGACGGGCCTGCGGCGAGTACGATCCGCGCTGGTATCGGTGAGACCGGTGCCTCGAAACTATTCGCTTCTGTGAAAACGAAGGGCTCGTCCACCGCGCTGCCAAGCGCGCGGTCGGCTACCGGCAGCACCCATACTGCTCCAAGTTATCTCGCGTCTTGAATCCTAGCCCCGCGAAACCTTCAAAATCCGCAGTGAGCCAGTGAGGACGACCACGCTGATGATCAACCCGATCACCAAGTCGGGGTACCGGGATCCGGTAAAGGCCACGAGTCCTCCCGCTACCACCACCCCGAGGTTCGCGATCACGTCGTTGGTGGAAAAGATCCAACTGGCCTTCATGTGAACTTCGCCCTGCCGATGCTTGGCGAGGAGCCACATACAGGTGACGTTGGCCGCCAGAGCTACGAGAGCGACGCCCATCATCCAAAACGGCTCAGGCTCGCTGCCGAAGTAGAACCGCCTCATGACCTCGACAAACGCACCCAGTGCCAGGGCCATCTGCAGGTATCCACTAATGCGGGCCGCCCGTTTTTTTTGCGCCAGCACCTTTCCGACTGCCGCGAGGCTCAATCCATAGACTGCCGCGTCTGCGAACATATCCAAGGAGTCAGCAATCAACCCCGTAGACTGGGAGATCCAGCCCAGCGTTGCCTCGATCAGGAACATCACGCCGTTGATGGATAGGAGAAGCTTGAGAACCCCCGCTTCGTCGGCGGGAGCTTCAAGAGGCTCCTCCGAGCTCTGATCCTCGGTACCAACGGATTGGCTCTTGGCGATCTCCGCTCCGAGCTTTAGAGGAACGAGGCACTCCAGAAGGCGCTCAGGCGCCCCCTGATGCACGATCGTCACCTTTCGAGCTGCAAGGTCGAAGGCCAGACTTCGCACTTCGGAGCGCCCCTCTAGAGCCATGCGGATCATGCGCTCTTCTGAAGGACAGTCCATCTTTGGAACCGCAAACTCGGTCCTGCGCTGAGACGTTTCCATGCTTCTCCAGCTATTACTGGGCTAAGGCGGCCCGGCAAGCCTCCGTCTCATCAAATCGCTTGCGCTGGTCGGAGGCAAGGCCCTCGTGAAGCGCAGTCACCATCTCTGGATAGGCTCGAACCTCTTCGGCGCAAAGGAAGAAGTCGTTCTTCCGGCAGTTCCTGACGATTCCGGACCACTCCCGGCGCTCCATCAGGACGGCTGCGCAAACTTCGGCTGGCTTCGACTGGCTGAATGCTTTGTTGAAGCGATTACGGAGCTTCTCATCGTCCTTAAGGGACAGAGCCATCCCCGCCAACTGCGCGAAGTAGCCCTTGAGAGCTTGATGCTGCTCCAGCCGGTACGGAACGTTCTGGCTCTGGGCAATCGCATCGGTCTTGAGCTTTCCGGTCGCCTCAAACCAGGCTTGGATGTCCTCGCTCTTTTTGCAGCCAGAGGCGCAGACGAGCGTTGCACCTAATAGAAGCACAGCAGAGAGTGGGCGATTCATGATGTGCGTTTTCACTGGGCACCTCCGTTGGCCTGAGCCGTCAGCGATTCGATCACGATGGGCTCCTTGCTGTAGTCGCCGTGAAAGATCAGCCGAGCCAACCGGTCAGAGTTGGACATGAAGCGATACTTCATCGCAAAGAGCGACGTATCGGCCTGGATGTGGTTTCTGGACGCCTCGATCAGCTCGATGATCTCCACGTCCTGGCCCAAGCGGAGGCGCTCGTAGAGCTGTTCGTTGGCTTCGCGTGTGAGGCGCTTCCGACGCACGAAGTTTCCGTAGTTTTCGAGATCCAGGTTGTAGGTCGTGACCAGGAGCTTGAGCTGGCGCTTGAGGATCTCTTCGATCCCCCGCTTTTGCAGCTTGAGAAGCTCTTTCTGAGCCTCGACGATCCTCATCGAGGCCGCCGTCCCAAAGCCGAGGCCCGGCTGCTTAGGCAGGCTGTCAAAGACGCCGCCAGCGACGCCGGAGCTCGTGCTCGAGGTTCCCAGGAAGGAGTACATCACCTCCTGCTTGGCATACTTGGCTGCCTCGATGAAATAGTCGTACTGCCGGGACTCGGGCGCGGTGTCGAGAACCCGAAATTCGAAGTCCTCATAGGTCAGGGGCTCAAGCTCGTCGAACTGAGGCATGGGCACGGCGGCGGGAGTAACCACCGTGTTGCCGGGCATGCCCATCATAAAGGCCAAGAGCGACTGCTCTTCAGCGATGAGGATCTCAAGCGCCTGGCGGTCCTCTTGAAGAGCGAGTTTCCGGATCTCGATGTCACGCGAAGCCCCCTGCGGCACGCCGCCCAAAAGTTCCTTGGTCCGGACGATCACGTAGAGCTTTTCCAGCTCCTCCTCACTCTGCTCGATATGCTCAAGCAGAGACTCGTCGAGGAGAAGATGGACGTACATGGCCTTAGCGGTCATGAGTTCGTTGGCCCAAAGTGCGCGATAGGCTTCCTTGTCCGCCATGTACAGGAGCTTGGACTGACTCGCCTTGAACCAGTTGGCGGGCACCAGGAATGGCGCAACGTCCTCAATCAGACTTACCGCGCCTCCGGCTACCTCAGCGCCGTTTCCAGTGTAGACGCCGGTTACGATCTCGATGGCCGCACCGGCAAGATTCCAGACGTTCAGGCGCGGGAGGAGGTTCATCCGAGCAACCTGGACGGCTTCCTTGGCCTGGTACACCTTCAAGGCGTTTGCGTAGACGTTAAAGTTTTCGGTGCTCACTTTCTGAACTACTTGGTCCAAGGTGACCCGCACCGGAGTTTGAGCACGGCTGCCATAGGGCGCTACCAGGAGAACAGATGCCAAAAACAATACTGACGCTCTCATGGTGCTCTCACTTCCTGCGAACGATCAGCGGGTAGACCGAGGCGTTCGTCGACGGGTGCACGTCACCCCGGATCGCATTGACCTTATCCACGTTTCCGCTCAGGACCGCGTGAGCAAGGGCACCCGCATCCGTGGAATGGTCGGTGACGGACGAGACCCCGTCAGCGGCGATGGTCAGCGCATAGAGGTTGGCGCAATTCTCGGAGGCGATCGTCACTTCACCGTTGATCGTGTCCGGCTTGATGTTCTCCACCCGGCATCCGACAGCGCTGAGGGGGTTGCTGGGATGCCACTGAACGACCTGGACCTTGAGGTGCAGGTTGTTGAGGTCGGAGACGATCTCGTCGAGCTGACGCACACGATCCGTCGTGTAAGGAGGGAGGCTCGGGGCGAGAACGATCTTGATTTTGTAAGCTCCGGCTTCCGTCTGGAGGGTGCCCTCGAAGGTCCCCTTGACGGCCTGATAGAAGCGATGCAGCCGCGCGAGGTCCGCTTCCATGGCTCTTGCCTTGGTCGCGAGATTCTCGTTTTCGGCGGTCAGAGCTGCTTCTGCTCCGGCCTCACCCTCGATCTTGGCTTTCTCGACCAGGCGATCGTCGCCTTGGCCACATCCACCTACCAGGATGGTGGCGAGCACCATCGAAAGAACATAGATACGCGTCACAAATGACTCCCCTCGGGCAAATGTCATCCATGACGATCGAATTCCAAAGGTGCGATTCCGCCCGTCTTGGACAGAATCGCACCTCCAACCAGTTACTTACTTTTTCTGACCTTCTCCGGCGACCTGTTCTTCGGTACCGTGCTCGTGGCCACGGCCCTCGGCGCGCTCCTTGGCTTTCAGTTCCTCAGGGCAGTCGCACACGGACTCGGGCTTGCCGCAGTCGCGGCACATGAGGACACGCTTCCTCCGGCCACCCTGTTTTTCCGACTGCTCGGCAGCGGGCTTCGCCGCATCTTTTGCGGTGTCGGTTGCCTGAGCAGCCGGAACCACCAGAAGCCCTGAAAGCATCAGAGTGCTGAGCATAAGTTTGGATTTCATAGTGTTTCTCCTTTAGGTTGGTGTGCGAATCGCACGATTTGTTTTTCGAGACTGAAATAGAGAACGGGAAGGACGATCAACGTAAGAAGCGTCGACGAAATGATGCCGCCGATGACGACCACCGCCAGAGGTCGCTGCACCTCTGCGCCCATGCCCGTGGAGATCGCCATGGGGATGAAGCCGAACACATCGACGAGCGCGGTCATGAGCACGGGACGCAGCCGGAGCGCGGATGCCTGCTTGACCAGACGCTCACCGGTTAGACCTCGGGCGCGGAGCTGGTTGAAGTAGTTCACCAGCACGACGCCGTTGAGTACCGCGATCCCGCACAGTGCGATGAAGCCGACACCAGCCGAGATACTAAAGGGCAAGCCTCTGGCCATGAGGGCGAGTACGCCTCCAACCAAAGCGAATGGCACGCAGAGGAAGATGAGAACCGTCTCCAGCACGTTGCGGAACGCCGCGTAGATCATGAGGAGCACCAGGAGCAGGGCCAAGGGTGCAAGTAGCAGCAGCCGTCCCCGAGCTTCCTGGAGATTTTTGAAGTTTCCGCCCCATTCGACATAATACGCTGGGGGAAGCTTCACCTGCTCGGCGATCTTCTGTTGAGCCTCTTCTACAAAGCTCTCGGTGTCCCGGCCTCGGGGGTTGATGAGTACAGCCACCCGACGTTTGGTCTGCTCCCGGCTGAAAGAGCTGTATGCTTCCTTAAATCTAATCTCCGCAAGCTCCTCCAGGGGGACTGTGGCATTGCCTGCGATGCCCACAGGCAGGCTCTTCAGTGCGTTGATGTCAGACCGGATCTCGTCGTCCAACCTGAGTACAATCGGAAAGCGGCGCATCCCCTCGTAGAGCACGCCCACCTCATCCCCACCGATCGCGACACCGACGGTCTCTAGAACCTCCTGACCAGACACGCCGAGGCTCCGCAGGAGACCCTTCTTCGGGCTCACATCGAGAACGGACATCGTTCCCTTGGCCTCGACCTCCACGTCACCTGCACCCGGGATGGTGCTGATGATGTTGGCAATGGCCTGAGCTTGTTCGGTGAGCACAGCCTGGTCCTCACCAAAGACCTTGAGGGACACGTCCGCGCGGGTGCCTTCGAGCAGCTCGTTGAACCGTAGCTGGATAGGCTGGCTTACGAGCACGCGCTGGCCTGGCACCATGGCATCGAGCTTCGCCACGATGGCCTCGATCAGCTCTTCCTTGGTCCGGCGTCGTCCCTCAACCAGGGGCCATTCGTCCATTGGCTTGAGCATCACGTAGGTATCCGCGATGTTGGGACCCATGGGGTCGGTCGCGATCTCTGCCGTTCCGATCCGGGTGAAGACGTGCTTAACTTCGGGCTCTTGAGCGATGATCGTCTGCGACTTTTCCTCAAGAGCGATGGAATGGGAAAGACCGACTGAAACCGGCCGGATGAACTGTGTGGCGATCGATCCCTCGTTTAGCCTGGGGAGGAACTCGCCGCCGAGTTGGCTAAAGAGGACCACACCCAAGACCACCGACCCGACAGCGATACCGACCACCCGCTTGCGCCGGTGCAAGCTCTTGGAGAGCACCGGCTCATACACCCGGGTAATCCAGGTCATGAGCTTGGGTTCTTTGTCCTCGACCTTTCCTCTAAGGATGAGGCTCGCGAGTGCGGGCACGAACGTGAACGACAGGATGATGGCCGCGACGATCGCGAAGATGAATGTTGCCGCCATCGGGACGAACATTTTTCCTTCGATGCCGACGAAGGCGAAGATTGGGAGAAAAACCACGACGATGATGAGTTCGCCGAATCCAGCGGAAGTCCTGATCTCCACCGTTGCGCGGTGAATGGTGTCGTCAAGCTCGTCGCGCGTCAGGCTTCGTTTCAGTTCCTGAGCCTTGTCGTGCAGGTGGCGCACGCAGTTATCAAGGACGATCACCGCACCATCGACGATGATCCCGAAGTCCAGGGCGCCGAGACTCACGAGGTTTCCTGAGATGCCAAAGCGGCGCATGGCAATGAAGGTGAACAGGAGGGAAAGGGGAATCACGACCGCGGTGATCAGTGCCGCACGAATGTTTCCGACGAGAAGCAGCAGCACCACGATCACGAGAATCGCGCCAAGCACAAGATTGTGCTCGACCGTGCTCAAAGTAGCATTTACGAGCTCCGAGCGATCGTAGACGGGCTCGATCTTGTAGCCCTTGGGAAGGCCTGTCTGGATTTCCTTGATGCGTTCGGCGACCCTCAGGGCAACCGTGCGGCTGTTCTCGCCCATGAGCATGAGGACCGAACCCAGGACGACCTCTTTGCCGCTATGAACGGCAGCGCCGGTACGAAGTTCCTTGCCCAGTCCCACGTTGGCGATGTCGCCGATCGTGATGGTGGAGAGGTTCTCCAGGGTGCGCACGGGAACGTCCCGGATGTCCTCCACCCCTTTGAAGAGGCCGCTTCCTTGGACGATGAACTGGTCGGCAGTCTGCTCGACATAACCACCCCCGACGTTGCGGTTGACCTTCTCGACCGCCTCCTCGATGTCGCTGAAGTGAATGCCGTAGCGGGCCATCTTCTTCGGGTCAGGCTGGATATGGTACTGGCGCTCAAAACCGCCGATGCTGTTGACCTCGGCGACCCCTTTGACGGTGAGCAGCCTCGGCTTGACGTGCCAGTCCTGGAGCGCGCGAAGCTCCATGAGCTGCTCCAACCGCTCGGGGCCCGAGGCCGGCTTCTCGGCCTCGATCACGTAGTGGTAGATCTCTCCCAGACCGGTCGTGACCGGACCAAGCTCCGGGAACGTCTCCTCAGGGAGCTGCGAAGCCACGGTCTGAAGGCGCTCGGAGACGAGCTGTCGGGCTCGGTAGATGTCCGTGTCGTCCTCAAAGACGACGGTGACTTGGGAGAGCCCGAAGCGAGTGATGGAGCGAACCTGGGTCACCCCAGGAATACCGTTAAGGCTGGTCTCGATCGGAACCGTGATCGTGCGCTCGATCTCCTCCGGACCCAGGGCCTCAACCGGCGTATTCACCTGCACCTGAACATTGGTGAGGTCGGGCACGGCGTCGATCGGAAGGCTCTGGAAAGCCTGCCAACCCCAAATCGCGACGATCGCGGTGGCCAGAATGACCAGCCATCGGAACCGGATTGAGTTTTGAACGAGCTTGGAGATCATCTCAGTTCCTTAGTGGGAGCAACTGTCCACGGTGTCAGAGTTGAGATCGGCTTCCGTAAGCCTCAGGAACGTGGCACCGGTGACTGCCACCTCGTCCCCTTCCTGAAGGTCCTCAGAGCTGATCTTGATCGTGTTTCCGTTCTTTCCGGTGACGTTGACCAGGACGAATGCGATCCACTTCTCGAAACGTCGATAGACCCCGGTCGTGTGCTTGATCTGCACGAGTGCTTCGGCGGGAAGGGTCCAGGGTCCGGTGCCCTTGATGGCCTGGAACTCGACTCCAAGTCCTTTGAGAGCTTTCTCAGACATCTGGAAGCCATCCTCCGCACTGAAGGCCGTGACGGCTGAGTTCGGCCCAAACCGTGACGGACCGGCCTCCGCACCGTGATCGCCGCTCCCGAAAACGGGATGACTGGTCGCAAGAACCGCTGCTGTAATGACGTAGGTTGCTTTCATGGGATCTCCTCAAAGATTCGGCCATCGAGCTTGTGAATCGTCCACAGTGCCCGGATGGCAGTGACTTCACGTTCATTTCGAGTCATTTCGAGTTCAGCTCTCTGGCGGTGGGCTTCGATAGCAAGCGAGGCTGAAACAAGACCACGAACAGAAAGGCTCTCGATCTCGGCGTGGCGCTTCTCCAACAGAGCAGTGGGGAGTGCGTCTTTGAGTGCCTTCACGGCTGAGCGGTAGATCGTGACCTGCTCGGCGCGTTCGTGGGTCTCCTCGGCGCGCTTCACTGCGATCGCGTTCTCTGAGACGGCGAGCGACTTGTGAGCATGGGCTCGGCCTCCTCCGTTCCAGCTGAAGACTGGGAGCTCGAAGCGGAGCTGCAGGCCATAGAGCTGCTGGTGGATTGGACCGTCGGCCTGGAGCTGAATCATGGGACCGATTCCGATCTCCGGCCAAGAGTGGGCTCTTGCGGACTCTAATTCAGCGAGTGCCAGATCCCGGTCTGCGTGGAGACGCGCGAGAGTCGGCGATGCGCTGATGTCGCCCTTTTCTGTGACATCCGGCCAGGACTTGGGGCGCTCGGGGAGCGCCTTACGGATCTCCTCAAGGCCATGCCCGGTCGCGATATGAAAGAAGTGCTCGATGGCACTCTCTTCCTGGATTAGTGCCGAGAGTTTCAGGCGATTGTCGGCTTCAGCCATCTCGAAGACGGCGAGGGAGACTTCTTGCTCAGGCGTGAGGCGCTCGCGGCGACGATATTGGGTAACCAGTTTCGAAAAGGCGCCAGCCGCCTCCTCGAGGAGGGCTTTCTCGAGGTCGATTTGCCGCACTCGATGAAGGCGGGTCACAGTCTCGATGACGGCATCGGCTTCAGCAGCCCGGACATCGGCCTTCGCCTGCTTCTCCTGGGCCTCTGCTTCCTGAACTCTGGCGGATCTCCGGCCCCCGATGTCAATCGGCTGCACAAGGGCGACCTGAGCATCGATCTGCTGATCTCCCAGGGAGTCTCCGAAACCCGCCTCGGCCTCGATTTCAGGGTTGGCCCACTGTCCCGCCGCAGACTTCAGCGTCTCCGCTTTCTCTAAGGCGAGGCGGGCGGATCTCACGGCGGACTGGTTCTCTTGGGCACAGCGGACGATATCAAGAGCGGTCTTGGGCTCTGGACACTCCGCATGGGTGCCATGGCGGTGGCCAACCTTCTCGGATTCATCATGCGGCCAGGCTTTCACGTCAGCCAGGACCTCACTGAAGGTCAGGAGGAGTGCGAGGATGAATGCAATCACAGGTCGATCCTTGTAGCCGCGCGTTCAGTGATCCACTTGGATCAGGAACGCGAATGTAACTGGGGAAAACGAAGACGCACCAACGCCCCGAAGGGGCTTAGGCGCGAGTGGGCGGCTCGGAAGGACCCGAGAGAATCAGGCGAGAGGCACCGTATTGAACTGAAGCAAACTCGACTTGCCGAGGAATGGGCAGCGGAAGAACGTTCAGAAGGGTCAGCGTGAACTGGCAGTGGCCGATGTGGCAATTTTGGCAGGGACCATGGTCCTCGCAGCCAGTACCTTTGCAGCAGCCATCGCAGCCGTCCGCGGAATCCAAGGAGCCAGCGGCGAGAAGCATAGGGCCGTCCATGCTCGAAATGGCCGAATTCGCGAACTCCACTTCGACCGAAATGGCTTCGGCCGCGGTGCTCGCGCAAGCGACGATGAGCATGATGAAGGCAATCAACCGCTTCATGACTTGGGGTGTCTTACACATTGGTGAACCGTTCGACAAGACCGCAGCTTCTTTTTTTACATCTTCGCACGGGTCGCAAGTCACCGAAACTGTGAGATTTGTGACGACCCGGGCATACCAGTCGAGACAAGGGCATGGCGGGATACCCCCTGTGGGCACCCCACCACACCCCATGTCGCGGCAACGAAACGCTTACCGTCGAGCCGCTCCGCCTCTGTGTTCTGGTGGCCCCAAACGCGTCGTTTCTTCAGAGGCATCGAGCTGGACAGGTCGCGGAACGACGCCTGGCTGTTTGAGTTCCGCCACCTTAGAGCTCGCCTCGACGGAGGGCCTGCTCGGATAAATCTGCTGCCTTTCTTCTTTTGATGGAATCGGGAGGCCTTAGCATCGGCATTGTCGTTTTGAACGGTGTGTCATATGGCTGGATCGGGCTTGCGATTTGCAATGCAGGGCCGCCAAGAAAGAAGTTATGACTCCCCACAGAAGAAACCTAGCTGTCGGTCTCATCGCGCTCGCAGCGCTCCTGTCGTGGGGAGCGAAGGTGCACTATTCCGCCAAAAACACGACGCATCACTTTCTTTCAGGAGGCTTGTCACACTCTCAGTGGGGCCAGCGTAAACCCTATTGAAAGGGCCGCTGATCCGAGGCCCAACACTCATCGACAAGGAGGTTTCCATGAGAACCTGGCAGTTCGTCCAGATGGCCGTTGTGTCCCTGACGCTTGCGAATTCCACGCTGGCGCTCGCTGAACCGGGGCGTAGTGCTGAGTTCGCCGACTCATATTGGGAGCGGAGCCAGGCTCGTCGCGAAAGCTCCAATGAAGCGGAGACTGAGACGAAGGCGAAGCAAGCGAAGCGCCAAGTTTCAAAGCAGGAAAAAACTGGGACGCAAGAAGAGGCTCGAATGCATGCCGAGCTTCAGCGTAGGCTGCAGCGCTACGAAGCCTCTTCCCGCCACTAATCATTCGTACTCTCTCGTGCGGAAGCCGCCGAGCGCCTCAGGGAAGAGGCCGCTCGGCGGCTTCTTTCATTCCAGAGATCGACGCTCTTACGAACGCTCGCCGCAAGCGAGCATTTCCTTGCCGTAGTAAGGATTGCGAATCTCGCCCTTCTTCTGAATCCACTTCGCGTTGGCCATCGAGCACGAGACGACCTCGGTACCGCTATCCGGGTTCTTGCCCAGATCAGTGATGAAGAGGTCGGAGAGCTTCTTGAAGGATGCCCGCGCATCCTCGATCTTAGCCGCCTTAGAAATCTCACCGGCCAGAGAACTCGCTGCGGCCAGCTCCTTGGCATGATCGCGGTCCGTGCCCTGAAGCTTGCTGCTCGCTGTCTTCAGCTCTTCGGCCGCTGTCTTGGCCTTGGCCAAGGCATCCGATGCGAGCGCGTTCTGGATCGCGAGATAGCTCGGAAGAATCTTCTTGAAGCTAGTCTCGCCCTGATGACCAAAGACCGCGACCGGCGACAGCGCAAGCAACGCGAGAACAACAGAAAAAATTTGTGAACGCATAAGTTCCTCCTTTTACTTTGTAGGCTTCAGTTTCAACTCATACCGGCTCTTCCAGATCGCGAATATCGCCGGATACACGAGTAGCTCCATACCGAACGACGTGATGATGCCTCCCAGCATCGGAGCCGCGATTCTCTTCATGACATCTGCACCAGCATTCGACGTGCTCGCCCACATGATGGGGAGCAGGGCCGCAACAAGACACGCCACAGTCATCACCTTGGGGCGTACCCTTTTGACGGCACCGTGATGGATCGCTTCCTTCAGATCCTCGAAGGTCCTCATCCTGCCTTCCTTCTTGGCTTTTTCGTAGGCTAAGTCGAGATAGAGCAGCATGAAGATGCCGGTTTCGGCATCCACTCCCAGGAGTGCGATGAGGCCGACCCAGACCGCGATGCTCATATTGTAGTCCAGCAGGTACAGGAACCAGATCGCACCCACCGCCGAGAACGGCACCGCGAGCAGAATGATCGCTGTCTTGGGCCACGACCTGGTGTTGGCGTGCAGAAGCAGGATGATGATGAACAAGGTGATCGGAACGATCAGCTTAAGCTTCTCCTTCACGCGCTCCATGTTCTCGTATTGTCCGCTCCACACCAAAGTGACGCCGGCTGGCACCTTGAGCTCTTGCTCGACGAGCTTCTTGGCGTCGCTCACGTAGCTTCCGACGTCCCGATCCGCCACGTCGATGTAGACATAGCTGGAGAGCAATCCGTTTTCGTTTCGGATCATCGCAGGTCCCTGGGTCATCTCCAGTTGTGCGATCTGCCCCATTGGGATCTGGGCGCCCTCCGGAGTAGACACGAGCACACGCTTAAGAGCGTCGATATTGGAGCGGTAATCCTGGAGATAGCGCACGTTGATCGAGTAGCGCTCCCGGCCCTCTACCGTCTTGCTGATTGGCTCGCCACCAACCGCAGTCATGAGGGCCTCCTGAGCCTGTTCCATCGTGATGCCGTATCGGGCCAGGCTCTCGCGGTTGAAGCGGAAGTCCAGAAAATAGCCCCCTGCGATCCGCTCTGCGAACACGCTGCGAGTACCGTCGACTTTGACAATCACCTTTTCCAGGCTCTTTCCGACTTCTTCCACCTGTTTGAGGTCATTGCCCAGAACCTTGATGCCGACGGGCGTTCGGATGCCTGTGGTGAGCATGTCGATTCGAGCGCGGATCGGCATGGTCCACCCGTTCGTTGCTCCAGGGAAGCGCATGGCCTCGTCCATCTTGGCCACCAACTCCTCCCAGCTCATCTGGCGCGGCCCGATCCAGGCGAGGGGCCACTGCAGGAATCGAGGCAGGAAGGAATACCACCGCTCCGTCTCGCGCCACTGATCCTGTGGCTTGAGCACGACGGTCGTCTCCATCATCGAGAAGGGCGCCGGGTCCGTGGAGGTGTCCGCGCGACCGGCCTTGCCAAACACCCGCTCGACCTCCGGGAAGGACTTCAGGATCTGGTCTTGTCTCTGCAAGAGATCCTGTGCCGCTCCCACGGAAAGACCTGGAAGAGTCGTTGGCATGTAGAGAATCGTGCCCTCGTTGAGAGGAGGCATGAACTCAGAACCGAGCTTCATGTAGGCAGGAATCGTCGCCAACATGACGACCACAGCACCGATGATCACCTTTCCTCGATGGGCCACGACCCAGTCCACCATGGGGCCATAGACCTTGAACAGAAAGCGACTGATGGGGTGCTCTTCCTCGGAGTACGTCGTACCCACCAAGACCGCGTTGCGCACCTTGGAGAGCCACAGGGGCTTGAACGTCTTCGGCGCAAAGGCGGTGAGTGAGACCCGAAGCGCGGGGTCCAGAGTAATGCTCAGGACCGCGGCGACGATCATCGAGAGGTTCTTGGTGAAGGCCAGGGGCTTGAAGAGCTTCCCTTCTTGCGCTTCAAGCGCGAATATTGGCAGGAACGACACGGCGATCACGAGGAGGGAGTAGAAGCTCGCGGGGCCCACCTCTTTTATCGCTGAGATCACGACTTCCTTGACGTCTTCCTTTCGTCCGTTCTTTTCCCATTCCTCTAGGTGCTTGTGGGCGTTCTCCACGACCACGATGGCGGCGTCCACCATCGCTCCGATTGCGATCGCGATGCCGCCCAGGCTCATGATGTTCGAGGAGACTCCCATGAAGTGCATCGGGATGAAGCTTAGGAGCACGGCGAGAGGGAGAGTGAGGATGGGGATCATCGCGCTCGGGATGTGGAGCAGGAACACGAGGATCACCAGACTCACGATGATCATCTCAAGACGAAGCTCGTGAGTGAGCGTGGCAACGGCCCGCCGGATCAGGTCCGAGCGGTCATAAGTCACGAGCACCTCGACGCCTTCGGGGAGCGATTTCTTGACCTCTTCGAGCTTTGCCTTGACTGCGTCGATGACCTCGGTGGCGTTCTCGCCATACCGCATGATCACGATTCCACCTACGGCATCCCCCTCCCCGTCGAGGTCAGCGACGCCCCGGCGGATCTCGGGCCCCGTCGTCACCACGGCGACGTTCTTGAGATAGACCGGTGTTCCGTTCTGGTAGGAGAGGACGATCTTTTCCAGATCCTTCACTCCCTTGACATAGCCCCGGCCGCGAACCATGTACTCGGCCCCGGAGACTTCGAGCAGGCGCGCTCCTGACTCGCTGTTGCCCTCCTTGACCGCCTCGACAACCTGGTCGAGGGTCACTCGGTACGCGCGAAGGGCGTTCGGGTTGATCTTGATCTGATATTGCTTCTGGAAGCCTCCGACGGCAGCGACCTCGGCCACCCCCGGGACGGTTTGGAGGACGTACCTCAGGAACCAGTCCTGCGTGGAACGCAGGTCGGCGAGCGAGTGTTTTCCGGAGCGATCCACCAAGGCGTACTGGAAGACCCATCCAACTCCCGTGGCATCGGGGCCCAGCTCGGTCCTCACCCCTTCGGGGAGCTGGGGCGTGATCTTGGAGAGATACTCTAGCGTCCGCGAGCGAGCCCAATAAGGGTCCGTTCCGTCCTCGAAGATCACGTAGACGTAGGAGAACCCGAAGTCCGAGAATCCCCGGATGTCCTTGACCTTGGGAGCGCCCAGCATCGCGCTGATGATGGGGTAAGTGACCTGGTCCTCGATGATGTCGGGCGAGCGGTCCCAACGCGAGTAGATGATGACCTGCGTCTCCGAAAGATCCGGGATCGCGTCGACGGGGATGCTCTTCATTGAGTACCACCCAGCGACAGAAGCCACCGCGACGAGCAGGAACACCATCCAGCGATTTCGGGCAGACCAGTCGATCAGTTTCTCGATCATATGAGTTCTCCGATCGCGGGATTACTTCCCGGGTTTCGCCATGCAATGCTTCATCTCGGCGTGCCAGAACTGCCCTTCAGGGCACTCGGGCGTCTTTGCCTCTCCGCTTTCATCCTGGGCGAGCAGCGTGCCCTTGAGCCGGGACTCCGAGTCCACGAGGAAGTTCGCGCTCGTCACGATCCTCTCCCCGCCTTCCAAGCCGGACCCAATGGCCACTTGATCGTCCGCCCTGAGCTTGATCGTCACGAGCCGAGGCTCGATGTGGCCGTCCTCTTTTGCAATGAAGACCCAAGCCTCCTTACCCGTATCGAGTACGGCGTCGAACGGGACATAGACCTGAGTTCCGAGAGGTGAGCGGATTGAAACGTCCACGTAGGACTCCGGTCTGAGCAGCCCTCGTCCCGCGGGAGCGGAGATGCGCACCTTGGCCGTTCGGGTTGTGGGGTTGATGACCCGGTCCACCGAGACGACTTTGCCTGAGATTTTGCGGCCCCCCAGCGCCCCACCGCCGATCTCGGCCTCAAGACCTGGCTGTACGCTCTGGAGGTCCATCTCGAAGACCTCGGCATAGATCCAGAGATTCTCGCCGGGCTCCGGCACCAAAAGGTTCGCTCCGGAACTGCCCGACTCTCGGATGGACTGGATCTGCTTGTCCGATAGACCCAGGATCTTGAGTCGGAGCTTGGCGGATTCCACCATGCGTTCGGCCGAGTGGCGAACGTCGGCGAGCGGCGAGTCCTGCACACGCGCAAGCTGCTTGATCGCTTCCAGGTACTCGCTTTGAGCGGTATAGAGCTCCGGATCGAATGCCACTCTTCCGGCCGCCTCGATGGACTTGAAGAGAAGCCCTTTTTCGACGACGCCGGTCTTGAGACCGATCATCTGGCGCTTGCCCGGGCTCAGTTGAATTACGGCATGGCCCTCCGGCAGCGCCTCTGCCGAACCCTGTCCACCAGATGAGCCGCCGGCAGACGCCTTCACCAGATCCATCCCGCAGATCGGGCAGGTACCAGGCCCATCCTTCTTGATCTGCGGGTGCATCGGACAGGTCCAGACTTCCCTCTGGCCCTCTTTGGCTCCAACTTCTCCATGGGTATGTCCTGAGTGCGCCCCTTGGTCCTTGGAGCAGCCGGCGACGCCGGCAACCAGAGTCAGGAGCAGGGCTGCGAGAGCAGCGCGTTTGAACTTCATCACTTACCTCTTCCGGTGAAGGGCAGGTCGCTGATCGACTCGCCCAGGACGCGCTCCAAGCCAGTTAGAGCATCGACGTATTCAGAGAGCGCGCGGTAGTACTCGATCCGATTTGCATAGAGGACACGCTCGGAATCCAAAAGCTCTCCAAAGCTCGTCTGCCCGGCACTATAGGCCGCCCTTGAAGAATTGAGCGCGCTCAAAGATTGCGGAATGAGTGAAGTTTCGTAAATCCTGAGGAGCTTGGAGTAGGCCTCGACTTTTGATGAAAGCGTATTCGCCTCGGACTCGCTCTCGCGCTTCATTCTCTCCAGGTTCGCCTCTGCAGCGGCGGAACGGGCGCGAGCGGCCCGGACCTCCGGAATCTCCTTGGTTAGGAACCACAGGGGGATCGTGGCCTCGATGCTGAACGCATAGGCGTTCCCCGGCGCATTGTCGAAGGCCTTGCGGTAGCTCAGCATGAAATCCGGGGTGAATCCGAGCCAAGCTAGCGTCTTCTCGCTCCTCGCCTCGCTCAGCATCGCCTCGCCTGCTCGAACAGCCCGCGAGCCTGTGACGGCCCGCTTAGCCAGGGCACGAAGAGAGCCGGAGTACGTGAGCCGAGGAATCGCAAGCTCCTTGGCCGGCGTGCGAATCTCCTGAAGAGCGCCGTCATTGAGCAACGCACGCAGCATGGCCTCGCGTTCGACCGTCTCCTGCTCCTGCAAGATGATTTCGTTTTCGATACGAGTCTGCTCGACGTGAGCCTTCATCTCGTCCTGCTGAGGAACAGCACCCGTTGCGCGCCTCGCCTCTGCGACCCGCGAGATCTCACGAAGTGTTTCGCGCTGTGCCGCAAGAAGATCCACGATCCGCCGGGCAGCGTAGAGCCCGAAGTAGGCCGAAAGCGTCCGCTGCCGGATCTCCAGTCGCTTGTCCTTCCGCTCTTCCTCCGCCGCTTCGGCACGGGACGACTGAGCGGAACCCATGGCGAAGTACTTCGCCGGAAACATGATTTCTTGGGTAAGCGACCAGGAAGTCATTGGGCCCATCGCGAGCTGCATGTCGTTCATGTTGTTCTCGCGCATGAGCCCGATGCGTGGCCGGTCGAGGGAGTAGGCGGACAAGATCCGAGCACTTTCCGCATCCGCTCGCGCCTCCGCGGCCGCAAGTTCCGGATTAGTGCCTTCTACGATTCTTAGAACGTCCTGAGGAAGAAGCGGTGCCGGGCTCACGTCGGCAGCCTGCGCCTGCCAGGCGAGGAGTGCTCCAAAAACGAGTGTTGTCGGTCGCTTGAACCGAGTCATTGACTGCCACCCTCGGTGCCCGGATTCGAAGCCGCCTCAAGTTTCTGGATTCCGCCTTCGGCCCAACCGATTGTCGTGCGCTTTTCTTCTTCCGTGAGGCGATGAGCCCGATGGGTCAGGAGGTAAAGGAAAGGAGGCATTGAGTCGTCGCGGATCGTGTCGCGAATGGCCTGGAGGTCTTCGAGCGGAGTCGCATGGCTAACGAACGGATAGCCTTTCGCAAGATCCAGGTGGTGTTTCGACTCATTGAGATCGCGATCAATGATCTGCTTGACCCCGGGGATGCTGTAGTACCAAGGCAGATCGGGCGTACCGCCGTGGCACTGGAGGCACTTGGTCTTGAAGATCGGTTCGACCTGGGCGCGGTAGTCGCGTCCGATCTCCTCGAGAGCGGCCTGAGTCCGTTGGGTAGGGGACTGCGGTGCGGGCTGATCCTGGCGGGGACGCGCCGGATGGTGCGAGTGCCCTTGATGGGCCATGACGGAGGCGGCGCTGAGGAGCGCTAGAAGTCCGACGATGGCTGCCCACAATCCAGACGCATTTCGACGAGCCGAACCCATCTCTCTTCTCCTTAAGGCCTGCCGCATCCAAACCCTGCCTCCAGTGGCGGTTTGATCAGATTTACGTTCGAGCGTGCCCCGTTGTGACAAGGAGCAGAGAAAGTTTCCCCTGGACACCTGAGCGAGAATCCATGATGCTGCGCAATAAAGCCGAGTCGAATTCAAGACTTAGGATAGGTTGTCACAAACATCACTGCCAGGACGTAATCCATGAATGAGAAGCCACGCCGAGAAGCACCCGTGGCGGGTGGGACTGACGAGGAGTTGATGGAACGGTACCGCACAGAAGGCGATGAAGCCGCTTTTGCGACGCTTTACCAGCGGCACGCCGGCCGGGTGTACGGCTACCTGTCGTCCCGCTTGCCGAGTCGACAGGACCTAGATGAAGTGCACCAGGCCGTGTTCATGAAGTTTCACCAATCCAGGTCTCTTTACGATCCCAAGTACCCTGTTCTGCAGTGGATCTACGTGATTGCTCGTACCTCGGTTACAGATCACCTCCGCCGGGCGGGCCGCTCGGTCCCTGTGATCGACGACACCACCGCTCTTGATCATGCGGAGGCCCCTCCGGCCGAGCGGACCCCAGAGAACGAGCCTGACCTCGATGCACTAGAGAACCTCTCTGAGCGGGAACGCAAAGCCGTGGAGTGGCGCGTGCTCGATGAGCTCTCTTACGCCGAAATCGCGGCGCGACTGGACCAAACAGAGACCTCCGTCAGGCAGATCGTGAGCCGCGCCCTCAAGAAAGTCCGTTTGTCATTGGCAGCGAAAGGAACCGCTCGATGAACAAATCCAAAGTGAGAGACGAGTTTAGGGAGTTCATGTCGGCGGAGGAGCGGACTCCCCCGCCCGGCGTGACGGAGACTATCCTGAGCCGAGTTCGGGCTGATCTCAATCCTTCAGCGGCGCGCGTCTTTTCCAAGCTGCTCGCAATCCATTCCGTAACGGCAGCCGTCACCTTGTCTTTCTGCCCCCAGTTTGGGTTCAGGCTCTTGGGGGAAGGAATGGGGCTCATGCACGTCTTCATGGCTTTCGGTACCTACGGCTGCATGGTCGCCTGTGGGGCCCTCTTCACCGGACTGAGCCTCTTGCTCGCAGCGTTCATCCTCAGAGGCGAAGAGATCCGGAAGATCCGCGACAACCGCCTGTTGACCCTGGGTGCTCTCACGCTGCTCTCGTTGGGTTTCTTCATCATGGTGGACGCGGAGATTGTGTTCAGTCTCGCGGTAACGTGGTTCGCTGGCGCCCTCATCGGAAGCTGGCTGACTCTCGAACTGGGTTGGATGATCCGTTTCAGGCAGGCGCATCAGCCGACATGATCGAGTGCGTCGCTGATCGCGGGTATCTCCCCGCGAGGGAGCGCTCTTTGCACGCTTCTCGCCCATGATCCTCCTCGACTTTCTGCTTTTGACCAGTGCCGTCGCTCACGCTCAGCAAGGACCGGCGCGAGGGGGCGGCTCCTGCCCCTGTGGAATGATGGGCGAGGGAATGATGGGCGGCATGGGAATGGGTGTCGGAATGGTGCTTGCCGCGCTGCTCGTCGTTGCGCTCATCGCTGCCCTTGTCGCACTGACGGTCTACCTCGTTCGTCACAGTCGGCATTAGAGCTACCGGCCATGAAGCATAACGACGACGAAGCCCGCTTTATTGAAGATCCCGGCGCGATGATGGCGATGCACCCCAAGATGCATCGCTGGGTGCATCCCGTCGTAATGCTGCTGGGCGTCTGGCTGGTAACGAGTTGGACGATCCTAAGATACGACGACTCTGCGATGATGTGGAGTGACGTGATCTCCGGCGTCTTGATCTTCTCGATCGCCGCCTTCGCACTGCGTGTCGAGAGACTGGCCTGGGTGAGCTACCTAAACGCGCTCGTGGGCGTATGGCTTCTTCTCTCCCCGCTCCTGTTCTGGGCGCCGAACGCGGCAACCTACACGTCAAACTCCCTCATCGGAGCGTTCGTGATCGCGTTTTCCTTCGTGATCCCTATGAGCATGAGAATGCCGGGGCCGGATATCCCCCCAGGGTGGTCCTATAACCCATCGACCTGGATTCAACGCGCTCCCATCATTGTCCTAGGACTGATTGGCTATTTTCTTTCGCGACCGATGGCAGCCTACCAGTTGGGCTATGTCGATCAGGTGTGGGAACCCTTCTTTTCAGGCGTTCGTGGGAATGGAACGGAGACGATCCTCACCTCGGAGGTCTCCAGAGCCTGGCCAATCTCGGATGCCGGTCTTGGAGCCGCGACCTATCTGATCGAAGTGCTCTCGACTTTCATGGGCGATGAGAGGCGATGGCGGACCATGCCGTGGATGGTTGCTATCTTCGGAATTGCAGTCATCCCCCTGGGAATCACAAGCATCGTACTGGTCATCATGCAACCTGTGATGGTCGGAACGTGGTGCACGCTCTGCCTAATCGCGGCAGCGGCGATGCTCCTCATGATCCCGCTTGCGCTCGATGAAATCGTGGCGATGATTCAGTTTCTGAACCGTAGCCGTAAGCAGGGGAAATCTGTATTGAGGGTCTTCATTCGCGGCGGAAGTCTCCCGGATGCGACAACATCCCCAAGAGTGGATCGAAAGCCCTCGTGGAAGCCGCAAGCGATGCTTTGGGGAGTGACGGGACCTTGGAATCTCTGGGTGTCAGCAGCGCTCGGCGTCTGGCTCATGGCGATCCCCGCGCTCTTCGGCATTGGCAAGCAGTCGGCTGCGGCGGACAACGCGCATCTGGTCGGAGCTCTTGTGACGACGGTCGCGGTCGTCGCGATGGCGGAGGTGGGAAGGCTCTTTCGTTGGGCCAACGTTGTGCTCGGCGCGTGGCTTCTCACGGGAAGCTGGTTACTAGGTGACGCCTCGGCACTGGCGCACTCGATGATTGCGCTCACCGGGGCGTTGCTGATGTCTTTGAGCTTTCCACTTGGCCAGATTCGAGACAACTACGGCACCTATACGCCTTGGGTCTTTTGGAAATCGCGCGGAGTGGGAGAATCTACCGACGGTGAGCGAAGACGCGCCGCCTGATGTTGCGACTTTTAAGGCGCTATCGTGCATGGTCCCGTCGCGTTCCTCCTCGACGCCTGCGATCAGTCCTCGTCAATGAGGTCCCTTACGCGACAATCCAAGACTTCTGCCCAACGCACCAGGGTCGAAAGATTCGGGTTGTAGTCTTTCCTAAAATAAACGGCCACGTTCGACGTGCTTTTGTTTAGCAATTTCGAGAATTTGTACTTCGAGACGCCCTTTTCCTTCAGGACGACATCTAAGCGCAATTTCACCCTTTTCTTCCGCGGCTGCATTGGATGCAGCGTAGTGCAGTCGGCCACTTCCAAATAACTACTTAGTATGGTAGCTACCTCTGTCAGTAGCTATCTGAGGTGACGTATACATGAGCGACCACCTGCTTGAGAGTACCGAGTTCTCGGTCAGTCTGACTCCTCGCGTTTAGCCTCCTCCAATTTCAATTTTGCCAGCTCAAGTGCGAGCCCGACCCACTCGTCGGTGAGCCGCCGGTATCGCTTGTAGGTCG
>JADZFF010000170.1 GCA_020850015.1 Bdellovibrionales bacterium | reverse complement strand
TATCGGACCCCAATTCCGCAGCGGGCAGAGCTGGGCTTCTTACCGGCGACCGGCTCATCACGTGGAATGGCGAGAAATTGAAAAATTGGGAGGAACTCGAGCGCCGATTCGCCTCGGCGGCGGATGGTGCGACGGTTGTCCTTGCCGCGAGTCGTGAAGGCAAAGAACCGGTAAAAGCCACGTTGATCCGCAGGGCAGGAATGCAGAGCGCGGCCCAGGATTGGGGCCTTCATTCGTCGGAGCTTTTCGTGGAATCGGTGGTGAAGGACTCACCCGCCGAAGCCGCTGGAGTGAAGGTTGGAGACCGAATCATCAAGATCGGTACGGTCGAAGTGCCGAGTTTTTTCGACCTAAAGGATGAAATTCAGTCGGTAACGACCCGGAATGGCAAGGTCCGGGTGATCTGGCAGCGGGAGGGCAAGATTCAGGAAGCGCAGATGGTTCCGACGGAAAACAAGAGGACCGGACCCACCCTGAAATCAAGCGTTGAATACACTATCGGCATGATGCCCATGCTCGACCTGGGAGAGCCTGAAACGGTCATCGAACGGATCTATAATCCGTTCGTTTTGCTCTACAGGGGCACGGAGCGGATGATTGACATCAGCTGGCGGAACGTGGTTTCGCTCGGCAAAATGTTCGTTGGCGACGTTTCCATCAAGACGCTGGGGGGCCCGATCCTGATTGGCAAGATCGCCGGCGACAGCCTTTCGCGCGGTCTGATTCAGTTCTTGACGATCATGGCGGTGCTGTCAGTGGGATTGGGTATTCTCAATATTCTTCCGATCCCCGTACTGGATGGCGGCCATCTCCTGCTTCTGGCAATAGAAAGCGTTCGAGGCAAGCCACTGAGCATCCGGCAGATGGAGGTGATTCAGCAGGTGGGTCTTTCGTTGATTCTCCTCATCATGGTCATCGTGATCAGAAACGACTTGGCCCGTCTTTCGCTCTTCAATTAGGGCGAACCGAGGCCGAAGAGGTCCGCGCATGCCACGCATTCTGGCCTGGGATACCTCTAGCAAAACGGGTTCGGTTGCGGCACTTGTCCAGGAAGAAGGGGCGGCGCCACGAGTCCTCGCCGAGTGGACGCTGAATTTGGATGCAGTCCACGCGGAGCGGCTGCTGTGGGCAATCGACGAGGTTCTGAAAGCATGTGACTGGCAACTGGGAGACCTGGATGCCATCGCGGTGGGAGTGGGCCCGGGGAGCTTTACCGGGCTGCGCATCGGCCTGACGGCGGCACGGACGCTGGCGCAGGAGACCAACATGCCCTTGATTGCAGTTTCCAGTCTGGCAGCCTTGGCTCGTCCGATTGCATGCCAGCTCGCCCAACACGAACCACGCGGCGAGATTTTGGCGGTTACGGATGCCTGCAAAGGCGAGGTGTACGCGCTTTGGGGGGCGGCATCGTCCGTTGCAAGGGCAATTCATGCACCGTTTCCCAGAGGCGTGCGTGAGGAAGTCATTGAATTGAAGGATTTCAGCAAAGTCACCGGATCCGACCGTCGTGGGTCCTGGGCAGCAGTTGGCGATGCACTTGAGCGCCATCCAGAGCTGTTTCGGTTAAGATCGAAGAAGCTACGTGTCATGTCGCTTGATCCTTTGGGCGCTTCAGTGCAAGCGAGGTGGGTGGGCGTGTTGGGATTGGAGAGCTACTCCACGGATCGAGAGGCGAGTGAATCCTCAGAGGTGCTGCCTAGGTATCTTCGGGCGCCCGACGCGGAGCGGAAGCTCAAAGCGGGTCTCCTGCCCGTGCGTCCCGAGTGGATGGTCGCAGAACCAGGCGCATCCGGGCCGGCAACACGCGCGGCCCGCTCCGGCACCCGTCGGACCAAAGGCTGACTTCGAAGCCGCAGGGCACCGTGATAGACTGGAGGCCTCAAATGCGGAAAATCTACTTGCTTCCCAACTTCGTCACTACGGCCAACATGTTTTGTGGCTTCTACTCTGCCATTGCCGCAATCCAAGAAGATTATGTACTTGCCGCGTGGGCGGTCGTCGCGGCAGCTATTTTCGATGCCCTCGATGGACGGGTGGCACGATTGGCTAAGGCCACTAGCTCCTTTGGGGTGGAATACGACAGCCTTTCTGATCTCGTGTCCTTTGGGATGGCTCCCGGACTTCTCATGTATCTGTGGGCCCTTCAGCCCTACGGTCGACTCGGCTGGCTCGCTGCTTTCGTGTTCCTAGCCTGCGGGGCGCTGCGCCTCGCCCGCTTCAACGTCACGACATCGAAATTGCCCAAGGCCTATTTCCAGGGCCTTCCAATTCCGATCGCAGCAGGGTGCGTGTCCACTTTTGTTATTTTCCAGAATGCGCTTTCCACCCCGGCGGACGATCAAATCATGCCCTTTGCCCTGGGACTCACTCTCGGTATGGCCACGCTCATGGTGAGCTCCATACCCTTCCCCTCGTTCAAGGAGTTGAACTGGCGTTCCAAAGCGAGTTTCGGATACTTGATGGTAGGCGTCATGGTGATGGTATTGGTGGCCGTGCGGCCTGAAGTCACTATTTTCCTGCTGCTGGTGACTTACGTCATTCTGGGCCTAGCCTGGGCTGCGTTCAAAGCGGCACGCGGGCAAGCTCCTTTGGCGCAGGTGGAACATTCGTGAGTCAACGTAAACTGACGGTGGCGGTAGTCGGCGCGACGGGCGCCGTGGGACAGCAGCTACTTTCCATACTGGATCAGCGGAAGTTTCCGGTGGGCAAGCTGGTTCCCTTCGCGTCGGCGCGTTCCATCGGCAAGAGGATCACCTGTGGCTCGGTTTCGGCCGAATGCCGCGAGATGAGTCGTGGCTGTTTTGATGGCGTCGACATCGCGTTCTTCGATGCATCCGATGCGATCTCGAAGGAGTGGGTGCCCGAGGCAGCCCGCTCCGGGGCCTGGGTGGTGGATAATTCCGCCACGTTCCGAATGGATCCCGAAGTGCCGCTGCTCGTACCTGAGGTGAACGGCCACGAGCTCAAGGACCGGATTGCCCGGAAGCTGGGGGGCGAGAAGCACAGAATACTCTCGGGTCCGAATTGCTCAACGGTTCAGCTCGTAGTGGCACTTCAGCCGCTTCACAAGGGATGGGGGTTGGAGCGTGTGGTTGTTTCGACCTATCAAAGCGTGAGTGGTGCCGGAGCGGCCGCGATCGACGAGATGCTCAATCAAACTCGCGCGGTGCTCGATGGCGGCTGGCAGGAACCCTCCATCTTTCCTCATCGCATTGCCTTCAACTGTATTCCCCATATCGGTGGATTCCGCGAGGACGGCTATACGAGCGAGGAGCACAAGATGCTGGCGGAAAGCCGGCGAATTCTGGGATTGCCTGGACTGCGTTTCACGGCGACTACTGTGAGGATTCCTACGGTTTCCTGCCATAGCGAGTCCGTGAACGTGGAGCTCAAGAGGGATTTTGAGCTTTTGGAGCTGCGACAGGCGCTTTCAGGTGCTCCGGGTGTATGTCTGATCGACGATCCCAACGCGAAGGCATATCCGATGCCGATCACCGGACCGGGCGACCTGGTAACCGGCGGCACCGGCCAGGACCCGGTATACGTCGGTCGACTTCGGCGCGATTCTTCCTTGGAGCGGGGCGTGAATTTCTGGGTGGTCTCGGACAATCTTCGCAAAGGCGCGGCTTTGAACGCCGTCCAGATCGGGGAGATGCTCCTGGGAGAGGTGCTTTGAGGCTTCCCCGGCTCAGGGGCGCTTTCATCGCCTTGGCGGCTTCGGCCGCTGCCATGCTCATTCCCTCCGCTTCTCGGGCGACAGTGGAGGTCGATCCCGTGGCACCCTACAAGCTGGTCACAGGCGACGTGGTTTTTTTTGCCGGCATCGGTCAGGGCACGAGCTCCACGCTGTCTAGCGGATTTATCGATGCGGCTCGAGGTTATCGGGTCATCGACACCGGCACCACCTTCGGAACCTATGATGAGAATGATCTCCTGATCTTCGACATCAAGACCTCACAGACCGCTTCTGCCATTGGAGTGGGCAGCGGAGAGGTCTTTGTGGCCATGGTGCAAATGAAGCGCGACGACGGGTACGCACCCATGTCGATCGCCGCCGCGGAGATCGTGGATGCCGACGAGGCCAGCACCACCGTCCCAGAAGCCTGCGTGATTGGGGACAACTGCCAAGGACAGGATAATGGCAAAGCCTTTTCCGCGCGTTATGCGGAGGGGGCCACGCTTCGGATCGGAATCTTCATCGGAGACCTTTGCGAGGACGCGGACGATCAGAACATCACGGATATCGATGACTGCGAGAACGGTCTCCTCAAACAAGACGCCGGGAATACGGTCCTGCCGGTGGATCTGAAGGTTAGGTTCGTTTTTACCGCCGCGTCGAGCACCACAGCGATCGGGGATCCCGATGCCTCGGAGGCCGACGCCGGTAGCGATGTGACGCTCCATTTCCAGAACCAGCCCCCACAGTTCACCTGCCCGGCAGCGTTTACTGATGCTTACTTTCCTGGCGACGAGAGGATCCTCCTCAATACGAAGCTCTTCGATCTCGATGAGGCGGATGACGGTGGGGCTGATCCTGCCGCGATTCTCGTGATCGGAGAAGAAGGTGCTCCTGACTCATCTTCAACCGGCTATAGCGAAAACCCGATATTTTCGCGGGCGCAGTTGAATGTGAGCGAGGCGAAGGTCAAGAGCTTCACCAATTCCACGGCCACCGATGATCATCCCTATACTCTGTGTTTCTCCGGCGTGGACGGCGCAGGTCTTGTCGCCGATTTCGGAGGATGCGCCTGTACGTTGACGGATGTTCGAACGGCCTCGATTCTGGGCTTCTTGAAGGAGAGCAGCTGTTTTATCGCTACGGCGAGTTTTCGATCGGGAACCGCTGCGCCCGTGCTCCTCTTGAGGAAATTTCGCGACCAGGTGCTTGAGAAGAACGTCCTCGGAAAATGGTTGGTTCGCACCTACTACCGGTGGTCGCCTCCAGCGGCGGAGTGGCTGATGGGCCACCCTGAGTTTCGTGGTCCCGTGCTTCGGGCGCTACTTTTTGTTCAGGCAGTGGCCTGGATCGCTCTGCATGGAACTCTGGCCTGGGTTCTTTTCTGTCTGGCGATCGTGCTCCTCGCAAGCGCCTGGTTCAGGGGGGGGCTTCCTCGG
>JADZFF010000169.1 GCA_020850015.1 Bdellovibrionales bacterium | reverse complement strand
TCGAGGCGGACGCTGGAAAACCCAAGGCCGAAGCGGCTCGAGAGAGATTGTTGGCTTTGAACTCGGAAATCGAGGTGGAAGCCGTGGTGGCCCACCTTACGGACCTGAATGCGCAGGATTGGGTTTCCCGGTACGACCTGGTGATCGACGGCACGGATCACTTCGAGACGAAGTTTCTCATCAACGACGCGGCCTACAGAGCAGGGATTCCCCTGGTCTACGGCGCGATCCATCGCTTCGAGGGACGCGCGGCGCTCTTTGATGGAAGGAGGGGCACCTGCCTGCGATGCCTTCACCCCACGCTACCTGTTGCTACGATTCGCAACTGCGCCGAAGAAGGGGTACTGGGCGCGCTCGCCGGCGTCGTAGGATCGCTCCAGGCCTCGCTCGCGGTCCAGTGCCTGGCTTCTCATGCAAACCCGGCCCACCCGCTCGCGCCGCGCGTAGGCCGTTTGACCCTTCTGGATCTCTCGGGAGACTGGAGCACGCGCCACATACAGGTGCCCCGCCGGGACGGCTGCCCCACTTGCTCGCGCCATCCCCAATCAGTGACCCTGACGTGGACGCCACCCTTTTGCGTCCGGGGTAAGGAGGTCAGCTATGAGGAGGCCATCGATCTCATGGCGAAGGGGAAAGCATCCTTCCTCGACGTACGAGACCCAGATGAGCATCGCAACAGGACGCTCCCAGGCGCCGTGGTATTCCCGCTGGCGCGGATCTCGGGCGGTGAGCTTCCGAACCATCCCGGCACCGATGTGACCTGGATTGTGGTCTGCAAATCGGGGCTGAGATCGCGCCGGGCCGTGGAACTGTTGATGGGGCGAGGAATTGCCGCGGTTTCACTCGCCGGCGGGATCCGCTAGACTAACGCACCGAATCGGCGGCCCACCCTGCCGGCAAGGCGCTCAATTCGAGCCCAGGGCTCGGCTTGGCGCGCATGCGTGGTGCGGTCGAGAGGACTTGAACCTCCACGGAGTTGCCCCCACAGGAACCTGAATCCTGCGCGTCTACCAGTTCCGCCACGACCGCATCGGGCACATCTGCTATAGAAGATGGCAGCGTTAACATAGCCCTGCGCCTTTGTGTAGCGGGGATTCACCCACCCTTAGGACCGTCTTCTCCATGCCTCGTCGCCGCTCGTCTTCGCGTCCCAAGAAAGGATCCTCCGACTCGGGAAGTCGGGGGCCACGCGGAGGGCGGGACCAGGCGCAGCGGAAGAGCAAGCGCTGGAGAAGCCGAAGCCAGAAGGCGCAGAATCGGCGAAATGCGGAGCGCTCCCCCCTGGAGACCTCCGCGGGCAAAGCGGGCCCCTTGGAGCCCGTCACGCTCCGTCGCCCGGCAACCGCGCTCCGCCCCTCCGGCGTTCCCGGACTTCCACGGCCCAGCCTCGCCCCGGGAGCCAAGAACCCTTACGACGACTTTCCCTCTCCGTCGGTCGAGTATCCCAGGGGAAAACGAAAACCTGAGCCCCCGCCCGACGAGAAGCGACGTGGCCGGGGACGCGAAACGCGCGAATCCCGAGTCGCGCCCGCGAGACCAGCCCGCCCGACGTCCGACGCTCCGTTGGAGACACTCACGGCCACGATCGAGAAAAACAGCAAGGGCTTCGGGTTCCTCGTTTTCGACGACCGCGGCTTCGAGGATCTCTTCATTCCGAAGGAAAGCGCCTCGGACTACTTTCACGGTGACCGCGTTGAAGTGACGCTCAAGAGGAACGGCGAGGTGACGCGCCTGAGACCAATCGGGCACCAGTCCACCGAAGTCTGGGGGCGTGTCTCGCAGAACCACGGTACCGCCTATGAAAGCGGTGTCTGGATCGTGGCACCCCGCCGCGATAAGCGCCTGGAGATCGACGCCCCGGAGGGGGCGGCGGGCGCGAAGGCCGGAGACTGGGTGCGCGCCGAGATGCGCACGCACACGGAGGGGCCTCACAGGCTCACTGCGAAGGTGCTTGAGGTGATCGGCCCCGAGATTCCCGCGCGCCGGGACGTGGAGCTCGTGGCGGCCGAGTACGGCCTGATCCCCGAGCCCTCGGCCGCGGCACGGGAGGAGGCCTCGCGCTTCCCGCTCGAGCTCACCGAGGAGCACTGGAAAGGGCGCGAAGACCTCCGTGAGGTGCCTCTCCTCACGATCGACGGCGAAACCGCGCGCGACTTCGACGACGCGATTCACGTGGATCGCCGGCCGGACGGTTTCCTGCTTTGGGTCGCCATTGCCGACGTCAGTCACTACGTGAAGCCGGGCACCGCACTCGACGCGGACGCCTTCGTGCGCGCGACCAGCGTCTACCTGCCGGAGCGGGCCTTCCACATGCTCCCGCGCGAGCTTTCCGAGAACCTCTGCAGCCTGAGGCCCGAAGTTCCGCGGCTCGCGATGACCGCGAAGATGACCTTCGATCGGACAGGGAAGCGCATTTCCACCGAGATCGTGGATTCGGTGATCCGCAGCCGCAGGCGAGCGACCTACACCGAAATCTTCTCTGAGATGAAGGCCCACGACGGGCGCTCGGACTGGGAGTTCGGCGCGCACTTCGAGCTGTTCAGGGCGCTGAAGCGCCGGAAGAGCGAACGTGGAGCGATCGACTTCGACCTCCCGGAGGAAGAGATCCTCGTGGGGCCGGACGGCGAGCCCACCCACACCCGCAAGGCCGAACGCAACGACGCGCACATGCTCATCGAGGAGTTCATGATCGCGGCGAACGAAGCCGTGACCGAGTGGGCGATGGAAAGAGGCGCTCCCTTCGTCTACCGCATCCACGAGGAGCCCTCCCCGGAGGCCTTCGAGAAATTCCGGGCGATCGCGAAGGCCGTCGGATTCCCCGTTCAGCTGCCCCAGAGCCTGCGCGATCCTCGCGTCGTCGCCCGCATCGTGAAGAAGATCGACGAGCATCCGGCCAAGTCCCTGCTTCACATGTCGCTCCTTCGGGCCATGCGCCAGGCCGTCTACAGCGCGGAACACGACATCCACTACGGGCTCGGATCCAAGGCCTACACGCACTTCACGAGTCCCATCCGGCGCTATCCAGACCTCATGGTTCACCGGCAGCTGCGCATGCTCATGCACCGCGGTCGCCGCGATTTCGAGGAGGGTGGCGCCCAGAGGAAGATGACCCAGGATCTGCACCGGGCCGCTGTTCACTGCAGCTACCGGGAACGGCTCGCGGGTTGGGCCGAGCGGGCCTCCAAGAAGATCAAGGAGGTGCGCCTCATGGGCCGGCGCCTCGGGGAAGAATTTGCCGGGCTCGTCCAGTCCATGACGGAACGGGGGATCTACGTGCAGATCGGCCACGACGGCAAGGACCCCTGGGTTGAGGGGATCATGCCTAAGGACACGCTTCCGGGCGACCGCTGGGAGTTCAATCCCGAACGCCTCCTCTATTATGGACGCAGCAAGCGGAAGGTGATCAAGGTCGGCGACGGGGTGAAGGCGCGGGCGGTGCGTGCGGATTTTGACCGCAGGGAGATCGAGTTCGAGCTCGTTGACACTCCTCAGTCGCGCAAAGGAAAATCAAAGTAATGGAGCTCTTACGCCGGGGCCGGCAGATCGGCCAGGCCGTGAAGAACGTGCAGCGACTGCGGCAGATCGCCGCGGTGTTCGCACGTCATGGATTCGCGGACGTCATCCACCGGATGACCCTGGGCCGCTACGTGCCTACGCGCCTCCGTCCGGCCGAGGCCTCGGCGGACATCGCCGTCCAGGAGAGGCTCCGACACGCTTTCGAGGAGCTGGGGCCGACGTTCGTCAAGCTCGGCCAGGTCCTGTCCACGCGCCCCGACCTGATGCCTCAGCCCTTCATCGACGAGTTCACGAAACTCCAGGACGACGTCCAGCCCCTGCCCTGGGAAGTCGTGGAAGCGACCATCCAGGCTGAGCTCGGAAAGAGGATCCAGGAGGCCTACGCCGAGTTCAGCCATGTGCCTCTGGCGGCGGCGAGCATCGGTCAGGTGCATGCCGCGCGCCTCCACAGCGGCCAGCAGGTCGTCGTGAAGGTGCAACGCCCCGAGATCAAGAAGCTGATCGACTCGGACGTTTCGATCCTCGCCTTCATCGCGCGCGCGATGGAGAAATACATCCCCGAGACCCGCCTGCTCAGCCCGACGATCTTCGTGGACGAGTTTTTCAAGGCCCTGTCGTTCGAACTCGACTTCCTGGTCGAGGCGAACAACATGCAGAAGATCGCCGACAACATGTCCTCGATCCCGGAGGTGGTGGTCCCGAAGGTCTTCAAGCACCTCAGCACCTCGCGCATCCTCACGCTGGAGCGTCTCGACGGAATCCGAGTGAACGACATCAAGGCCCTCGATGCGGCCGGCATCGATCGCAAGCATGTCGTCAAGGTCGGCGCGCGCGCCTTCTTCAAGTCCGTCATGATCGACGGGATTTTCCACGGCGACCTGCACGGCGGAAACCTCTTCGTTCTCCCGGGCGACCGCCTGGGCATCATCGATTTCGGGATCGTGGGCCGACTGTCGCAGCGGTCGCGGGATCAGCTCGCCGCGATGGTGATGGCGCTGCTCAGCGAGGACTACGAGACGCTCTGTTACCAGTACGCGGAGCTCGGCGCATCGGGGCCCTCCATCGACTTCGAGGGGTTTCAGCGGGAGGTTCGAAACACGCTGTCGCCCTACATGGGTCTCTCGATCACGGACATGAACGCGGGGCGGATCCTCATCGAGGCGACGAAGATCGCAACCAAATACCAGATCAAGGTCCCAGGCGATTGGATGATCGTCTTCAAGGCGATCCTCACCATCGAGGGAATGGGCCGGTCGCTAGATCCAGAATTCGACCTGATGTCGGCAGGCCAGGATCTCGTGAAGGACCTGATCAAGAGCCAGTACTCGGTTCAACGCATTTCGAAGGACCTGCTTTTCGTTGCCAAAGACGTGGCGGCGATGCTTCAGGTTCTGCCCAGGCAGATCCGCTGGATGTTCCGCAAGTTCAACAGCAACGATTTCGCCTTCGAGATCAAAAGCGAGGACCTCCGCGCGCTGACCTCCCAGATCGACAAGAACGGCCGACGCACTTCCCTGAGCCTCGTCGCGGCCAGCCTGTTCGTGGCCGGAACGATGGCCCTGCAGTACCCGGAGTTCGGCACGATCCTGGGGCATCCCGCCCTGGCCATGGTGCTCCTGGCGCTTGCCGCGATCATGCTGTTGCGCCTGCTGCTCAGGTAACCCCTTACCGCGTTCAGCCGGCGTCGAGCCCCCAGACCCACAGTTTCGCGGGGAGCTCTGCTTCCGCTAGCCCATCGATCGGACCGAAAAGCAGCCGGGACAAACCCGTCGGCTCCACCTCTCCCAAGGTTTGGTCACCCCATCCGATGATCCAGGTCTGGCCCGCTCCGCTTCTTGTAAAGGTCAGACGCGAGGCGGGGCCACCAAGGGCCTGAGCGACTTCGGTGGGCCGGGTGATCCTGGCCATGCAGAGATACTCGCGGATGCTCTCTTCGGGCTCCGGCAGACCGAGGGGACCTAAGGCTCCCGCCGGATAGAGCAACTGCGCCTCGGGGTTCGATGCAAGGACGTACGCTAGAAGCGCCCGCACAACTTCGGGAGCTCCTCCCCACTCGTGCACGATACCTGGAAGATCGATCCCCCTTCCCAGAGCCGCGTAGCCGAGAACCTCACCACTCTTCTCCGCGCGAAACCAACGGGTCCCGCGGTGGGCCGAGAACCACTCCTGATCCGCGTCCCTGAGCAGCAGACCGACCTCACGGCGACTGACCCAGGGCCAAAGGCGATCGCTCCATCCCTCATGGATCTTCAGATCCTTGGCTTGATCTTTGGGATCAACGAGCCGCACAAGCTCCGCCCGCCGCTGCTCGCCGCAGAGCTCGAATCCCATACGGCGGTAGAGCTCGTGCTCCGAGCCCCAAAGGAGCGTCACGCCCACGCGTTCGATGTCGAGCCACTGAAGCGCGCTCGCTACCGCCGCGCTCGCCAAGCCCCTGCCTCGATGGTCCGGATGGGTGGCAACCGCGCCGATCACGCCCACCTGAAGCGGAGCCGCCGCTCCCCGGATCCTCAGTTCGGCAATGCGGGCTCCCGCGCAGGCTATAAAGGAGGCGCTCCCGGGCGCGCGCGCGCCGAAGAGGCGCATCATTTCATTTCCAGCTGGCCCCCAGACCGGAAAGTCGTCAAAGAAGTGGCCCCCTGGCCTCACGGGAAAGCAGGAGTCGAGAAGCGCCCCTGCGGCGGCAAGCTCCTCCTTTTTTATTTCCTCGAATTCCACCGTGATCCCGGCGGCTTTGGTGTTCATCGCTGAAGCCCCCCCTGCGTCAGAGCTTAACAGCGGGCAGATTCTTCCGATAGGCAAGTCAGGAGGACTTTGCGTGTCCAAACACAAGAAGAAATTCGACCTCACCAACCTGGTGCACCACGACCTGATCAAGGACGGCGACACCCTGTGTTTCGTGAGCGATCCGAAGATGACTTGCACCGTCACCAGGCAACCCAATGGCGAGTTCAAGGTCGTCGCCAACAAGGAGACAATGACCGTTCACGCTTTCGCCCAGAAGTGCTTGGGCCAGGAACCGCCCGACCACGCCTCGAAGTGGCTCCGCACTCAAGCAGGCAAGACGCTCTATGAGCTCTGGCAGGCCGACATCGGGGGCATGAGCGAAGCCGCCTGACTCGCGCCCGGGCCTGACCCGGCAATAAGATCCAGTTTCGACGGCCCAGCGGAGAGATTCCCCGCGAGGGCCGTCTTTTTTTCTTAAGGTCCCCGCGGACACATCCGATCCGTCTCTTGGAAGAAGGATCGACCTTCTCTTCAAGATGAAGAGGCAATCGATCCCGACCCATAAAGGCCAAGGATAGGCCGATTTTAGACCTTCATGGAGGAAGGTTTATGGGACTTAGGATCAACACAAACGTCCCCGCGCTAATCGCGCAGAGAAATCTGCGATCGACGCGCGCGAGCCTGGACACGACGCTCGAGCGGCTCAGCTCAGGTCTCCGCATCAACAATGCGGGCGACGACGCCGCCGGCCTCGCACTATCCGAAAGTCTTCGCGCCGAACTCCGCGGCCTCTCGCAGGCAGAACGCAACGCCCAGGATGGCATCTCGCTCGTACAGATCGCCGAAGGGGCTCTCTCTGAAGTCTCAAATATCTTGATCCGCATGCGCGAGCTGGCCGTCCAAGCTTCGTCCGACACGGTCGGTGCAACGGAGCGGAAATTCCTCGACAACGAGTTTCAGCACTTGCTCGAGGAGATCGACAGGATCTCGCAAAGCACAAAATTCAACGGCGTGGCGCTCCTCAACGGCACCGGATCGACCTTCGAGGTCCAGATCGGAACCAAGAACAACCCGCTCGTCGATCGCATCAAACTCTTCGACGCGAGCGGCGCTGACGTGAACGTCGTCGCGCTCGGGATCAATCTCGCGAACATCGGCGAAAAGCCGACCGCGCAGAACAGTCTGGGCGCGCTCGATAACGCCATGAATACCGTGATCGCGATCCGTTCCGAGTTCGGGGCCATGCAGAACCGGCTCCAGTCCGTGATCAACAACATCATGGTGAGCCGAGAAAACATGGCCAACGCCAACAGCCGGATTCGCGACGCAGACGTCGCGGTCGAGGCGACGAATTTGACCCGCAATCAAATCCTGATGCAGTCCGGAGTGTCCGTACTTGGTCAGGCAAACAACGTCCTCAAGAGCGCGCTGAGCCTGCTGCAGTCGTCATGAGGCGGAAACGAAGGAGCATGAAAGCGGAGCAGTAACCGGGTGAATAAAAAGTTTTTTCCGTAGCGTACGGCTGTTGCCCGCGCTTGTTTCCTGGAACTTGAGCGGCCCGCTCCCCTAGACCATGAAGGCGAGGGGGGGCGGGCACGCTCAAGGTATTGCCCGGAATCAACCGCTGGATGGCCTGCGATCTCGCTGATTGAGCGCCTTCAGCGCCCAGCGATTGATCGCGCCGAAAGAGCGCGCGGAATGTGAGGTTTCGGCCCTTTGCCGTGGATTAGTCTGCGGTCGGTGGGCGCGAGAAGCGCGTATCCGCGAGGTTGCGCGCGCGAGGAGATGGTTTCAGGGGTTCTTCCGCCCAGGTGGGTGGAAACGGGACGGATGGATCCGCCCGTGAATCCTGCGAGACCGGGGAGAAATCTATTCGGCATGGATGCCGGCCAGGGCCAAGGTATGCCCCGGAAGTCAAGGAGGACTGCACTTATGAATGGAGTCTAAATATGGGTCTGCGAATCAATACGAACGTTACGGCGTTGAATGCACAACGCCGATTGGTGGGGACGCGCCTTGGGCTCGATAAGAGCTTGGAGCGGTTGGCGAGCGGCCAGCGGATCAACTCCGCCGGCGATGACGCCGCCGGTTTGGCGATCTCCGAGAACCTGAAAGCCCAAGTGCGGGGCTTCAGGCAGGCGAAACGGAACGCGCAGGATGGGATCTCGCTCATTCAGGTGTCGGAAGGCGGCCTGAACGAGATCTCGAACATCCTGATCCGACTCCGAGAGCTGTCCATCCAGGCGGCCTCGGACACGATCGGAGATACGGAACGCCAGTTCGTCGACCGGGAATTCCAGTCGCTCAAGCAGGAGGTGGACCGGATCGCGAACATCACGCAGTTCAACGGCACGCCGCTGTTGAACGGGCGAGCCGGGATCTTCGAGATCCAGGTAGGCACGGGTAACAACCCGATTCTCGACCGAATCGTCTACAACGGCGAACGGGCGGACGCCTCCCTGGACGCCTTGAAGCTCGGGGGCGAATCCGTGGCCACGAAGCAGGGGTCTCAGCTCAGTCTCTCGGTGATCGATGACGCGCTCATTCGCGTCAACAGCATCCGAGCCGATCTGGGCGCCATGCAGAACCGCCTGCAGTCCACGATCAACAACCTCGCGATCACAGACGAGAACCTGTCTTCCGCCAACAGCCGCATCCGCGACACCGACATGGCTGAAGAGGTCTCGGAGATGACCAAGGGGAACATCCTGATGCAGGCCGGTATCGCGGTCCTGGGTCAGGCGAACCAGACCAACCAGGCCGCGCTGGCCCTCCTGCAGTAAGCGGCGACGAGGGAACCCGGCGGTCCCGGGGGATGAGGCGAAGGAACGCCTCCCCCCGGGGCCCCCGGCCCCGAGAGACACCCAAAGTCCGACCCGCGGGGCGGCAAATTTACTGCCTCTATCGCCGCGCAAAAGCCCGGCGAGGGCGAGAAGTCCCGGCTCCGGAGGGCGCAGCGGCTCCCCGGAACCGAAGCAGATCCACAGCGAACTCCCGGGCCCGTTCAGGGCTGCATCAGGGACTCGCGCGGGATCCAATTCCGCTGCCGTGAAAAAGAGGTTTTCGTTCGCGATGACCCAGAACAGCCCGGAGGGGGAGCGTCCAAGGACGGCCGCCCCCCTCCGGCTCCCTGAGTCCGCGCGATGAGCAAGGTTTCCAAGGACGAAGAAGTCCGCGGAAAACCGAGGGAACAGGGTTGTTCCTTCGGGAAACAATAATCGAGGCGACGGATCGCCTTACGCCCCCACGGATGTGCGGGCGTTCGTCACGGATGATGAGCCCAATGAACGGAGGCTACTATGGGCTTGCGCATTAACACGAACATCACGTCGCTGAACGCTCAGCGACAGATGTCCAAAACCAGGCTTGCGTTGGACAACAGTCTTGAGCGACTGGCCAGCGGTCAGAGGATTAACCGGGCGGGCGACGATGCCGCCGGGTTGGCGATCTCGGAGAAGATGCGCGCGGACATCCGCGGCACCCGGCAGGCGCGCCGAAACGCGCTTGACGGGATTTCCATGATTCAGGTGTCGGAAGGCGGCCTGAACGAGATCTCCAATATCCTGATACGACTGCGGGAACTGTCCATCCAGTCCGCTTCAGACACGATCGGCGACGTGGAGCGCGGTTTCGTCGACCGCGAATTCCAGGCGTTGAAACAGGAGGTGGACCGGATCGCGAACGTCACCCAGTTCAACGGCACCCCGCTCCTGAACGGTCAGGCCGGGACCTTCGAGATCCAGGTGGGCATCTACAACAATCCCATCCTGGACCGGATCATCTACAACGGGGAGCGCTCTGAGTCCTCGCTCGAGTCGTTGAAGATCGGCGGAGAATCGGTGGCCACGAAGCAGGGCGCTCAGCTCAGCCTCGCGGTGCTCGACGACGCCATGGTCCAGGTGAACAGCATCCGCGCCGATCTCGGCGCAATGCAGAACCGGATGCAGTCCACGATCAACAACCAGCAGATCTACGAGGAGAACTTGGCCTCCGCGAACAGCCGCATCCGAGACACGGACATGGCTGAGGAGGTTTCCGAGATGACCAAACAGAACATCCTGCTGCAGGCTGGCGTGTCGGTGCTTGGGCATTCCAACGCCACCCAGCAAAGCGTGCTGAACCTGCTTCAGTAAGCTAGAATAGCTCTGTAAGCGCGTCCGCCTTCCCGGGGTTCCCGGGGGGCGGACGCGGTGTTTTCCCCGTCAGCGAGAGGCCATGAGAAAGACGAAAGCCATTCTTATCGTGGGTGGGAGCGGATACCTTGGGAGCCGGCTCGCGGCGCACTTACGCGATGGCTACAAGGTCTTCGCCACATACACCTCCCATCCCACGCGTTTGCGAGGGGTAACCTACCTGCCCTTCACTGTATTCGATCGCGATTGGATCAAGCGCGTCATGTTCTCGATCCAGCCGGAAGTGATTTTCTACCTCGCGGGCAGCGACAACGCCGCCTGGGCAGAACGACATGCACGCGAGGCGGATCGCATACACGTCAGCGGCGCGGTGAGCGTCCTGACCGCCGCAGAGATCCTTCAACCCAAATTCATCTATCTCTCGAACAGCCTCGTATTCGACGGCAAGCGCGGCAACTACCACGAAACCGATGTCGTTCTCCCGTCCTCCGCCCTTGGAAAGGCGAAGCTCGGCGGAGAGAATTTCATCAAAGGCAGGTCGATCAACTACATCATCCTGCGCACTAGCCCCTCATACGGGCAGGGCACCGGAAGGCGACACAGCTTCCTCGACCGTATACGCATCGGGCTGGAACGGGGCGAGCGGTTGGAGCTTCAGGACGACGAAGCACACTCGTTCTGTCCCACGGATTCGTTGTGCGAGGTGATGGCCAAGCTCGTGGAGGGCGGGCCGAGAAATTCCATTATCCACTACGGGGGGCTGACCAAGGTGAGTCACTACGAGTTCGCTCGGCGCTTCGCCGCGCGATTCGGCTTGAACGGCGCGAAGCTCGCCCCCGCCGCTAGCGCCCATGCCGAGCAGCACGACTACTCGCTGAATTCGTCGCAGGCCTTCAAGACGCTAAAGGTCCAACCCCTTCTCCTTGAGGAGGGATTTGATCTCCTCGAGCAGAAGCTGGTTCGAGGCGCGTGATCGCGCGGGGGCCCGGGTCGCCCGCGTGAACTCGGTGAAGTAGAAGCGCGCGAGCTCCTCCGGCTGAACCTTTTCCCCGTGGTAGGTCCAGTGGACCTCCCTGAAGGGGCTGAGCTGCGCCAGAATCTCCTGCGGACCGGGCGACGCGGGGTCGGCTTCGGCCGCGCCCTGCCCATCCACCGTGACCGCGCTCCGCACGTGCCGATTGAACGCGAACTGGATCACCCCATGCGCGCTGTTCGAGACAATCAGCTTCACCTGATTCCTGAAGACCATGAAGTCAGCCGCCGTATTGGCCACGGCGTACACCTTAGCCTCCTGAAAGCGGGCGCCCGTCTCGGAGTAGGCGTTGAACACGCGCGCGTAATCGGTGAAGCGCTCGCGGAGAGCCGTCAGGAATTCGACGGTGCTTTCCTCCACCATTCTCTGGGGGTCATGCGCGCGGCCCAGATCCAAAAGCCTCTCGGCCTGAGGATGGATTTCGGCCTTCGCCAGATCATGGATCCAGGAATGCTGCGGTCCTGTGGAATCACGGTATTGGGCCATGAGATCGTCCCCCCAAAAGGATCGTAACGACTCCTGATAAAACGTGTCAACTGAGTGGAAATAAAGAGAGCCCATGGGCCGGCTTCGATCTTGGCACCCCCTGAACATTCAGGTGGGCACCGTATGGCGGCTTTAGGCTTCCCGGACAAGCCAGGCATGCTCACCACCGCCCAGGGACAGTTCCCTAACACTAATTCATCGGGGCCAAGTCTCAGCCGAACCCAGGGCCTGCTTCCATTATACCCCGGATCGAGAAGCCGATGCAAAACGGCGCCAAAAGGCGCTCGCTTTACACGACTAACGGAAGGTGCCACACTTTTTATGCCGTGAAGAAAATCCTCGTCGCCGACGATAGCCTCACGATTCAAAAGGTGATTCGGCTCGCTCTCTCGAACGAAAGTTACGATATTCAGACCGTTCCCGACGGCAAGGATGCGCTTCAGCAAATTCCGCTGGCCCGTCCCGATGTCGTCCTGATCGACGTCTCGCTTCCCAGCCATTCGGCCTTCGAGGTGAAACGCAAGATCAATGAGTCCTCCGAGTTCGCCGGCATCCAGTTCATCCTCATGTCGTCCGCATTCGAGCAGGTCGATGAGTCGCTCGCCTCGGAGGTCGGCTTCGCGGGCCGCCTGGTGAAGCCTTTCGACCCCGGCAACCTTCGCGAAGTCCTACTCAAGGTGCTCGCCAACGTGAGTCCCTCGCCATCCGCGCCCCAGCGCGTGAAGCCCAGCGTTCCTTCGGGCGGCGATGCGGGAATTCAACTTGCGCCTCCCGACCCTCGTCTCGTTCCCAACGTTCCGCTCTCCGACAGCGATGACGACGGCGATGACGACGGACAGGACCAGAGAGGCGACCGGTATCCCCGGCAGACGCCCGACTCCTTCTCCGATGAGCCCACGCGCCGGCTGGAAATGAGCCGGCCCCCCCACGCGGAGGAATCGTTCCCGGAGCCGCCGGCCTACGGGCCCGAAGACGGCGACCAGGATCTTTCCGGCCAGAAAACCGTGCAGCTCGACTCCGGCGCCACGGATCAATTTGTGGTTCAGGACTCCTCAAGCTCCTTAGAATCCCAGAGGGCCCTTTCCTCGGACCTTTGGTCGGGCGGCGCTCCAGAGACGGATCGTACGCTGAAGATCGCGCTTCCCCAGCAGGGCGGCGGCGAGGAGGATATCCGTCAGCTCACGGAATCCACAATCAAGCTGAGCGGCCTCGACGATTACCAGTGGAGCGTGAACGACGGGGGCGCGAAGAAATCCGGGGCCTCCTCGGGTGCTGGATCGGGCGGGCACACGTGGTTAGGGCTCGGAGACGAGCCCTCTCTGGAGCCTCCCCGGTATCTTTTCGACACGGGCGGATCGACGTTTCACCTCCCCCCGGCGGGCGTCGGAACGGGTTCCATGCAAGGCCGATCGGTGTATGACGATGCGCCCGAGGACTCCCAGGACTACAGCAGCATCGGGACGCTCGGCGGATATTCCCAACCGGGCGCTTCGCCATCCGAGCCCGCTCAGGCATCAGCCGCGCGGTCCGCGGTTCCGGTGGCCGGCCCCGCCCCCGGCTTGACGGTGGGCACGCTCGCCACTGCGCAGTCGGTGGACATGCTTCCCCTGAACCCGGACGAGCTCGACGCGCTCGTGCAGCGACACGTGCAGTCCGCCCTGGAGCGCCTGACCCGAAAGCTTCTTCCAGACATCGCGGAGCGCGTGCTCAAGGAAGAAATCCACAAGCTTCTATCGAATCCGCCCTGAGTCTGCCGGGCTCAGCTCGACCCGAGACGCACCTCTTCAGAGATCAGGCGGCGTTCGCGCCCGTCGATCAGCTGAACCACAAGTTCTCCGGCGGGCCCCAGCCCCACGAGACTGCCGCTTCCGCCCCCTTCAGCGTCGTCCCACTCCACGTTTTCTCCCTTCTTGCGCCAGGCGCGGCTCCAAAACGCCTCCTCGACGCCGTCTGGCCCGTGGGCTTCCAGGTTCTCGCATTCCTGCACGAGGGCCCAGCGCACTCCTTCAGCCAGTGGTTCGAGCCCCGCTTTCGCTCCAAGCGAGGAAAGCGCCGCCGTGGCCCGGTCGGCGAGAGCAGGCGCCCCTGCCACGTTCAGCCCCACTCCCACGATCACGAATCCATTGACTCCCGCGCCTCCGGAAGCCTCGCAAAGAATGCCCCCGAGCTTGGCTCCATCCACGGCAAGATCGTTCGGCCACTTGATCCGCAGCGCGCCCCTCGCCGCCGGGGCCACCGCCTCAGCGGCCCTCGCCGCGGCCACAGCAGCCGCGAGAGGTATCCAGGTCCAAAGCTCGCGCCGATCGGGCCGCAAAACCACGGAAAGATGCAAATTCCCCTCGGTGGATTTCCACTCGCGGCCCGCGCGCCCGCGCCCGCTGCTCTGCCTTCGCGCGGCAACCCAGGACCCCGAAGGGGCCCCGGCCTCCGCGAGCGTGCGCGCGACGTCATTTGTGGATCCGCATTCGTCGAGCCAGCGGCTCCAATCTCCAGATTCCGCAGATCCCGGGCTCAAGCGCCCTCCATCAGCATGCTGATGTCGAGCGCGCGGACGGAATGCGTGAGCGCGCCCGACGAGATCACGTCGATGGAGGCGTCCACATAGGCACCGATCGAGGCGGCATCGATTCCCCCGCTGACCTCCACCACGATTCCAGGCGCCCGTGACTTCGCCGCTCTCGCTGCCGCGATCGCATCTGCGGGAGCAAAGTTATCCAGGAGTATCGCGTCGGCCCCCGCCAGAAGGGCAGACTCCGCCTCAGCGGCGCTTCGGACTTCGACTTCGACCCTGAGACCGTGCGGTGCCACGCCGCGCGCTCCGGCGATGGCTTCGGGGATGCCGCCCGCGGCGGCCACGTGGTTTTCCTTAATCAGCACCCCGCCCGCGAGATTCACGCGATGCGGATGCCCGCCGCCGGACCGGACCGCCAGAAGCGCGAGATCCCGGTAGAAGGGGAGGCTCTTTCGGGTGGCTGCAACGCGTGGGGGAGGGCAGCCGCGCCCCCGCGCCGATTCCTCGACTGCGGAAACCAGGGCGCGCGTAGCCGTGGCGATGCCACAGGCATACTGGGCCAGATTCAAGGCGGGTCGCTCCATCGCGAGCAGAATCCGCGCCTGCCCGTCCCAAGCGGCAAGCACCGTCCCAGGCCTCACCGCCGTGCCGTCAGCGACCAAGGCCTTCGCGTTCACAGAAACTCCCAGTTCGGAGGCCACACGCTCCACGTGAGTCATGAGCCCAGCCGAGCACCAGATGCCCTGAGCCTTCGCGACCCAGCGCGCTCGGGAGATCCGCGTCGGATCGGTGGCCAGCGCGCCCAGAGTCGTCCAGTCCTGCGCCCAGTTGTCCTCTTCGAGCCCGCGCCTGAGCAGCGGGCCCCAGGGGGCTGTGTCTCCTTGATCGGGGCGCGGATTTGCTGCCATACTCGGCGTCTATCATATGGCTCAACCACGTCTAGACGGTAGGTCTCCCTCGGATCTTCGGCCCATCTCGATCGAAACCGGAGTCAATCGCTATGCGGAGGGTTCCGCGCTGATTCGAGCCGGAAACACCCACGTCCTCTGCACCGCCTCCATCGAGGAGTCCGTGCCCGAATGGATGAAGGGCAAGGGGCGCGGCTGGGTGACGGCCGAGTATTCCATGCTACCCCGGGCCACCCATACGCGCGGGAGGCGCGATCGCGAAAAGGTTTCGGGCCGCACGCAGGAGATCCAAAGGCTCGTGGGGCGCGCGCTCCGTGCGGTCGTCGATCTAAGGGCTCTGGGTGAGCGAAGCGTTCTCATCGACTGCGACGTGCTCCAAGCGGACGGAGGCACGCGCACGGCATCGATCACGGGGGGATACGTCGCGCTTGCCGTCGCGTTGAATTCCCTCCAGAAGAAAGGGCTCATCTCTGCGGTCCCACTCAAGGACTCGGTTTCCGCGATCAGCGTGGGCCTGAAGGACGGGCGGGCGCTCGTGGATCTGAACTACGAGGAAGACTCCTCCTGCGACACGGACATGAATTTCGTGATTACCGGCAGGGGAAACTTCGTCGAGCTCCAAGGTACCGCAGAGGGGGAGGCCTTCGGCCGCGCCCAGGTCGATTCGATGATCGAGGAGGCGCAGTCCGCCTGCATGCGACTGCGCGCGATCCAGTCCGCCGCGATCGGCATCTGACCCGGCAGAGCTACCTTTGGGTGCTCGCGACGCGACGATTTTTGGGCTTTTGATGAAAGAGGCCGGGGGACCCAAGAGCCAGAAAAGGCCCCTGGATCCCCCGGTTTGAGGAGGTGGTGGGTACAGCGCTATTGCCGCTGGAGCCGCCCTTCCTCAGGGGCGGCCTTACGATCGGATCAGCCTCCGATCAGGCAACTTTCCGGGTCGCACCCTGGCGGGCGCGCATCGCGTTGAAATGGTCGAGTTTCTTCTCGTGGTCGTCGGCGAGCTTGCCGTCCTTGCGGATCAGCCCGAACTTGAAGTGTTCGTAATGCTCGGGGCAGAAGGAGAACCGGGCCGACTTGGCCTTGCAGCCCTCGGCTACGCACCTCTCCACGGCCGGGGCGCCGCCCTCAGCCGTTGAAACTGCCTTGCCTGCTTCGCCCTGTGGTTTCTTGCCCATATTGTCCTCCGGCCTACATCACACCTATCGGCGCCCCCGCCCTAAGCTTTAGTGTTTTAATCAGGTATTGGGGTCAAAATTGACACAGGCCCCCTTGTGGGGCGTCATTCGGTTGTTACGATCTATGGGCTTCAAAGAAGACGCCCGCTCACTGATGAGCGGAAAACAGGAGGGAATCTGATGTCCTATTTTAGTCACGGCGCCGCGGCGCTGGTTCTGGCCCTGCTCGGCCTTTCAGCGGGAATCTCCAGCCCCGTGCTCGCGCACGGCGAAGGCGAGTCCGCAGATCGCTTCATCCAGGTCATGGTCGAGGGCAAAGAGGCTCGCAGCAAAACGGCCGACCTCGGCCTGAGCATCGAGTTCGTGCGTTCGGACAGCGTCTGGGGCTTCGCAAGCCCGAGCGTGATCGCCGACCTGAAAGCGGCCGGGCTGAGGATCGCCGGCAACTTCGACGTCGCCACGGCCCGCGGCGGCCACCAGGGGGTCTTCGACTTCCCCGCGGCCGATGCCCGCTTCCACAACTACGCGGAGCTCACGCAGAAGCTGAACTCCATCGCGAACGCCAACGCGGACATCGCGCGCGTGGTCTCGATCGGAAAGTCGCTCCAGGGCCGCGAGCTCCTCGCGATCCACATCAACACCGACACGGTGGCGCTCGACTCAGGAAAGAGCGAGAAGCCCGGGATCGTGTACATGGGAACCCACCATGCCCGCGAACATCTTTCCACCGAGATCCCGCTCATGTTCGCCGAGCACCTCTTGAAGAACCGCGCCGACGCGCAGATCTCCGGAATGCTCAACGGCCGCGACATCTGGATCGTCCCGATGGTGAACCCGGATGGCGTCGAATACGACATCGAGACGACCAGCTACCGTATGTGGAGAAAGAACCGACGCGCGAACGAGGGCGGCACCTTCGGCGTCGATCTGAACCGCAACTACGGCTACATGTGGGGCACGGGCGGCTCTAGCACGAACCCCTCGAGCGACACCTACATGGGAACCGAGCCTTTCTCCGAGCCGGAGACGGCGGCGGTCAAAGGATTCCTGGACACCCACAGGAATCTCACCATTGTCCTCAGCGTCCACACCTTCAGCGAGCTCATTCTGTATCCTTGGGGCCACAAGTATGACGCCATCGAGACCGAGCGCGACCGCCTGGTACACGAGAAGATGGCGCAGACGATGGCCGCCTGGAACGGATATACGCCCCAGCAGTCGAGCGATCTCTACATCGCGAGCGGCGACACCACGGACTACGCCTACGGCGAGCTGGGCATGATCAGCTTCACGTTCGAGCTCTCGCCGAAAAGCATGTGGAACGGCGGCTTCTACCCAGGCGCGGGCGTGATCGACCGCGTGTTCGAGGCGAACCTCCGCCCCTTCCTCTATGCGCTCGATCTCTCCAACGACCCCTATCGGGTGTTGAGTGGCGGAGTTCGTGACGGATTCCTGAAGAGCTACAAGCTCCCGCAGGTTCCGGCGGCGGGCCCGATGGCCGCGCTCTGATCCTGCGTTCCGTTCGATAGAGAAGGGCCCGGGAGCCGCAAGGCTTCCGGGCCCTTTCGTTTGATTTCGCCATCGGTCGGGCTCAATATCAGTGACACATGTTTCTGAGCTGCCCTCGATGCCAAACAACGCTTCTGCCAGCTTACCTGGGCCGCGCGAAGGTATTCCGCTGCAAGCGATGCCTTGGCGTTTCGATTGCCACCGCGTCGCTACACAGAAGGTCCGGGCTGGATTTTGTCTCGGGGCTTTACGGGGTTGCGAGCTCCCGCGCCGCAAAGGTGGAGCTGCGCTGCCCAAG
>JADZFF010000168.1 GCA_020850015.1 Bdellovibrionales bacterium | reverse complement strand
TCGCCGGCTCAGCACTTCGAGCGGCACCGTCATCACGTTGGCCCCCAGCTCACCCAATGCCCAGTAAGGACGGAGCTCCATGGGGATGTTGCTGTTGCGCTCCTTGCGGGCCTGCTCGCGGAAGAGGCGTTCCTGCTGTTGGATAGAGTAGTCGTGCAGGGTGAACTGCTTGGTGAATTCCTTCCGCTCAATCGCATCCATGCTTTTCCCTTTCAACTTTGCCGGAACGAGACCCGCACGAAGGGATGGCCGTGGTTCGTTGCGAACCGACGCCCGCCCTGGAACCAGATGGCTTCGACGGTGAATCCGTTTGCCGGCCCCCCGGTGCGGAGCGTTGTGAACTCCGCCGGGAGGACCTTTGATTGGAGCGATTGCGACACGTTGAAGCTGCTCGATCGCTCCCCTTCCGGGTTGGTCGAGGTGCCCCCACTGCCGAGCGCGATCATTTCGCTGGCGATCACTTCGGAGGCGTAGGCGTTTGTCGGAGCGTCCGCGTTGGCGTGGAAGACTTTTGTCTGGAAGTTCCCGAGCAGGGAGTTGGCCTGGTCGCGGTTGCCGAGCAGCGCGTAGTAGTTGCTGATGTTCTGGGTCAGGTAGACCGTGATTCCGCGCGCCGAGCGGCAGACCGACTGATAAAGGAAGTCATAGGGTGAGACGAAGTTCTGAGCTTCGTCCGCCCAGATGAAGACCGGGAGCGCGTGCGCGTTCACGTCCCGCCGCTCGATTGCCTTCTGCGTCATGTACTTCCAGATCGCCTGCACAATCCGCCCTGCCTCGCCGTACTCCTGCACCGGCAGGTCGAGCACGATCACCTTCTGCGACCGGAACATCACCTCGGGCACGAGCTCTGTCTCGGTGCCGAGCATCTGATAGGCCAGCCCGCGGTTCAGGATGTCGGCCATGCTGCTGAATGTCGCCGTGATGCTCGACCGCATCCGATCCGCCATTCGCGGGAAGGTCTCTAGCCAGTAGGTGACGGCGAGCTCGTAGTCGTGCGCCGTCTCGGGGGACATGGCCGCTGTCTTCGACTCTCGAAGGAGCTGACCGCAGAACGACGTGTCCCACCATTCCTCTGAGCTGACTTCGGCCACCGAATGCGGCGCGGTGACCACCATCCGTGAGACGAGCTCGATCGAGACGGTCTTGCGGGCGAGCGCGATCACGTCGATCGCGTTGCGGAGCAGCTCCTGCATGGAGCGTGACCAGAAGTCCGGACCTTCCTGGGCCGCCTTGCCCTCGATGATCTCGCCGACGATCGAGAAGAGCTTCACCAGGTTTTCGGTCTGACCGGCTCCTGCCCCTCTCCGGTTCAACTCATGCGCCATGAAATTGAACCGGCACGGATGTGACGGATTCACCGGCGACACGATGACCAGGTCATTCAGTCGGCCAGTCCGAAGCGCGTATCGCTGCCAGAGCGACCGCTCTTCCGGCTTGGCGCAGAGCACCAGTCCACCGAACCCACGCGCCAGCAACGCCAGCGCGATTGCCGCCCCGCTCCCACTCGTCTTGCCTGAGCCGATCGCTCCGAAGACCTGAACCCCGTTGCAGGCATCCCGGGCGGTCCACTCCGATCCTCCAGGTAACGTCAGCAGCGGAACATCAAGGTCACGCCGGTCGGTCTCGAGCGACGTCGTTACTCCCTTCCGCGAGAAGGGAAGCCATGAGGTGCGAATCATCCGGCTCCTTTCTGTTGGTGCTAGGCAAGGGGCTCTGGAGAACTATTGCTCTCCATTACTTGCTAAACTTAGGGAGTCGGACTCAAAGGAGTTCGGGATTTTTTCCCGACTATCCAGAATCGTTGGATGCGGTCTGCTTCGGAGCGCGGTCCCTTGGTGTTCAGACCCTATGAACGGCGAACCTTCGACCCGGAGACCTTCCCGCCAGCCGTGTTGTCCCTGGCTGAGGCGATCGAAGACGTTCTCGAGGAGCGCATCAACCGCCTCGAGCAGGCGGCGTTGAGGGCTGAGGCCGAGGGGAATCAGGTCAAGGCGAAGGACAAACGCGCGCAGAAAAGCCGCTATCGGATTAGCAACATCACGAAGCGGCTGGGGAAGTCCACGTTTGAGGAGTTGCTCAAGGGGCGGATTACGAGAGTTCCTCCTCGCCGAGACCTTCTTGCTTTAGGGGAGGCTCTTGACTGTTCTCCGGTCGAGATCAATCACCTGCTGCATACAATCGAGTCCCTTCCTCCCCCTGCCCGTGAGATTCTTCCACCCTCAACCCCGGCGAGGCCTTCTCTCTTTCGTCGGATCGTTGAGGCGTTGGAGTTTCCTGCCTATGTTGTCGGTTCCCAGTCCTCTCTGGAGCAGGTCAACGATGCCTATCGTGTTCTCTGGCGTGTGCCAAATGAGGGACTCCCCCCATTTCCCCGTGAGCTCAGCACCCCCAGCCCCCTCGTTCGGTTCCGCACTCAGGGGCACCGCGTTGCTTTCCCGCCTGTGGTGAATCTCCTCAAGCTCCGCGTCAGTGTCGAAACCACTGCCTTTCCGGCTGCATTCGCCCTTGCCCCTGGAGATGTCGTTGCGGAGGATTGGTTCGATAAAGTGGGGATCCTTTCTTCCTCGTTTCCGTCTGGCGGCGGGCCAGGTGGTGTGTTAGCTCCAATCCCGCCTCCTTTCCCCTTTCATCATTACGAATCTCCTCCGAAGGCCTCCGATTCCTCTTCGTGGAAGAAGCGGCTGACATTTGGGTGGGCTGATGGTGGGCGTAAGAGCTTCCCCGTTCGAGCTTCACGGGGTTATCGCCTGAGCGAAATGGATCGGGACGAGCTGGACCAAGCTTTGAATTTCATTCCTTTCTTTTCCCTCCCCCATCCTGACGACCCGTTGCGCCACGATAGCGAGGACCTCGATTCCTTCATCGAAGCGAATGCCTCCCGAATGAAGGAAGCGCATGAGGCGTTTCTTCATGCCGTAGGGCTCCGCTACGACGGGCCTCCGATCTCCCTCTCCCGTCATGTCAGACGGCTGACGCTTCAGCCGACAATTCCTGTTAGTGCAATCGCACGCGGGCTCTCGGTCTCTTTCGAGGAGGCCCTCGGTCTCATCAACGCACTTGCCTTGAACGCGGACAGAGGGGTGGGAGCCTATGTCCTCCTCTGGGCGGAACCCTTCGGCGAACTACTCAAACCACTGATTCGCGAGCGACTTGAGGACTACGACGACCTTGCGGAAGGTTATTTCCTAGTTGACGAGTAGTTGCCTCGATCGCGATCCCATGGACTACGTGACTTTTATGTCACCTTATAGATCGAATAGGGCTTGCAGGAATCGGTAACGGTCGTTACAGTCTCCTGCATGATCCTCCATATTGCGTATTACAGGGTGTCAACCGATCGGCAAGGGCGTTCCGGGTTAGGGCTGGAGGCTCAGCGTGCGGCCGTTGCCTCCTATCTCGCCGGCGTGGTCGATGGTGAATTGCTGGCGGAGTTCACGGAGGTCGAGAGCGGCAAGAAGGCGGATCGCCCGGAACTGGCAAAGGCCATCTCCCTTTGTAAGAAGCACAAGGCCCGCCTGGTGATCGCCAAGCTCGACCGCCTCGCACGCAACGTCTACTTCGTGTCCGGCCTGATGGAGTCCGGCGTCGACTTCGTTGCCGTTGATATGCCCTATGCCAACCGGTTTACCATTCACATTATGGCCGCCGTCGCCGAGCACGAGCGGGAAATGACCAGCAAGCGGACCAAGGAGGCCCTTGCCGCGGTCAAACAACGCGGGAAGCGTTTGGGCAATCCACGTCCCGATCCGTCCCTGTCACAGGGGCGTCAAACCCTCGCCGCCTCCCTTGCCGCCTATCGCGATCGCGTTCGCCCTCTGATCGAGCCTCTTTACCGCCAGGGACTCAGCTACAGGGAAATAGCCCGCGAGCTCAATCGACGCGAGATCCCCACCATGCGCGGAGGGCTATGGCATGGCGACGTCGTGAAGGATGCTCTCTCTGCCCCAGAAGAGTCCTAAAACAGAGCGGTAGCGTCCTCACGGAACGAGCTCTACTTTGCACATGGAGTGACCCACGGACCTATCGTTTGAATTATTGGATCATCTTAAGGACGAACCATCTGGAGAGACCTGTTCGTAGCCACCTGTGCTAGTCTTTTGCTAGTCTTTCTGGCAATCGGCGACACCAAGTGAATATCAAGATGGCAGGAGAGTCTGGCCGTGGACAAGAAGTTTGCTCTTGTGATCGCTTTGACCATCGCCGTGATGTCTACTGGGATTCACTCAATCTCTGTGCGTGCTCAATTGCCGGTTGGAGCCCCCCCTCTACTTTGGCGGTTTGAAACGGGGTCAGTAGAAAGCCTGGTCAGTGAGTCGGCTCCTTCTATTGACGATGGTGTCGTCGCGTTCACCAATCTATATGGGGATGTTTTTGCATTGGACATCCGGAGCGGTGAGGAACTTTGGCGATACCGCACGTCTGGTGAGGTTGCTTCATCGCCCCATATAGTTGGTGGAGCGATTTATGTTGCAAGTAGTGAAAGTGCGGTTGCCCTCGATGCCGGATCTGGGGTTGAGCTGTGGAAGTACGAGTATCCGTCTCGAGGAGGAGACGCTTCTCTTGCCGTAAGCGATTCTGCTGTCTTTCTGGTTTCCGGCTCTCACGACGTCTTTGCTGTAGATCGCGGCTCAGGTAGTGAGCTTTGGCAGTTTGAGGCATCTAGCCAGGTCGAGCGCGAACCTGTCGTAGCGGGCGGCGTCTTATACAT
>JADZFF010000167.1 GCA_020850015.1 Bdellovibrionales bacterium | reverse complement strand
GCCGATTCAGCCCGACTCCATTCGGCGCAGGTCGTCTAAGGACGACGATGACGAGGATGGCGACGAGTGAGCGTCGTTGGCAGCGAACCCCAGGAGGGGGCAGCTGAATCCTTAGGGGGTGGGAAAATTGACGCCCCCGGTGGTGAAGTTCCCGTCCAACAGTCCCTACCTATTCAGATCCCCGACAAAACATTTTTTCGCATCGGGGACGTCTCCGACCTCGTGGGCGTGAAACCCTACGTCCTGCGGTACTGGGAGTCGGAGTTCCCGATGATCTCTCCCGAGAAGTCCTCCACCGGCCAGCGCGTGTATCGCCGCGCGGACGTGGAGACGCTCCTCCTGATCAAGCACCTGCTCTACCAGGAGCGCTACTCCATCGAGGGCGCGCGCAAGCGTCTCCGCGAGCTTCGTGGTCAGGGGCAGCTCAAGGCCTTCAAGCAGGAACGCGGCCTTGTGGGTGGCGAGCAGCGCGTGCGCAGGGACCGTCTGGAAAAGCTCCGCGCGCAGCTTCAGGGGCTTCAGCAGCTGGCGCGTACGCCGCTTTCGGAGTTCTTCAAACTCTAGTGGGGCCGCGCGCCCGTCGCGGGGCCGCCAGGCCCGCGTCGCCGCCGACACATAGCCGGCTTCTTTTCGGCTGTGGTACCCTCGCTATTGGGGTCAGAAATCACTTCGGGGGGGGGGGGGAATGACTCGTTCGTGGAATCACGTTGGGGCGTTCCTGGCGTTGTCCTGCGCGGTTTCAGTATCCCCTGCCGCGCAAGCCGCCGACCTGTCCGACGAGGCCAAGGGCTTCGGTACGGCCGTCGCCGAGGGCGTCACCAGCTGGGACCAGCCGTTTCAGTGCGGCGGCTACCGGTCGACCCTCGCGGAGGTGGAGCCTGACTTCTCGCTCCAGCTCGACTTCGAGGTGCTGCTCGACGAGGAACTCCCGGAAACGCCGGCTCCTGGGAGCGCCCCGGGAACCGCCGTTGAGCAAAGGTCCCGCAAGGGGGCTGGCGACGGCATTTTCGTGATGGAAGACATCAATGGAAATCTCCTCTATGTGCTCGTCGCCCAAATGGGCGGCGCCGTGGGTGGATCGCTCGCTGGTGCCGCGGTGGGTGCCGTCGGAGGCGGCCTTGTCGGCGCCGGCGCCGGCGGCGCAGCGGGTGCCGCTGTCGGAGTTTGGGGCGGCCAGATCGTGGGTTCGATGGCCGGGGCAGTGGTGGGCTTCAAGACGGGCGAGGCCGTGGGCGCGGCCCATTACAAGATCGTAAAGGAGTTGCGAGAGAGAGGCATCAACGCTGATCTTCTGAACGAGCTTCGCAAGGTCCTGCCTTCGCTCCCGGTGGAGGGATCGAAGGACGCCTTCCTGTACTTCGCCACCTTCGAGCAGCGGGATCTTTACCAGAAGCGGCTCCGTGAGAACCCGCAGGGCACGAAGCTCGTGCCCACCTGCGAGTACTCGTACATCCGAGAGGTGCTTCCGGAGGTGGAGGCCACGCGCAAGCGCGGCACGGCGGAGCTCGACGGCCAGTTCTCGGGCGCCTCCGAGAGCGCGGAGGCCAAGCGGGTTCTCTCGCGGATGGACGAAACCGGCAAGCGTGCCCGCGAGCTCTGCGCCCGCAAGCAGTTCGAGTCCGAGGAGATGGCCCAGGCCCTGATGAAGTTCAACCTGGACATCCTGATGGCTCAGCTCCGCGAGACCTGCGCCCTACGCGTGCTGGTGGAAGCGGGTCTCGGGCCTTCGTCGGTGACGATCTCACAAACGGTGGTGACCCCTGCGATCCAGGCTGGGGGGCCAGAAATCGGCGGATCCGAAGACGGAAAAGGGCCGCGCTCGAGCGGGCCTGGAGGCACCGGCGGCGAGGGTTCGACGGCCGCGACGGCGACGGGTCTGGGCGGGGGGCGGGGGGCGGATCCCGCGCCTGCGCTGAATCCGCCGAGTGATCTGAACGCGCTGAATCCGAATCCGGGGGCGCCCCAGGGCAGCGGGCGGAAATCCGGGGGCGGTGGAGGGCTGGGCGCGGGCGCCGGTACCGCACCCAGCGCCGAGCCCGTGGGGGAGGGCGACCGCGCGGCCGCGTCCGGTTCGAATTATTCGGGCGGAGGCGGGAGCGGAGGCGGACAGGCCGCGGACGGAGGCGTTGTGTTCGGAGGTTTCGCGCCGGAGGTCCCGCACTCCGAGATCATTGACTACGGTGCGCCATTTAAGGATCTGCCGGCGAGCATGGCGGCGGACCCCGTGGACTACTTCGGCAGGATTCCGGCTCACGCGAACCTGTTTCAGGTCGTGGCGCGGCGTTATCGTGCGGTGGATCGGTACTGGGAGTCGAATCCGCCGCTCTACCCTCGGGGTTTCAGCCGCTTTCGGCAGTGACGCGCGACCAGCCTAGCGAAGCCGGGCTTTGACCTCGTTGCTGATCGCGACCAGGCCGGCGGCCGATTCGCCCCAGATCTCGTGCAGCTGGCGGGTGGCGATCTCGAGCCCGGTCGTAGCTTCGTTGAGGAGGAAACCCTTGTCGCCGTGGTTGAAGACATTGAATGAGGCGCGATCGCCCTTTTCCTCCGCGAGGTCGGCGAGGTCGTCCGCCACCTGGAAAGCGGATCCGAGCTCATCGGCGAAGGTGATGATGGATTGGCCGCCGTCGCCCTCCGCGGCCACCTCCGAGAGGTCCTTGGGAAGAAGGAGGGCCGCCTTGAAGAGGGCTCCGGTTTTCGCCGCGTGCATCTTCCTCACCGCATCAGGGCCGCTGTCGGGCTTGAGGAGCATTTCCATCGCCTGGCCGCCGGTCACGCCGCTCGCACCGAGCGTATCGGTGAAGCGGTTCAGGGCAGCGTGGAATCCGGTGGCCGTGACGTGCGGAGCCGCCTCGAACAGCGCCTTGTAGGCCAACGCGATGAGGGCGTCGCCCGCGAGCAGGGCCAAGCCCTCTCCATGAACTTTGTGATTGGCCGGCTTCCCGCGCCGGGTGTCGGAGTTGTCCATGCATGGGAGGTCGTCGTGGATCAGCGTGAAGCAGTGAAGCGTCTCCACGGCGACAGCCGCCGGGATCGAGGCGGCCTCCACGAGCCCGACCATCTGCGCGCAGGCCAGCGTCAGGCGCGGTCGGATACGCTTTCCAGGCAGCAGGAGGCTGTAGGCCATGGCCTCCGCGAGATTAGGGGGCGTGGCGCCGGTTTCCACGTCGAGATGGTTTTCCAGAGCCCTCCGGAGGTGGCGGTCGAAAGGGGATTGCGGTTCCATCAGCGTTTCACCGCCACCGGCACCGGCGAACCCAGGCTGCCCGAGAGGTCGAAGGCATAGGTGCCGTCCGCCTGCTTGCCGGGGCCGAGGAAGGCGTCGATGAGGGGCAGCGCGCCCAGGACCTTCTGCGAAAGGGAGAAACGCGCATTCACCTTCAGCCCGCTTGCCATCAGGTTTCTCTGGAGGTTGACGTCGCCCGTGAGCGTGGCCGTGAGGTCGTCGGCGGGTTTCCGTTTGGGATCCCCGAGCCGAACCTGGCGGAGCTCGAGCTTTCCCTTGGTGGCCTTCAGCCGGATCTCGGAAGCGGCGATGCCGATCTCGGGAATCTTGAAGGCGAGCACGCGCTGCTCGGAGATCTTCACGTGGGCCGCCTTGAGCTCGGCGGAAGCCTCCCAGCTCTGCGGGTTATTGAGGTCGCCCTCAAGCTCGGCGAACCCGTTCAGCAGCCCCGCCACGGGAACTCCCGCCATCGCCTCCACGAGCCCGAGCTTGCCCAGATCCACATCCTCGAGATCCACGCTCAGGTCGGCCTGGGTGCCCTTCACCGCAAAGTCCAACCCGAGCTCGCTGTCGCCTCTCTCGGCGTATGCGGATCCTGCGATCGTTCCAGAAATCAATCCGAGCATGCTCGGTTTCACCAGCAGGCGGTCGAGCCGCACGGTTTTGCCCGTCTTCGCGAAACGCAGGGATACGTCGCCCATCTCGTAGCGCAGGCCTCTCCAGATGCTGAGCGAGGCCTCCTGCGCGATCACGCTGACGCCCTGGGGCGCCAGCGCGGAGTTGATCTGGCCCTGGATCAGCGCCTTGATCCGGGCTTCGGGGAACTTCATGACCGTGAAAAGGATGAGGCAGACGACGAACACCGCGGCCCAGAAGCCCCAGGCGGAATACTTCCTGAGTCTGGCCAGCCGGCCCGGGGCCTGGATCTCCTGCGTTCCTTCCGCGCCCGTAAAAGCTTCCTGACCGGCCGGGCTCATTTTTCATCCTCCTTTTTTTTGAGCGAGAAGGCGGAAACGTCCAGAGAAGCGTTCAGATGCCCCTCGTCCCCGTCCGTGTCGATCTTGAGGTGCTTGAGCTTCACGGGCTGTTCCCCGTTCTGGAGGTAAAAGGCGTACTTGGCGAGCTGCCGCACGTTCACCCGCTTCAGGCTGACGTCGAACATGGATTCGATCGTGCTGTTCCCCGAGTTTCCCTTCTTCTCCGTCGAGACGGTGATCGTGGACGCGTCGAGTCCCGCGTTCGTGGCCTTGCCCCGGAAGTAGGCCGGCCAGTTGGGCATGCCATCAGCGGAAGCGGGGCGGCTGCCTCCCTTCAGGCTGCGCATCTCCTCGCTGGCGTTGCGGATCATGCCGAGAATCTCGGACTTGTCGTTGAAATCGGATCTCTTGGCGGCCACCGTGTACATCGAGCTGAGGATGATGCCACCGACGGTGAGCGCGACCGCGGCCAGGCCCCCAACCCTCGCGTTCCTGCGCGATTGGGGATCGAGCTCGTCCCATTTAGCCTTGAGTTCGCGGAACCATTGCTGCTCGCCGAGCTTATCCATGAGCTGCTTCCAGGCGACCCGGATGCGCGATTCATTTTCCATACGACGACTCCGTGGGGGTTCCGCTGAAGGAGACCTTGAAGCGTTGCTTGCCGTCCTGGCCGGGGGGCAGCGTAGCGCTCTCCTCCTTGCGCACGCCCGCGAGGAGGCCTCCGAGGAGGCGCTCCAGGCGTTCCTCGCTCTCCTTGCTCTCCAGCACGAACGAGACTCCGCCCCGCTCGGCCGCGGACCGGTCGTAGGGCGTGCCTGGGGCCGCTCCCACCGTGAAGCTCACCATGTCCACGACGATGTCCTTGGGCACGGCGCCCGAGAGCGAGTTGAGGAAATCCAAGGGGGAGTGGGGATTCTCGTTGAACAGCGCCGAGATCTCACGCTCCTTCTCGAGCTCAGATCGGACGGCCCGTTTCAGCCGTTCGGGGTTGGAGAGGTAAGTCCGGACTGCGCTGGCCGAGAGCGGGCCGAAGAAGGTCTTGAGCGAACGCTCCACCTGGAGGTCGAGCTCCTCCATCCGCGAGTCGTAGACGGAGGACTGGAAGGCCAGGCTGAGGAAAAGGCTCGCCGCCACGGAGCCCGCCGCGATGAGCGGCTTCCGCAGAGTCTTGAAGTCGATCCCCTGCGAGGCCCCGGCCTTGGAGAGCTCGCCTCTGCGGAGATTGGGCGTCTTGCCGCGCTCCTGCCCCACCTGGGTCAGCGCCAGGGCGGCGGCGATGGGCTGGGAGGCGTCTGTTTCCTCCGAGTAGCTCAGGCCGGAAAGCGACACAGCGCTCAGGGCCTGCGCGGGATAGGAGGGAAGCTGGTTCTGCTCCTCGAGGACGGAGCGGAGACCGGGAAGCAACGAGGTGCCGCCACAGAGGAAGATGGACTTGAGCTCCATCTGAGTGAGGTTCCGCGCGGAAAGCGCCGTCTGCCGGATCTCGGTGAATAGAGGCTTCAGGCCCTCCATCAGCGCATCGGAGAACTCGATCTGATCCGGGGTCGCGCGGCCGCGCGGTTCGGATGCCAGGATGAAGCCGCTTTGGATCTTCGCGTTCTCGGCCTCCTCGCGCGGGATCCCATAGTGCCGGGCGAGAGCCTCCGTGGCCTGCTTCCCGCCCCAGGATACGCGGCGCGAGAGCACGGGAAACCCCTTCCAGTGGACCTGGAGGGTGCTGTGGGCATCTCCCAGGCAGGCCACCATGACGGGCGACTCCTGCACGCCCTTGTCGACGATCCGGTTGATGAGGCCGCGGATGGCCCAGGCCTCCGTGGTGACGACGTCGGGATCGATTCCCTCCTCCTGGAGCTCGGCCAGGAGCTCGGCAACGTGACGCTTGAGCGTGCCGGCGATATGGACATGAGTCCCGTCGCTGCCCTGGGAGAGGATCGAGTGGTCGAAGACGGAGTCGTCGGTCTCGAAGGGAAGCTCATCCTCGAGCTCGAAGGCGATGGCGTTCTGGATCTCCCTGCGGTCGCGCGTGGGAAGGTGGAGGTTGCGGAAGGTGACCTTGCCCTGGGGCAGGCCAACGACGATAGCCTCCGGAGCCCGGCTCAGGGCGCGGACCATCCGGCCAGCGGTCTGAGCGGGCGTCTGGCCCTCGCGAACCCGCTCCTCGTGGTAGTCGTGGATCTCGTACCGGCCGAAGGAGGTGTCGAGCTCCACGGCTTTGACGGACCAGCTTCCGAGATCGATGCTCAGTACCCTCATGTCTCGTTCCTTTCCGTCCCTAGTAGATTCTCATGAAGTGGATTTTCAGGCCAGATTCCGGGGGGAGCGGCCCCTCCGGGAATCCGGGCTGCGTACCCTGGCCCGGCGCCGGCGGCTGATCCGGGTTCTGCCCGCCCGCGGGAGGCTGGCCCGGATTCTGTTCCTTTTTTGGGCCCGCGAGGGTGACGTAGGCCTCGAGCTGCTTCGAGACGTTGTTCACCTGCGAGATGACCGTGATCTTGAACTCGCTTTCGTCCGTGAGCAGACGGATGTTGCGCTCCTCCAGCTTCGCCTTGAAGTCACTCACCTCGCTCGGGCTGCCGCGGAACACGCCGAAGTTGTTCTCGGCGTACTTCAGGAAATCCTCGACGGTTTTGAACAGGTTGTCCTCCTTCTGCGAGTCGCGGTACTCGAAGAACTCCTTCACCTCCTCCTCCGTGAGCCCGGGAATCAGGGCGCGGAGAGTCTCTTTCGGCATTGTGTTCACGTTGATGCCCGGCGTGGGGCTGACCGTGAGGCTCGGGGCGAAGAGATTGAACAGGCCGTCGTCCATCAGCGGAACCATGTGAAGCTCGGTAAGGGAGTAGAAGGGCCCCCTCTTCAGTGGCAGGGTGTCGCTCCCGGCGGCGGGGAATCGCCGCTCGTAGCTTCGATCGGACCAGGCGGCGATCGCGTCGACGAGCTCCTCCATCGTGAGATCTCGGTAGAGGTCGCCGAAATCCTCGTCTTCCTCGGCCTTCTTGGCGAAGATCTCGGTCAGGAAATCCTGCAGCGACTGCCGCGCCTTCGCGGGATCGAACTGTGGTTTCTGGTCCGGGTTCTTGGCGTCCGGATCGGCGGGATCGGCATCGGGGTCGGGGGAGGCGGGCTGGGCCGGGGTTCCGGGCTTTTTCGAGTCCTTTTTTGCCTCCTCTTTCTTCGGGGCGAACGGGGCGAGGATCTGGTTCAGGTTGAATTTCGCAGATTCGGACTCGATCAACGCGGAGTAGGAGCCCACTAGCGCGCTGTCATCCTGGAATTTCTTGAGTGCCAGTTTCTGAACTTCGCTCATTCCTGGAAGATCGGTGGGCACCGGAAAAATCAGCGGGAAGCTCCAGACCCGCTCGACGAGCCCCTTCGGCACCATGGAGCTGAGGTTGTTCCCGCCTCCCCCGGCGCCCCCGCTGATGTAGCCCTTGATGTGCTGGTAGGCCTTCAGCCTGAGAAGCGAGAGCTTCAGCCCGCTCTTGGCCACGTAGTGCGCCCGCACCTTGTCGGCCGAGTCGTAGGCCACGCGCTGATTGATCTGCGCAATGTAGATGAACTCGGTGGCGAGAATCACCAGGACCGCGACCGAAGCCACGACCATGAAGAGCGCCACGCCGCGCTCGTCCCCCGCGGGGCTTCGGCGCCAGGCGCGCATGAGGGTCTTCCTAAAGGCTGGGATGAATTCCATAGATCGGAATCTCCGGCCTGAATAGATAACTGCCCTGAAAGCTGAGGGTCTCGGTGCCCTGGACCTCGATCGCAAGCTCGATCAGATCGGGGATCCGGTACCGGAAATCCTGGGTTTCCGAGTCCCAGCGGCTGTGCCAGCGTTCCTTCGCCTTCTCGAAGTAGCGGAAGCTCATGTTCTTGATCCCGGGAAGCAGCCGGTAAACCCTGTAACCCTCCTTGTCGTCGAGCTCCGGATCGAAGGCGCTGGTGTTGATGCGCTTCACCAGGATCGAGGTACCCTGAAGAGCCTCGGGGGCCTCACGGTCGTCTTCGAGGGAGTAATGCACTTTCACGAACACCGACTCAGGTCTTTCGCGGTAGACGCGAACGTGGGACGCGGCCACGAACCGGAGCGAACGTTCCTCGCCCGTGAAGTGCATGGCCCGCACGCCGGACACGTCGATCACGCCCAGCCAGAACTTGCTCCCCCGCGTCTGATCGCCCTCGGCGATGGCCTTCTGGGTCTCGGCGTCCGGAGGGTTGGGGTCGTTGTCCTTGCGAGGCACCATGATCACGGGCGAGTAAAGCATCGAAACGTCGCGCGAGATCACCTCGACGGCCGATGCGATCGAGTTGTGGAAGTCGCCCTCGGTCAGGAACTTGTCGCGGAGCCGATAAGACTGCGCCACCTTGGAATAGGTGATCAGGGTGATGAAGAGCAGGAGGGCGAAGGCGATCAGCACCTCGAGCAGCGTGAATCCGTCTTCACGGGTTGAGATTGAATTCACTGTTCAGATCTACCCAATAGGTTGAGACGGCGAAACTCTGCGAGGCGCCGGATTTCTCCCAGCTGACCGTGACGACCACCTCCCGCACCGCCTTCGAGAGGTAGTTAGTCATGATCTTTCCCATCATGTCGGCCATCTGCGACTTGTCGGCCTCGCCGTCCTCCGACGAAGAGCCCGAGGAGATCGCGCCGCCCAGGAGGTTCGGGAACTCCACCTCGCGGATCTCGCGGCCCCAGGCGTAGTCCTCATAGGGCGCCTTGAACCGGCCTTCCTTTTTCTTGGGAACCTCCTTGAAGGGTTTGCCCTCGAACTCCATCTCCGCCTCCGCCATGGCCCGCTGCGAGAGCATCGCCACCACGTTCATGCGCCGGGCCTTCTCGAGGGCCGAGAGGCTCGCGGACTCAACCAGCAGGATCGAGGTGAACACGAACACGGTGATCGCCATGGCGATCATCGTCTCCATGAGGGTGAAGCCACGCTCATTCACCGAACGCGTCCTCCGGGCTCAGGTACTCGTCCACCATCTTCAGCTTCCCGCCCAGGGGCAGCAATACGAGAGAAAGCTGGTGGTCCTGGCTGTCGCGCAGGTGCACGACGGTCTGCTCCGTGAAACCGTGGGGGAACACGTGGCTGTAGGCCATGCCCTCCACGATCGGCTCCTTGGCCTGCTCCGTCACGACGTCCTCGAAGCGAACGCCCTGAGGGAGCTCGGATTTCTTGCGGCTGACGGTCTTGTCCTGCTGGAACTGGCCGCCCGTGGTCACGCCGTCCCCGCCCCGCTGGTCGCGCAGGTCGCGCGCCTCCTTGCTGTCGAGCAGCACCGTGTCCGGGCCCGCCTCCACCCAGAACTGGTTGTTCTTGAGGTCCCACGCCATCCGGTACACGCGCTTGGTGATGATGGCGGAGTTGTAGGCTTCTCGCAGAAGAGACGCGATCTCGCGCGTGGAAGCGCTCAAGGAGAGCCGGAACACCGCGGAGAGGTTCGGCAGGGCAAGAACCGAGATGAGCACGATGAGCGCCATCACGATCATCATCTCGATCAGGGTGAATCCCTGATCGGCGCGCCCCGCGGCCGATGCTCTCCGCGGCCTCATCCGGTCACTCCGTCTCGTTCGAGGAGATGTCGGCGTCGATCCCTTCGCCGCCCTCCTTGCCGTCCCCGCCGAGCGAGATAATCTCGTACTTGCGCCCGTCGGACTCGTAGAGGAAATCGTTGTTGAAGCCATCTTTCGGCACCCTGCCCCCCTGGACGTAGCCGGCGGGGTCGTAGTTCTTGCACTCGCGTCCCGTGGGCTTGGCGGCCAACGCGTCCAGACCCTGGTCGGTGTCTGGAAAGAAGCCGCAGTCGAGCTGGAACTGGTTCAGGACGGTCTGCAGCTGCTTGATCTGGATCTTGGTGGAGTCAACCCGGGCGCGCTGGTAGCGGCCAATGAGCTGCGTGCCCACGAGCGCCATTACGCCGCCGATCAGCGCGATCACGATCAGCATCTCCGTGAGGGTGAATCCCTGCTCGCCGGCGGTTGTTTTGCTCGATACCTCAAACATGCGTTTCAGTTTCATCGTTGTTTCTCCTCGTGTGGGTTGATGGGAAGTTTTCTACTGAATATTGCTGATCTCTAGAAGTGGAATGAAGATCGAGACCACGATGAAGCCCACGACTCCGCCCATCCCGACGATCATCAGGGGCTCCATCATCGCGGTCATGCCCTCGATCGCGGCGTTGACCTGCTCCTCGTAGGTCTCCGAGACGTTCGCGAGCATCTGAGGCAACTCGCCCGTTCGCTCTCCGATGGCGATCATATGGATCACCATGGGCGGGAATTCCCCGCTCCGCTTGAGCGGGTCGGCAATCGACTGCCCTTCCGTGATGTTCTCGCGGGCCTTCTCGATCGCCGCTGAAATCAGGACGTTCCCGACGAGATTCCGAGAAATCGCCATCGCGGTCAGGATGGGCACGCCGCTCCCCAGCAGGGTGGACATCGTGCTCGCGAAGCGGGTGATCGCGATCATCCTCACGAGATGGCCGACCACCGGAACCCTGAGCTTGAAGGAGTCCCAATTCGGCCGGCCGGTCTTCGAGTTGATGTAACGGGTGAACATCGTGGCGCCGACGAATCCCGCGAACGCGAAGAGGAACCACCAGTTCGTGAGGAGGTCGCTGACCAGGATCAGCGCCTTGGTGATCGCCGGAATGGGTTTGTTCATCGAGTCGAAGATCTTGGTGAGCCGCGGGATTACGAAGACGAAGATGCCGACAAGCAGGCCCATCGCCACGACCATCATCAGGGCGGGGTAGGTCATCCCGCTCACGACCTTGTTCTTCAGGCGAAGCTGGGCCTCCTTCAGGTCGGCCAGCTTCAGGAGCACGAGACCGAGCGTGCCGGAGGCCTCGCCCGCCTCCACCATGTTGATGAAAATCGTGTCGTAGACGCGTGGGTGCTGGGCCATCGCCTTGGCGAGCGAGGTGCCCTCGTTCACGTCGTCGCGCACGCGCGTGAGCACCACCTTCAGGGCGTCCTTCTCCGTCTGCTCCACCATCGCGTTGAGGCACTCCACGAGCGGGATGTTGGCCTTCACGAGGCTCGCGAGCTGCCTCGTCATCATCGAGACGTCCTTGATGCTCGCCTTTCCGGAGAAAAAGGGGAGTCCGCCGGAGTTCGCGGAGCGCGAGGCGTTCTTCTCGCGGATCTCCGTCACCAGGAGGCCCTGCTTCTTGAGCTTCGCCCGGCCGGCCTTCGCGGACTCGGCCTCCACGATCCCTTTCTGCGATTTCCCGTCCCTCGAGAGGGCTTTGTAGTCGAAGATCGGCATGGTTCATCCGGCGCGCCTCAATCGGCGTGCGTGGCCCTCATGAGCTCCTCGACGGTCGTATTGCCCTCGAGAACCTTCTGGATGACATCGTTCCGGAGCGGGATCATGCCCTGTTTGAGGGCCGCCTGCTTGATGGTTCCTGCGTCAGTCTGGCGAACGATCATCGAGCGGATGTCGTCGTTGAGTACCATGAGCTCGTGCGTGACGGTTCGGCCGGCGTAGCCGCTGTTCGAGCAGGCCGGGCAGCCCTTGGCTTTGTAGATCTGCACGCCGTCCGGGATCTTTTTCATCCCGAGCTCCAGGAGATCGAACTCGGGCGGGTCATAGGGTTCTCGGCAAGCTTTGCAGACCTTGCGGATCAGCCGCTGCGCCACGATCCCGATGAGCGAGCTCGCCACGAGGAAGGGCTCCACGCCCATGTCGATCAGCCGGTTCGGCGCGCTCGCCGCGTCGTTCGTGTGAATCGTGGAGAGCACCAGGTGGCCGGTGAGGGAGGCGTTGATCGCGATCTCGGCGGTTTCCCGGTCGCGGATCTCGCCAACCATGATGATGTCCGGATCCTGGCGGAGGAAGCTCCTGAGCGCACGGGCGAAGGTGAGCTCGATCTTGGGATTGACCTGCACCTGGCCGATGCCGGCGATCTGGTATTCGATCGGATCCTCGACGGTGAGGATGTTCCGCTCGGGGCTGTTGAGCTTCACGAGGAAGGAGCTCAGGGTCGTCGACTTTCCGGAGCCCGTGGGGCCCGTGACGAGCAGGATGCCGTACTTGCGGAAGATCAGCTTGTTGAGCTCCACGCGGCTGCGCGACGTGAACCCAAGCTGCTCGAGCTCCAGCACGCGCCCTGTCTGTTCGAGGATACGCATCACCACCCGTTCGCCGTGGATCGTGGGGACCGTGGAAAGGCGGATGTCGATGTCCTTGCCGGCAACCTTGATCTTGATGCGGCCGTCCTGCGGCATGCGTTTCTCCGCGATGTCGAGCTGCCCGAGCACCTTGATGCGGGAGGAGATGGCGGCGTGAGCGCGTTTGGGCTGGCGGATGATGTCGTTGAGCACTCCGTCGACGCGGAAGCGGACGACGAACTCCTTCTCGAAGGGCTCGATGTGGATGTCGGAGGCCTTTTCCTTCACTGCGCGGAAGAGCAGCGAGTTGACGAACTTGATGACGGGCGCGTCGTCCTCCGTGGCCTCCAGGATGTCGATGGGCCCCTCGAGATCCATCGTTTCGTCGAATTCCCCGCCGATCTCGCCCACGAGGTTCGCCGTGCTTCGTTCGTAGACGCGGTTGATCGCGTCCTGGATCCGGTTCGGGGTGGAAACCACGATCTCCACCGGGATGCCGGTGAGGACCTGAAGGTCTTCCACGGCGGTCTTGTTGAAGGGGTCTGCTACCGCGACCTCGAGGTATTCGGAGCCGTCGGCGCGCACCCGGCGCGCCACGGGCACGATCTCCTTGGTCTTGGCGTAGTTGATGGAGAGGCCCGCCACGAGCGCGGGATCGATCTCGTTGGGCTTGAGGTCGTCCACGAAGGGCAAGTCGAGCTGCACGCAGAGCGCCTTCATGATCTCGTGCGGAAGAATGAAGTTTTTCTTCACGAGGATCTCGCCGAGCACCCCGCCTTCCTTGCCCTGGAGCTCGAGCGCCTTCTCGAGCTGCTCCTGGGTGAGGGAGGTGTGCTTGAGCAGGATCTCCCCCAAGCGGGGGAAGCCGTGCAGGTACTGGAGCGGCGGGGCGGCGGTCATTGTGTCACGCTCTTCCGTTCCTTGTAGCCCATGATCTCCTCGATGGGAGGAAGGCCGCGGATCATCTCGTCGCGGTATTCGCGCAGGTTGTCCTCACCGCCGGTGGCGCTCTCGATGAATTGATCGCGCTGCTGGAGATTCCGATCCAGAAGCGCGCGCATCTTCTCGTACTCGCGGATGATGTGCGGCGTGATGAACACGATCAGGTTCGTCTTCTCCATGGCCGAGGTCTTCGACCGGAACAGCCAACCCAGGAGCGGGATGTCGCCGAGGATCGGCACCTTGGAGACAGTGTCCGTGCGTTTGTCGCGCACAAGTCCGCCGAGCACCACCGTGTCCTTGTCGCCTATCACGACGGAGGTTTTCGCCGTCCGCTCGGAAGTCGCGAGCGCGAACTGCTCCACCGCGGAGGGAAGCTGGCGGCCCGAGAAGTCCTCGAGCGTGGTCTCGATGTCGAGCTTCACGAAGTCGGACACCTTGTTGATCTGCGGCTTGATCTTGATCGAGAGGCCCACCCGCTCCTTGTTGAAACCGGCGCTGACCTGTCCGGTCTGGCTGATGGTGTTGTTCGGCACCGGAATGCGCTCCGCGCTCTCGAAGCTCGCCTCGGTGTTGTCGAGCGTGAGGATCTGGGGCGTAGCGAGCACGTTGGCGTTGGAATTAGTCTGCAAGGCCTTGATCAGGCCCAAGACGCTCGAAACCTTCTTCGACTGGCCATTGATCGTGACCGTTGTTTCCTTCCCAAGGGGCATGGGGATCACGAGCCCGCGTTGGGCGAGAGGGTTCGCTAGGGTTGCGACGAGGTCGTTGTTGGGCGCCAGCAGGAGCGCACCGTCCGCGTTTGGAAGGGCCACGTTCGAGGAGTAGCTGAAGTCCTTCCCCATGCTCATCTCCATGATCACCGCCTCGACGTAGACTTGGTCGAGCGGGATGTCGAGTCGTCCGATCACGCGCTGGAGCACGGAGAAGTCCGAGGGAGAGGCCGTGATCACGAGGGAGTTGGTGGACTTGTCGGCGCTGACCTTGATGCTGCCCTCGAAGAGCGCCTGGTTCGTGGGGTTCGTGCCGAGGCCCGGTTTGCCGGCGGAGCCGCCGCCGGAACCCGACTGCGAGCTCAGGTTGTTCAGAGTGGTAGCGATCTTCTCGGCGTCGCCGTACTGAAGGTAGACGACGTGAATCTTTCCGCCCCCGGCGGTGGAGGGGAGCTTGCGGTCGAGCTTGGCCACGAGCGCGCGCACCTCGTCCGCGCCTTTGCTGTTGGCGTGCACGATCAGGGTGTTGGTGCGCTCGTCGGAGATGATGGTGTTGATGATCCCGCCCTCCTTGGTGCGGCGGGCCTGGAACTGCGAACCCCCGAGGCGCGCGCCGCCTCCGCCGGGCTTCACCCCGGCCGTCGTTCCCGGCAGAAGGGTGTCGATGAGTTTCGCGAGCTCCACGGCCGAAGCGTACTTCACGGGCACGACCTCGATGCCGGCATCGAAGCCCTCGACGTCGAGGAACTCGAGCATCTTGGCGAGCTTGGAGATGTTGGAGCCCGTGTCGGTGACGATGACGGTGTTGGTCTGCTGGTGCGGGATGATGCGGGAGTTCGCGGGCATGAAGCTCCGGAAGGTGCGCGCGATCTCCTCCGCGCCGATGTACTTGAGGGAGAACACCCGGGTGATCAAGGCGTCCGTGTCAGGCCCGCTGTCGCCGGTGTAGGTGCTGATCTGCTTGTCCCGGGCGTCGCGCTGGCGCGCGATGCGGATGTAGCGGCCCGAGGGGATGAGCGTGAAGGTGTTCATGTCGAGCGCCGTCAGGAAAGCGCGCCAGGCGTCGCCAACGCTGATCGGGGAGTTGGAGACGATCGACACGCGGCCCTTCACGTCCTTGTCGAAGATGAAGTTCTTGCCGGTGAGTTTACCCATGGTCTTGGCGAGATCGAGGATGTCGACGTCAGGGTAGTTGAAGTCCGTCACCACCTCGGAGGCGCCGAACCCGGTCTCGGAATCCAGCTCCAGGGGATCCACCTCCTTGTGCGTGATCACTCCGGAGGGAGGGTTGCCGCCCACGGCGACGCCCTTCTCCGTCTTCTGCGGCTCTGGAACGTCCTTCGCCGGATCCGAGGTCCCCCCCCCGGCGCGCGCGCCGCCGCCGCCCCTGGAGGGCGGGGTGTAACGCGGAGGTTCCGGCGCCGGGGGCGGAGGCGGGGGCTCGCCGGCGAAATCTTCCTCGGAGCCGATGTCGTCGGCCTCAGGCGGGGGCGGCGGCGTATTCGCGAAGGGGTTGTTGAAGGTGCGCGCCCCGGGCTCGAAGCCCGCCGCGCCCTCGTCGCCCGTCTCGGCGAGCGCGTTCAGCGACACCATGGCGGCCGCCGCGATCAGCGCCGTGGCCGCCGCTGCCAGGCTGAGCCAGCGGATCTGCGTTGAAGAGGCGGTGTCGTGTTCTCGTTCCATGGTCATCTCCGCGTTCAGTTGATGTCGTAGACCAGAGTCTCTTCTTTGCCGTTACGCTTGATGTTGATCTCGACGTGCTTCGAGGACTTCAGTTCATTCAACATTTCGAAGGCCTTCGATGGGTCCGCCATCGGCTCGCCGTTCACCCCGGCGATCACGTCGCCGTTCGTGAGCCCGAGTTTGTCGTAGATGCTCCCCGGCACGATCTGGAACAGCTTGTAGCCGGCCGGCACGCCGTTCTCGAAATGCGGCACCGCCCGGGCCTGCGTGAGCACCTTGTTGAGATCGGACATGGCGGAGTCGATCTCGGTGCGGGGGACGTTGAACTGGGTCTGGCCTTTCTTGGCGATCCCCCCGGTCGAGGGCGCCGGCCTGGTGGCGGTTCTGGCCGGTCTCACGGCTTCGTCCTCGGGGAGATCGATGAACTCCTTGCGGCCCGTGGAGAGGTTCACGAAGCAGACCTTCCGGGCCTCGATGTCGACCACGCGCAGCTTCGACGGGACCTCGTCCCCCGCTCGCACGGGGTAGACGTCGTTGCTTCCCCGGTCCTCGATCGTCGCGATGGAGTGGACCTTGTCGCGGGTGATGAGCGTGCCGAGGAGATTCAGCGTGAGCGTCGTGCGGTTGATGCATGGTCCATCCGGATCCTCGGTCTGGCCCGGCTGGGTGGGCCCGCCCTCGCCCGGAATCAGCCCACGGCTGTTGAACAGGTTTCTGCGCGCGATACCGTCGTAGGCCCCCACCATCTTGGGGCGTTCGCCTTGCCCTCCGCCGGCGCCCGTGAAGACGGCGGGCGGTTCAGGCACGTAGCTTTCGAGCATCAAGGCCGTGACGTCCGCCAGAAACCAGGCGCTCAGCACGACCGCGGTGCCCGTTCCCCAGGCGCCGATCCCGCCGGCCTTCAGCGATTGGAGCGCCTTCTCGCCCATGGCGGAGGCCAGGTCCGCGAGGCGGGGAAGCTCGCGCTTCGCGCGCATCACCCAGGCCTTGGGCCCTTTGAGGGATGGATCTTCGATCAGAGGGGCGTTCTCCACGCCGGCGGGCCGCCTGGGCAAGCGGGAGCGCGCGCGTTCCACCAGCGCTCCCGCGCGCTCGCGCCACGAGGCGAAGGTCTCGCGAGCGCGTGCTTTCAGCTCCTCGAAGGAAATGCGTGCCACCAACCTCCGGTATCGCAAGTCCGGTGCCAGGCGCCGCTCACCGCCGCCGTCCTTCGGCTTGGCCTGGGAGCGTGGGAGGCCGGGAATCGACGGGGGCATGACGCCCCGCCGGTGCGGCGCATTTGACAATCTGTCATGAGGCCCGAATCCGCGCGACAATGTGTCGGATCCGCGCTCGCTGGTGGACGCGCCGCGCGCGTGCCCGTAAAGTGACCGTGTCAGGGAAAAATCGGGAGGCTACATGAGCAACGATACCCACAGTTTCTTGAAGTCGCTCTTCTTCGGCGAGATCCGCGAGGAGTTCGTTTTCCCGTTTCCGAAGATGGATCCGGCCGTCGGCGAAACGGTGTCGATGATCGTCGATACGCTCGCGAAGTTCGCGCGAGACCACGTGAAGTCAGCCGAGTGGGACGAGAAGGGCGAGATGCCCCGGGAGATCGTCAACTACCTCTCGGAGCTCGGGCTCATGGGCCTGGCGGTGCCCGAGGATCTGGGCGGGCTCGGCCTGCCCCAGCGTGGCTACGCACGGGTGATGCAGGAGGTGGCCTCGCACGACGGCTCCCTGGCCGTTACGCTGGGCGCCCATCAGAGCATCGGGTACAAGGCGCTGCTCCTTTTCGGAACGCCCGCCCAGAAAGCGAAATACCTGCCGCGCCTTGCCTCGGGGCAGCTCATCGCGGCCTACTGCCTGACCGAGCCGGGCAGCGGCTCGGACGCCGCTTCGATTCAAACCAAGGCCACGCTCACTCCGGATGGAAAGCACTACCTGCTCAAGGGCAGCAAACTCTGGATCACGAACGGCGGCATCGCGAGCTTCTACACCGTCTTCGCGAAGGCGGAGGTGATGGAGAAGGGGGAAAAGAAGGAAAAGGTCTCCTGCTTCATGGTGGAGATGCCTTCGGAGGGTGTGACCACGGGGCCGGCCGAGCACAAACTCGGAATTCGCGCGTCGTGGACGAACGCCGTTCACTTCGACAACGTGAAGGTGCCCGTCGAGAACGTGCTGGGAGAGGTCGGCAAGGGATTCAAGGTGGCGATGGGCGTGTTGAACCACGGGCGTCTGGGCCTTGCCGCCGGCTGCGTGGGCGTTTCCCGTAACTGCATCAAGGCTTCGGTGGAACACGCCAACGAGCGCGTGCAGTTTCAGAAGAAGATCGGCGAGTACGGGATGATCAAGGAGAAGATCGCCCGCATGGCTGCGAACACGTACGCTGCGGAAAGCATGGCTTTCCTCACCGCCTCGCTGATCGACCGAGGCGACGTGGACTACTCGATGGAGAGCGCGGCGGCCAAGATCTTCTCATCCGAGATGCTCTGGGAATGCGTCGACGAGAACCTGCAGATCTGGGCGGGCTCCGGCTACATGAAGGAGTATCCCTACGAGCGCTGGCTCAGGGACGCCCGCATCAACCGAATCTTCGAGGGCACGAACGAGATCCTCCGGGCCTTCGTCGCCCTCTCGGGGATGCAGGGGCCGGGCGAGGAGCTCGCGGGTCTCGCCAAGGCGATCAAACATCCGCTTCAGGGGCTTGGGCCCGTGAGCGACTTCGCGGTGCGAAAGATCAAACGCAGTGTGATGGGCGTGACCCTCACCAAGTCCCATCCCGCCCTCAAGAAGCACGCGGCTTTCCTGGAGGAGACCGCGGTGGAGCTCGCGAATCAGGTGGAGCAGGCGCTTCGCCGGCACGGCAACCAGATCCACCTCATGCAGCTCGCGCAGAAGCGGATCGCCGAGGTGGCGGTCGATTTCTTCGCGATGACCGCGGTGCTTTCGCGGGTGTCGCGGGCCCTCGAAGACGCCGGGGGGCAACCCGAGAAGTGCGCCCTCGAGATGGACCTGGCGGAGACCTTCTTCTTCCTGGCGGCTCGCCGGGTTCGCGCCAACTTCAAGGGCATGGTTCGCAACGCGGACGAGGTCATGAAGAAGGTGGCTGAAGCGCTCTACGAGCGGGGTGAGTACCCCTTTGATCTGTTGAAGGGCTAGTGCCTCGAACCTTGGCCCTTCTGGCTAGAGCGTAGACAGCTCATGGGGCACTGGTGCGTATTGGCGCCAGAATCTCCGATGACTTGAGTCGCCCAAGGGCTGGCCCCGGCCTTGCTCTCTTGGGAGGGGCGGCGGTCTGAGCTCGTCAGCAACCCATTTCCGAGCCCAAGCATTGGAAATATACCTATAAATACAGTAAGTTATGGCAACCAAGGGAATAGGGATAAGAGTGAGTCGGGTTTGACGCAGGCCTTGATACGTGGTAAAGTCGCCCAGGTTTTTTAAAACAAAGTTCGTTTGTTAGGTGCGTTGCGCAAGCCCCTGGACGCGGGCCCCGTCTATCAGGACCGGGCATCGCGAACAACGGGAAAACGGCGCACCTCGCTCAGAGCAACAAGCCTCTGGGCAACGGTTGGAGGTTTCATGTTCAAGGTCGGTGACAACGCAGTTTACCCCGCTCACGGTGTGACGGTGGTGAAGCGGATCGAAGAGCGCGAAGTGGGCGGCAAGAAGAAGTCGTTCTACGTGCTCCAGGTCGTCGATAACCTGATGACCATCATGGTCCCGACCGACAACGCTGACTCCGTGGGGCTGCGCAGCATCATCACGGACAAGGACGTGAAGCGCGTGTACTCCATTCTGAAGAACCGCGACGTGAAGATCGACCAGACCACCTGGAACCGCCGCTATCGCGAGTACATGGAGAAAATCAAAACCGGCTCCGTGTACGAGATCGCCGAAGTTCTCCGCAATCTGTTCCTGCTCCGTCACAGCAAAGACCTGAGCTTCGGCGAGCGGAAAATGCTCGATCAGGCCAAGCACTTGCTGGTAAAAGAGATTTCCTTGGCTCGTCAGACCAAGGAAGAAACCATCGAGCAGGAAATCCAGACCATCTTCGCGTCCTGAGGCCCCAGCCTGGACCCGCGTCAGATCCCCTGCTCGAACCGAAGGCGGATCGCGTGGCCCTTGCTCCCTCAGATGCCGAAGTCCGGGTTCGTTTCGCTCCGAGCCCCACGGGCTACCTCCATGTCGGCGGCGTCCGCACGCTGCTCTTCAATTGGCTCTACGCCAAGAACCGAGGCGGGAAGCTGATCCTTCGCATCGAGGACACCGACCAAAAGCGCTCCACTCGCGAGAGCGAGCAGCTGATGATGTCCGATATCCACGGGCTCGACATCGATTACGACGAGGGCCCGGACAAGCCGGGCCCCTACGGGCCCTACCGGCAGTCCGAGCGCATGGGCATCTACGCCGACCACGCGCGCAAGCTGCTCGACGCGGGCAAGGCCTTCTACTGCTTCTGCACGGACGAGGAGATCACCCGCAAACGCGAGGTGGCGATGAAGATGGGCAAGCAGCCCCTCTACGACGGCACCTGCCGCAAGGTTTCGCGCGCTGAGGCCGACGCGCGCCTGAAGAAGGGCGACAAGGCCGGGATCCGCTTCATGGCCCCCGACCAGGATATCGCCTTCGACGACGCCGTACGCGGCACCGTGACCTTCAAAGCCGGAACCATCGGCGACTTCATGATCACGCGCACCCCCACCGACGAAGAGCTTGAGAAGGGGCTTGGCGACGGGCTGGGGATGCCTGTCTACAACTTCGCCGTCGTGGTGGACGACGCGCTCATGAAGATCAACCACGTGCTGCGCGCGGAGGAGCACCTGGCGAACACCCCGAAGCAGATCATGTTGTTTGAGGCGCTGGGCTTCCCGGTTCCGAAATTCGCACACATGGCGATGGTGCTGGGCTCCGATCGCCAGAAGCTTTCCAAGCGCAACGGCGACACCTCCACGCACGACTACCTGGCCAAGGGATTCCTGCCTGACGCCATGCTGAACTTCCTCTCGCTCCTGGGCTGGTGGCCGCCGGCGGAGCTCAAACCCGCTTCGGGGCACCCGGAGATCCTGTCGCGAGCCGAGTTGATCAGAACATTTTCGCTCGATGGGCTGCAGAAGGCCGCTGCCGTATTCGACATGCAAAAGCTTCTCTGGATGAACTCCTTCTACATCAAGGCGCTGAGCGGTTCTGAAGTGGCAAAGCTCGCACGCCCGTACTTCGAGGCGAGTGAGCTGCCCGCCGTTGCGGAAGGGGTGAAAAAGAATTCCGAAGCTTGGCTGATCTCGGTGATGGAGGCCGTCAAGGGCTCCGTGAACCTGATCTCGGAGCTCCCTCAGGCAGCGGCTTTCTTGTTTGGGGCGGAGGGCGAGCTCGACGCCTCGGCGAAAGAGGTGCTTTCGCAGCCCACCGCGGGCGACGTGGTGAAGGCTTTCGAGGCGGCTCTGCAGGCTCGCCCTGAGAAGCTCACGGAGCAGGACGTGGCCGACATCCAGAAGGAAGTGGGCGCGAAGACGAGCTCGAAGGGCAAACTCCTGTTCATGCCCATGCGCGTGGCCGCCACCGGCCAGGCGCATGGTCCCGAGCTCAAGCTCGTGATTCCGCTCCTGGGGCGCGAGGGCGTGCTCAAGCGCGTGAATCTGGTCAAGCGCCAGATGGGGCTGGCCTGAGATGAGCAAGAGCGCGCCGCGGGAGATCTGGCTCACGAACACGCTTTCGGGAAAGCGCGAGAAGCTCGAGCCGCAGGTCGCCGACAAGCTCAGCCTCTATTCATGCGGGCCCACGGTCTACAACCTCATCCACATCGGGAACCTCAGAAGCGGCCTCGTGGCCGACATGATGTTCCGCTACTTCAAGCGCGCGGGTTACGAGGTGAACTACGTCCGCAACTACACGGACGTTGACGACAAGATCATCCAGCGTGGGCACGACGAGGGCAGCTCCCCCGAGGCCGTGGCGAAGAAGTACACGCAGGAGGTGGAGAAGGACTACGCGCTCGCGGGCATGCTTGAGCCCACCCACAAGCCCAAGGTCACCGAGACGATCCCGGAGATCATTGCGATGATTGGCGACATCATCCAGGCGGGGCAGGGCTACGTGGTGGACGGCGAGGTGTTCTTCGGCGTGGACAAGTTCCCGGGTTACGGAAAGCTCGCGGGACGTGACCTCGATGATCTCATGGCCGGTGCGCGCGTGGAGATCAACGACAAGAAGCGCAACCCGCTCGACTTCAGTCTCTGGAAGCCCGCCAAACCCGGCGAGCCCGCCTGGGATTCCCCCTGGGGCAAGGGCCGTCCGGGCTGGCACATCGAGTGCTCGGCCATGTCGGCCAAGTGGATCGGGACTCAGATCGATGTGCACCACGGCGGCGAGGACCTGGTGTTCCCGCACCACGAGAACGAGATCGCGCAGAGCGAGGCCGCCTCGGGAAAGAAACCCTTCGTGCGGCACTGGGTGCACCACCGCTTCCTGAACATCAACAAGCAGAAGATGTCGAAGAGCCTGGGCAACTTCATGCTCGCGCGCGATTTTCTGGGGCGCTACGGCGCCGAGGTTTCGCGGCAGCTGCTTTTGGGCGTGCACTATCGCACCATCCTCGACTTCACGGACGAGGCACTGGAGCAGAGCTTCGACAGCCTGGAGCGTCTCTATCAGGCGAAGAAGCTCGCTCGCGCGGCGCTTGGCCGGAAGTACGGCATGGGCGACGCCATGGCCGAGAGCGCCTGGGGCGAGTTCGCGGCAAGCTGTCAGAAGGCCCGTAAGGAGATCGACGACCACTTCGCCGCTGATCTCAATGCCCCCGGCGCGCTCGCGGTGCTCTTCACGCTGGTCCGGACTTTCAATCGGCTGATGCAGGAGCCGCGCTCGGCGGGCAGCCCGTCTGCCGCCTTGGGTGCGGGCGAGCTCATCCGGGTGATGGAAGAGGATATCGGCGGGGTGCTTGGCGTCGGCCGGCTCGACCCGGACAAGTTCCTCGCCGATCTTTCGCGCATGCGGGCCGAGCGCGCGCAGGAGCGCATGGCCGCGGCGCCCGCCGGCGCGGGCAGCGCCGGGTTGCCCGGCGCCGAAGAGGTGGAGAAGCTCATCGCTGACCGCAAGGCCGCGCGCGCGGCCAAGGACTTCGCCGGCGCCGACCGCATCCGCGATGAGCTCGCGGCCCGGGGCGTGATCCTCAAGGACAGCGCTCAGGGGACGACCTGGTCTTATCGGTGAGTCCGGTGCTTCCCAGCAGATCCGGATGGGCTCTCGCGGCGGTTCTCGCCATGTTGGGCGTTCTCGCTGGCGGCTGCGCTCTGCTCTCGCCCAAGTCCGAGGAAGAGCTGCTCGCCGAGCGCAGGACGGCGGCGATCACGCGGGCTGTTCAGCTCTTTGTTCAGTGGACCGGTGTACCGCCTGAGGTGAAGCCCGCGCCCGGGACGGCCACCTCCTGGACTGAGCGGCCGATCCGGAGGCGATTCAGGCAGAGCGAGGCCCTGGTGGAGGTGTACCGGCTCCGAGACTACCGGCCTCTGTGGTTCGAGCGGGGGCGGATCTCCGGCGCCGGGCGCATCGCCCTGGCGAGGCTCGAGCGGGCGCGTGAGTCTGGCTTGGATTCGGCCTTCTACCGGGTGCCCGAGCTCAGGAAGCTGATGGCGCGCGTGGAGCCGCCGCCGGCGAGGAAGCCGCAGCGACGTGCCTCGCAGGCACCCCCTGAAGAGGATCCTCTTCAGGGGCTCGACGCCCCCGCGGCCGCGCGGTTCGACGCCACGCTCACCGACGGCATGCTCCAGCTCGCGGCCGATTTGATGTGGGGCCGCGTGGACCCCGACCTCATGGACCCGGAGTGGACGCTCCGGGTGGTGAGGAAGAGCCGCGAAGACCTACTGGAGGTGGCGAAGGAGTGGCCCGCGAGCGTGAACGAGGTGATGAACGTGCTGGAGCCGCAGCACCCCGCCTACACGCGGATGAAGGAGAGCCTCCAGAAGTACCGTGAGCTCGCGCGTAGCTGGAATCGCGCGCTCCCAAGGCTGCTGCGCGGCAACACCGAGATCGACGCCACAAGCCGGTCTGGGCGGATTCTGGCTGGGTGGCTGCGCCATCTGGGTGATCTCGAGGAGTCGGGAACGGCTGATCCGGATCTTCAACTGGCCTCGGCGGTGAAGAGGTTTCAGCAGCGCCACGGGCTCACTCCGGACGGCATCCTGCGGGAGGAGACCTTGGATGCCTTGGGTACCACGCTCTCCGCGAGGGTGCGGCAGTTGGAGCTGAACCTGGAGCGCTGGCGCTGGTTGCCCCGGACGCTCGGGGATCGGTATGTCGTCGTGAACATCGCCGACTACAGCCTGAGCCTGGTGGACCTCGGCAAGGAGCGCCTCTACTCACAAGTGCTCGTGGGGAAGGATTACCTGCGCACGCCCGTTTTTTCGAGCCGGGTGTCCACGCTGAGTTTCAACCCAACGTGGACGATCCCCGCGCGGATTGCCCGCGAGGAACTTGAGCCCGCGGTGAGAAAGGACCCTGAGGCGTTATCGAAGCGCGGAATTCGAGCACTGCGGAAGCAGGGTGGCGACTGGGTGGATGTGCCCATGGCGGAGATCGACTGGAGCGCGGAGTCGCTCGAACATTACCGCGTGATCTTCCGGCAGGAGCCGGGGCCTCGCAATCCGCTGGGCAAGGTGAAGATGCTCTTTCCCAACCCCTTCGACGTCTATCTGCACGACTCTCCGGACAAGGCGCTCTTCAAGGGGCGCGACAAACGCCAGAGCTCGGGCTGCCTTCGCGTTCAACGGGCGATGAGCCTGGCGCGCGAGCTTTATTTCATCGAGCGTGGCGTGCCCGCCGGAGAGAAGCAGCCGAAGGTGGAGGAGGACTGGGAGGAGATCGAGGCCAAGATCGAAACCGGGGAGAGCTGGGAGCTTCGATACCGGTCCGACGTGAGCGTGTTCATCGTCTACTTCACCGCCTGGGCGGATCGCGACGGGGCGATGCAATTCAGGAAAGACATCTACGGGCGCGATTCCGTGCTGGATCGGTGGATGAAGCTCTGATCAGGGTTGGCCGTGGCGGTACCTCCTCTCGCTGGTGCCAGGCGTCCCATGTTACGATCAGCGGACGATGAAATTCCTGAAGGGCCTGGGTTTGGCGTTCGGCGTGCTCGCGGTTCTTTTCGTGATCGTCGGAGTGGCTCTGCCGCGCCAATGGGTGGCGGGCGCAGCCGTCACGGTACGCGCGCCGGCGCAAAGAATCTACTCGCGGGTCGGCGACTTCCGGAAGTGGGAGGAGTGGCTCGTGGTGAAAACCGACGACCCCGAGCGGGTCGTGGAGTTTTCGGAGAGCGCGAGCGGCGTGGGCGCCTGGTACAAGTGGAGCGGACCGAAGAGCGGGCGCGGCCAGATCTGGATCCTGAAGGCCGACCCTTCCCGCGGAATCGAGTACGAGACGGCGATCGAGTCCGACGAGAGGAACGGCTCGGGCGCGATCCTCTACACCCCCACCGAAGGCGGCTTCAACATCACCTGGACGGACACCGGAACCCTGCCCCCCATCATCGGAGGTTACTTCAAGGGAACTGTGAACCTGGCCCTGAGCGAGCACTTCCAGAAGGGGCTCGAGCGGATGAAGGCCGAGCTGGAGGCTTCGGGCGCGGGCTCGGACCTGCGTCCTCAGCTCATCCCCGGCTTGAACCCATCCCAGCACTTCAAGTAATCCTTCTGCGCCCGCGCGGCCCACTTCGGGGTGACGCGAAACGGGTAGCGGCTTTCGAACATGAACGCGAGCGTGTCACCGAGGTACTTTGGCCCGAGCTCGGCCTTACTCGCCGCTTCGAAGCTCGCGGCGTCGGGTCCGTGCCCGCTCATGCAGTTGTGCAGGCTCGCGCCTCCGGGCACAAAGCCCCCGGCCTTCGCGTCGTACTCGCCTTTCACGAGCCCCATGTATTCGCTCATCACGTTGCGGTGGAAGTAGGGGGGGCGGAAGGTGTGCTCGGCCACCATCCAGCGCGGAGGGAAGATCACGAAGTCCACGTTGCTCACGCCCTCGGTGTCTGAGGGCGCGGTGAGCACCGTGAAGATCGAAGGGTCGGGGTGGTCGAAGCTCACGGTGTTGATCGTGTTGAACCGCGAGAGGTCGTAGCGGTAGGGCGCGTAGTTGCCGTGCCAGGCTACGACGTCGAGCGGTGAGTGCGATAACGGCGTGCTCCAAAGCCCGCCTTCGTATTTCGTGACGAGCTCGAAGGCGCCCTCGCGTTTTTCGTACCAGGCCACGGGCGTCTCGAAGTCGCGCGGGTTTGCATTCCCGTTCGCGCCGATCACGCCCAGAGGCGGGAGCCGAAGCGCCGCGCCGTAGTTCTCGCAGACGTAGCCGCGAGCGGCGCCCGCCGGAAGCTCCACCTGGAATCTCACTCCCCGGGGCACGACGCCGATCCAGCCAGGCGGCAGGTCCAGGCGGCCCAGTTCGGTGCGAAGCTGGATCGTGCCCTGCTCGGGAACGAAGAGCAGTTCACCGTCTGCGTTGCAGAAGAAACGGCCGCCTCCGCTCGCGGACATGGAGCGGTTGCAGGCGTAGTGGTGGACGGCGATGCCGGCTCCGGCCGCGGCGTCGCCGTTTCCGGCGGACGTCACGAGCCCGTCGAGGAAATCGGCCGCCGCCGAGGGTGTTGAGATCGGGTCCCAGCGCAGGGGCGTGGGGTCGGCCACCGAGCCCTCGCAGGGAAAGGTGCGGATCGCGGGGAAGGAGGCCGGCGTAAAGCCGCCTGTCTGCTGCGAAACCGTGGGCCGCACTCGGTAGAGCCAGGAGCGGAGATTCTGCAGGCGCGGCGCCAGGAACGAGGTGCCGGTGAGCTGTTCGGCGTAGAGCCCCTTCGCCACCGCTTGAGGCGAATTCTGCCCGCGCGGGAGAGTGCCCGGCTCCGCCTCGGTCTCGAAGTGGTTCCAGAAACCCGTCTGGTACTTCAGCTCTTTCGACATGCGCATTCCCTCCTGGGGTCAGACCTTGGGACGCTCGAGATCAAACACTCCGGCCACGCGCCCGTAGGAGTCGCCCGCAAGGCGCGAGAGGGGCTTATAGGCCGCGAGGTCGATCTTGCCGTCGTGGTACACGCTTTCGTGCGCGTGAATCATCAGGATTTTGCCGATCACGAGATGCGCCGAACCCACCGAACCGTCGCCGATCGGCACGAGTTTCAGAAGCTCGCACTCCATCTGCACCGCTGCGCCCTTCACGCGGGGAGGCTTTACCTCGACGGAGGGTTCAGGCGTGAGCCCGGCCTTCGCGAACTCGCTTTCGCCGGGTGCGTAGGCCCCCGAGGTCTGGTGCATGGCTTCAGCCATCCACTCGTTGGCGCTGTTCACCACGAACTGGTTGGTGGCGCGGATGTTGGCGAGCGTATCCTTGTCAGATCCGTCGGGGCGCCGGGTGATCGAGAATGCGAGCGAGAGCGGTTTCGAGGCCACGCCGTTGAAAAAGCTGTAGGGCGCGACGTTGGTCACGCCCCTCGCGCTCACGGTGGACACCCAGGCGATGGGCCGCGGCACGATCGAGCCGATCAGGAGTTTGTAGCCCGCGGCCGGATCGAGCGTGGCGATATCGAGCCCGATCCACCGCCCGTGCGGTATCTCCACCGCGTCGCCGGGTTTCCAGCCGGGATGGGGCTGAGGCCCGCGCAGCGAGTCCGTCATGCCGACCACTCCAGCATGCGCTCCAATGGAGCGAGCGCCTTCAGGCGCAGCTCCTCGTCCATCGTGATCTCGGGCGCGCCGTCGCGAAGTGCCAGGTAGCACTTCTCGAGCGTGTTGAGCTTCATGAAGGGGCACTCGTTGCAGGCGCAGTTCTGGTTCGGCGGCGCGGGGATGAGGGTCTTGCCCGGCGCCTTGAGTTTCATCTGGTGAAGGATTCCCGACTCCGTGGCGACGATGAAAGCGCGCTTGGGGCTCTCGATGACGTGCTTCAGGAGCTTCGAGGTGCTGCCCACGAAGACGGCGCGCGCGAGCAGCGAGGGCTCGCACTCGGGGTGCGCGATCAGCTCGGCCTCCGGATGGCGCGTTTGCAGATCGATGATCTTGCGCTCGGAGAAGGTCTCGTGAACGATGCAGGTGCCCTGCCAGAGTAGAAGCTCGCGTCCGGTCTGTCCGGCCACCCAGGCGCCGAGATTGCGGTCCGGGGCGAAGATAACGGGGCGATCCTTTGGCGCGCGCTCCACGATGCGGGCGGCGTTGGAGCTCGTGCAGATCACGTCGCTCTGGGCTTTGATCGCGGCCGAGCAGTTGATGTAGCTCACCACGAAGGCGTTCCGGTGTCGGGCCCGGAACCGCGCGAAAGCCTCGGGCGGGCAAGAGTCCGAGAGCGAGCAGCCGGCGCGAAGGTCGGGCATGAGCACGCGGGCGCGTGGGTTCAGGATCTTCGCCCCCTCAGCCATGAAGTGCACGCCGCAGAAAAGGATCGTCCCGGCCTGGGACTTCTGGGCGAAGCGCGCGAGCTCCAGGCTGTCGCCCACGAAGTCGGCGGCGTCCTGGATTTCGGGCTCCTGGTAATAGTGGGCCAGCACCACGGCGCCGCGTTCCTTCTTCAGGGCGGCGAAGGCCTCGAGGAGATTGGCGGGAAGGCCCCCGTAGGGCGCTTTGGGCAAGGCCTGGGACATCCCAGTTACCTACTTCTTTCATGGGGTTATGACAAGGTTCCCCCAGGCCAAGGGGGGGCTTGCCTGGGGTAGGGGGGTGCATTATGCAATGCGCTGTGAGCTCATCGAAACCCGGTTCCAGACGCCCCCATTCCCCAAGCCCCTCCGCCCCGCCCAGGGCAGGCTGGTTCGGCCGCATGCTTCGTGGCCGCACGCGAGGCGGCGTGTTGAAGGAAGGGCCCGCGATGAGGGTCGTGTTCTTCTATCCGGGCGAGGAAGGATCCTACGTCGAGAACGCCTACGTGACGGTGTTCGAGAACGGCATCGTGCACCTTCAGGCCCGGAACGAGGAAACCACCGCGCATCTTCAGAACTGCGAGGTGCTCTGGGATTTCGAGCTCGAGGCCGACGACCGCACGTCGAGCAAGATCCGCCTCCTGAAGCCCAAGAAGGGCGAGGGGCGGGGGGCTGATCTCTCCGTCGACGCCGACGCCGACGCGGACCCGGATGACGAGGGCGCGCCGGATCGCGAGCCGCCGCCCAGGCACCGCTGAGCTCGTCCAGCCCGGTACTAGACCCAGGTCATGCTGGCGTAAGGAGACCCGATGTACCGCCTATGGATCTGGGTGCCGCTGGGAATGAGCCTGGTGGGTTGCGACGGAAAGAACGCGGAAAGCCCGCGCATTCCGGCCCCCGAGCTTCGCGTCGCCACCTACGACACACTCGCGGCCCCGGGTGGCTGGCTTCAGGCGCTTGCTCAGGAGTTCGAAAAGAGCTGCGGGTGCTCGTTGAAGCTGCTTCCGTCCGGCGATGCCGGGCAGATGACCGCGCGCGCGGAGCTTGAGGCTTCGTCCCGCGGGCCGAGCGCCCATGTCTTCGTGGGCTTCGACCAGAATCTCTGGCCGCGCCTGCGGCACCTGATGGACGCCGAGCTCCCGAAGCTCGCCGGCGAGGGTGACCTGGTTCCAGGCCTGCGGATCGAGTCCGGCTTTGTTCCATTCGACTATGGCCCCCTCACGCTCATGGCCGACACCGTCGCACTGGAGCGTTTGAAGCTCGCGCCGCCGCGGAAGCTGTCGGATCTGCTGAAGCCCGAGTATCGGAAGAAATTCGTGCTGCAGGATCCACGCACTTCGTCGCCGGGGCTCGTGCTGGCGCTGCACACCTGGACGACCGCCGGCGGCGATGCGGGTTTCTCCAAGCTTTGGAGGGGCCTGGCCGCCTCCTGGCTCGCGCTGCCGTCGGGGTGGGACGAGGCCTACGGGCTGTTCCTGGACGGAAGGGCGCCGCTCGTGTGGAGCTATGTGACGAGCCAGGCCTACCATGCGGCCCAGGGCGACTCTTCGGGGCGGTATCGGGCGCTCGAGCTCGAGGACGGGCACCCCGTGCAGGTGGAAGGCGCGGCCCGATTGGCGGGGCTGACGGGCGTGGAGCGGGAACGCGCCGGAGAATTCCTGGAGTTCCTGATTTCCAGGCGGGCGCAGGAGCTACTTCCCACCCTGAACTGGATGCTGCCCGCGCGCGAAGGCCTGAAGCTTCCCCCGGCCTTCGAGGGGCTGCCGAAGCTCGCGACCCGCCCTCCCGCCACGCTGGATCCTTCGCATATCCTCAGCAGGTGGACGAGCGCGGTGAGGAAGGCCGGATCGGGGAGGGACCGGTGATCGGGACTTCGCGGCAGGACGGCCGCTATGCGGGCGCCGTGGGCGATGAGAGCCTGTGGCGTCTCGGAGCGCTGCTGCTCGTCGGCGTCTCGGCGTACTGGATCTTCGCCGTGGGAGTACCGCTGCTTTCCCTGGCTCGCGGAGTGGGGCGCGTGGGCGCGGGGCTCGAACCTTTCTACCAGCGTGTGGTCATGGCCGCGATCTCCCCGGAGGTGGCGGGCGTGGCGGCGTTCACGGCCTGGCAGGCGGCGTGGAGTGTGGCGATTTCCGCGGCCCTGGGGCTTCCCCTGGGGATCTGGGTGGGCGCGAAGATGGCGGCGAGCGCGCCGGGTTCCCGGCTGGCCCTGGCGCTCCTCGCGGCGCCCTTCGGCGTGCCCTCGGTGGTGGCGGGCGTTGGCTGGCTGGCCCTGGGACTTCCCTTCGGCGTGGGCGCTGTGGTGGCCGCGCATGTGGCATTCAACGCTCCCTGGATCGCGCATTGGGTGGCCCGCGCTCGGGCCACCGTGCCCGCGCGCCAGATCGAGGCGGTGCGGACGCTCGGCGCCGGATGGGCCGGTGTGTTGAGGTTCGTGGTGATTCCGGCGGTGAGGCGCCCGGCCCTGGTGGCGGCGCTTCAGTCGTTCAGTTTCTGCGTGATGAGCTTCGCGCTCGTCACGCTGCTGGGCGGCGGCCCGCCGGTGGAGACGCTCGAGACAGCGCTCGTGGCCTCGGTTCGCTCGGCGGGGCTCGATCTCGCCGCGGCCTCGGCCTGCGCGCTCTGGCAGGGAGTTCTGGGCCTGGCCCCCTGGTTCGCGGCGCTGCTTCTGGAGAGGGAGCCAGCGGCCGCGACGGCAAGCGTGGAGCCGCCATTGCAAGCGCCCCGCTCGACGGCTTGGCTCGCGGCCGGTGGCGCCGCGCTTTTCCTGGTACCGGTGGCCGCGACCCTTGCACGGCTTCCCCGCGTGGCCGGGTGGCTGACGTTGGATGGTCCCGAGCGGGCCGAGCTCCTGAGCGCCGCCGGAGTCTCCGTGGCCCTGGCGGGCGCTTCGGCGGCCACGGCGCTCGCGGTGGCGGGCGCCGCGGTGGCAGGCTCCGCGCTCTGCGAGTCGCGTGCGCCCTTCTGGGCGCGCGCGGTTTCGGCGGCCTGCGCGGTGCCCGCGGGGCTATCGGCGCTTGTGCTCGGGTTGGGTTTCTGGTTCGCCTACTCGGGCCTGGTGAATCCGTTCGAGGGGAGTTTCTGGGCCATCGTGACGGTGCAGGCGGCCACGCTCCTTCCGATCGCTCACCGGGCGTTGCATGGAATGAAGGGGGGATTCCCCCGCGCCCGTTACGAGATTCTGCGGACGCTGGGCGCTTCGGCCGGCAAGGCCTGGCGGCTCGCGGAGGGACCCAGGTGGCGCCCGGCGGTACTTGTGCTGGCGGGCATGCTCGCGGCGCTCGCGCTGGGGGAGCTCGCGGCCGTCACCCTCTTCTATTCCGAGCGGCTGGTGCCCCTGAGCCTGCTCGTGGCGAGGTGGGCGGCGCGCCACCGAGTGGAGGACGCGCGCGCGGCGGCGGCGCTGCTGGGACTTCTCTGCGTGGCGCTTGCAGCGGTGCCCGCCCTCCGGAGGGCGCGGTCATGATGCGTTTGGAGCGGCTCCGCGGCCGAATTGGTCGGCTCGAGCTCGAGGCGGACTTCAGCGTCAGCCCCGGCGAGCGGCTGGCGCTCGTAGGGCCGAGCGGCTGTGGCAAGACGACGGTTCTGCGGTGGATCGCCGGACTGCGTCGACCCGAGGAAGGCCGGATTTTCCTTGGGGAGGAAGAGCTGACAAAGCTCCGGCCCGAAGAGCGCGGCGTGGGAGTGGTATTCCAGGATCAAGCGCTCCTTCCGCATCTCAATGTTCTGGAAAATACAGTCCTTGGGCTCGCTCTGAGAGGCATGCCCAGGTTTGAACGCAATGCGAGAGGCGTGGAGTATCTGGCCCGGGCCGGTCTTGCCGGGAGGGAAGCCGATTCAGTGGAACGCCTTTCCGGCGGCGAGCGGCAAAGAGTCGCGCTGGCCCGCGCGTTGGTGTGGAAGCCGAGGGTGCTACTCCTCGATGAGCCGTTCACCGGTCTCGACGCGGGCCTCAAGGCCGACCAGGCGCATTGGATTTTGGAGCTTCACCGGCTGACGCCGGTCCCCCTGATCGTGGTGACTCACGATCCGGCGGAGGTTGCCCTCATGGCCACGCGCAGGATCGAGGTGCTCCGGGGCCCGGGCGAGCGCAGCCGATTCACCGACGGCCGGCCTTCTAAAGGTTGACCCGCCGCGCCCCCTTTGCGTAAAGTCCGCCCATGCTCCTCCAACCCAATTTCAAGCACCTCACCCCTCCTACGTCCGGCGGCAAGATCACGATGGAAAACGGCAAGCTCAAGGTGCCGGACCAGCCCGTGATTCCCTTCATCGAGGGCGACGGCACCGGGCGCGACATCTGGAAAGCCTCGCAGCCGGTGTTCGACGCCGCCGTGCAGAAGGCCTACGGGGGCAAGCGCAAGATCCAGTGGTTCGAGATCTACGCGGGCGAGAAAAGCTTCAACAAGTTCAAGGACTGGCTCCCTGAGGACACGATCGAGGCCGTGCGCCACTACCTCGTGGCCATCAAGGGCCCCCTCACCACGCCCATCGGCGGCGGCATCCGCTCGCTGAACGTGGCGCTCCGGCAGATGCTCGATCTCTACGTGTGCCTGCGCCCCGTGCGCTGGTTCACGGGCGTGCCCTCGCCGGTGAAGCACCCCGAGGCCGTGGACATGGTGATTTTCCGGGAGAACACCGAGGACATCTACGCCGGCATCGAGTTCGAGGAAGGCACGCCCGAGGCCAAGAAGATCATCGGCCTGCTCAAGGAGAACTTCCCAGACGCCTTCAAGAAGATCCGCTTCCCCAATACGACGGGGATCGGGATCAAGCCCGTGTCGTCCGAAGGCACGAAACGCCTGGTGAAGGCCGCAATCGAGTACACGCTTTCGACGGGTCGAAAGACCCTGACCTTCGTGCACAAGGGCAACATCATGAAGTACACGGAAGGCGCGTTCCGGAAGTGGGGCTACGAGCTCGCCGAGAAGGAGTTCTCGGGCCAGACCTACACCTGGGAGCAGTGGGAGCGCACGAAGAAGGCCAAGGGCGAAGAAGCCGCGAACGCCGAGCAGAAGGCCGCACTCGACTCGGGCAAGATCCTCGTGAAGGACGCCATCGCCGACATTTCGCTCCAGCAGGTGCTCACGCGCCCGAAGGACTTCGACGTGATCGCCACCCTGAATCTCAACGGCGACTATCTCAGTGACGCTTTGGCCGCCCAGGTGGGCGGCATCGGCATCGCCCCGGGCGGAAACATCAACTACGTCACCGGCCACGCGATCTTCGAGGCCACCCACGGCACCGCGCCCAAGTACGCGGACCAGGACAAGGTGAACCCCGGCTCCGTGGTGCTCTCGGGCGAGATGATGCTGCGGTACATGGGCTGGACGGAAGCCGCCGACCTCATCATCAAAGGTCTCGACGGCGCCATCGGCTCGAAGCGCGTCACCTACGACTTCTCACGCCTCATGACCCAGGAGGGCGTGGCCGGGGTGAAAGAGATCCGCTGTTCCGAGTTCGGCCAGGAAATCATCAAGCACATGTAGCCTAGCGCGCCGTCGGCGAGGCGAGCGTTCCGACGTCGGACAGCGACTCGATCGGGCTCTCGGGCCGCTCGGTTTCCGTTGCATCGCTCGCCGTGGGGATCTCCACCGGCGCGATCGGAGTGCCCGTTCCCGGTACTGCGTCCAGACCGCCCAAGGTGCGGCCCACCGCCTCGTCCAGCGGAACGGGAGGGTTGCGAAGCACTCCGATGTCGAGCCTCCGGCAGGCGGCGGAATGCGTGGAGAGAAAATCGGCCAACGCGGCGTCGGTTTGGTGGATCTGCACGACGTCCATGAGGTGGGTCCGCCCAGTCGTCGGATCCGTTCGATAGATGTAGTTGAAGATCTCGCGGTTCCCAACCCGGCAAGTCCGGCCAGCGGCGTCGGTGAAGGTGGATCGAGCGTCCGGGCGCTCGTGGGGGGCGGCTCCCCGGCGATATCCCACGTCGAGCCTGATCCCATCGAACCCGGTCAGGGTGACACCGGCGTTGTTGGTCGTCGTCACCTGAGCGTTCTCGCTGTAGGTACCGCCCGTCATCGAGCGGATGAGGCCCGTGGCAGGGTCGAGCTCGAACTCCATCAGCGAGGCGGTGCGCACCCTTACTCCGCCGTCCGGGAGCACCGTGGCGGTGGGACGCCGCACGCGGGGAAAGAGAAAATACATTCGCGCGCTCGTGGCCATCGAGAGGGTGGGCTGGTTCGGGTAGCTGTTCTGGATCTGCCAGGCGCCGGTGTCGCGCAGCACGTGCCCCCGCGCGGCGATCTCCTCGGTGCTCTCCTCGGGCTGATTCTGGCGAAGGGTGATCACGTGAAGCTCGTCACCCCGGCATAATCGTTGGATGTCCACGCGCCCCGATGTGGCGATAGGGTTGGCGCACTCGGCATCGGCCCGGGCCGGCGATGAGGCCATTAGCATTGGGAGGAGCAGCGTCGCGAAAGGAGCTGAAGGCCTCAGGCTGTGTCCGTTCTGACCCAGGAATAAATGCATCACGCCTTTTCAGGATACCTGGAACGCGGGAGAGTTCGCGCGGAATTCGCGTACTGCAGCAAGCGCTTGAAAGGCGTGGAAAAATCGGTGTTCTTCGAGTGAAAGTCTCAGGGCCGGCCCACCACCGAGTAGATCGGGTAGTGGTCTGAGCCTTGGAGATGGAGGATCCGAGCGGCGCGGAAGCGCGCTCCGCCGTTGACGAAGCTGTGATCGATCTTCACCGGCGCGACGCTGAAGGGCAGCCTTCGGCGCACCGAACTCCGAGTAGGGGTATTCGGAGTCCAGCAGCTGCCGCATCTGTTCCGAAAGGCCCCTGGGCTCGAACTCACCGAACCCGAGCACATCGGGCTTGGCCCCGGAGAGGATCAGGCTCCTGAGATTCCGATCGAGGGGGCCCAGGGGTTATGATCCTCGAAGCCGTTCGTTGTGGTGGTGGGATTCGATGTTCCACCAAAGCACCCGAACCCCGTCGGCCTCCATGAGGTCGCGGATGAAGGCGGGACCAAAGGCCCGGAACTCGTTTTCCCAGACCAGCCCCACCGGGAGAGGGCCCGTGGGTCCACGGCACGCGGACGCGCTTAACCCCAAGGCTATCGACAAAAGCGAGACGAAAGAGAGTGATCTTAGGTTCATATGGCTCGGCGCGTCATATATGGAACTCACTGTTACTTCAAGGAAAATAAGATTTCATGGTCCTGCGCCCTGGAAAGAGCGGCCCTGGCCGGACGGTGATTGGATCCTAGTTCGACCGGACATAAGTGTAGGGAGCGAAATCAACGTGCCGGCGCTCCGGCGTGAGGCCGTCGTAGGCGTCCACCTGATACCCGATCTTGAGCTCGCGGCTGCTTACGAGCTCGAAAATCGTGTAGCGTTGGAGCCGACCAAGCTCTTCGGGGAGGTAAGTCCCGATGAACGCGTCGCCATTCCAGCTCGTGTGCATGAACGAAGACTCGGTCCAGTGGAACTGGATCAGATTAAGAGTGATCCGGTTGGGGTCTTCAAGGCGGGGATCCATTTCCCCGATCTGCAACAGGTGGCGGTGCTCGCCTTGGCTCTCTGGTTCTCCCGTGCAATCGCCGCTCACATAGGCCCGATAGGAAACTCTCGCGAAGTTCTTCTGGATGAGGACATCGGAATCGAGCGAGGCGCCGTTCCCGCTGACATAGGTCACGCAGCCGGTGGCCCAGCGTCCCTCGAGCTCCGTGGGAAGAGCCACTCCGCCGCAGCCCGAAAGAAGGATCGCAGGGAGGGCGAGCCGGGCGATCGATGGCTTCACCACGCGATCTCCATTCCGAGCCTGAAGCAGAAGTAGTGGCGCTCGCCGAAGAGCTTCGTGGCGCCGCCCACCAACCAGAGCTGAAGCTTGCTCTTGGGGTTCGCGTGGACGCGGATGTCCACTCCGCCCAGCCAGAGATCATCCACGCTGTTCGGCGCATCGAGCAGCCACCGTTGTCTCCCGCCGTGCAGTCCGACCCAAGCGCCGCGCCAGGCCCGCGTCGCGACGCCACCCCGCAGATCCAGGGCGACGAAGCCCAGGCCCGCCGCGTAGACTTCGCTCCGGTAGGGCATGGCGCCAAGTGCTGCCCAAACCTCGGCGATCTCCTGGTAGCGCCAGCCGGGCCTCCACTGGATCATTCCCGAGCCGAGCGTGCCGAGCGTGTCGTCCGGAGCGCCGGCTTCCGATGTGAGACTGAGCTCGGCGGCGAACCGAAGCAGGTAGAACCGGCTCTTCGCGAAGGCGTAGCCTCGCCGAAGGGCAATGGGCACAGGACGCGACTCGTCGTTTTCCGAGAGGGAGGGCTCCGTTTCCGCCGCGGGCGCGGAAACGCCGCAGAGGAGGGTGGCCGCCAATACCGCCAGCAGTCCGATCCTCGCGCTACGCAGCAGCGGCTTCATTCTCCGTTCCCAAGTCTCTCGTCCAGGCCAGCATGAAGCGGTATTCGAGGAGGGTGGCCACGGCCTCGCCGAAACGAGTCGCCGACAGGAAGATCTCGTCCCGGCCGCACATGCGGTCGGGGGATCCGTAGAAGGCGAGGCAGCCGTAGAGCCGGCTCCGGATCACCAGGGGGATGAGCAGCACTTCCGGTCTCTCGGGGGCGGCGCCGTAAAAGGCCGCCACGATGCGCTTGGAGAGGTGGAGCTCGGCCTGCTCGTCCGGCGTGTCGATCTCCTCCTCGAGATCGGAGCCTCCGCCGCCGAGCAGAGCATCCTCATCCATGGGGCCCTCGAGCAGGAGGGCGTTCGCGCCCTGGTGGCCCAGGAATTCCTGGACCTCGGCTCGGTCCGCCTCGCAGAAGCGGTCCCAGAGGTCCTGCCCCGACCAGGAGGCCTCTGCGCCGGAGGCCCCGTACTGTGCGCGGGTGAAAAGCTGCACGCTGCCGTGGTCCACGCCGTCGCGCAACTCAAGGAACAGCGCGTGATTCATCTGGAACAGATCCGCGGCGATCTCCAGGGTGCGCGAACAGAAATCAGGGAGTGTGAGTCCCTCGCGCATCAGCCCGAAGAGCTCCCGCACCACCCCGAGCTCGGCCTGGTCCTGCCAGAGCTGGCGGAGCTCCGACGCCTCGATCTGCGGCGCGGTCTCAGTCGCCGGCGTCGTGGCGGGTTGCTCGAGCTTCGCGGTCTTTTTCTCCTTCTCCTTCTCCTCGCCCGTGCTCTCTACCTTGTCGCTCTTCTCGGCGGGGTACGAGCTGTAGGGGGTCTCCACGAGCACCTCGCGGCCCTCTTCGATAGTGCCGTTCACCTTGTAGATCACGAGCGCCTCGGCTTTGCCCTTCACCTTCGCCTCGTGGGCTTTCTCCACCACGAAGAGGCCCTCGCACTGATTCACCACTTCCTGGCTCACCAGGAGATCGGTGCCGAAGGCCTTCGTGAGCGACTCGATCCTGGAGGCCGTGTTCACGGTGTCGCCGATCACGGTGAACTCCATGCGCTCCTCGGAGCCGATGTTGCCCGAGATCAGTGGGCCGTGGTTCAGGCCCATGCCGATCTTCAGCACCGGCAAACCCTCATTGATGAGCTCCTCGTTCAGCTCTGCCAGGGATATCCGCATGTCGATGCAGGCACGCACCGCGCGCTCCACGTCGCCATCCTTCGAGAGTGGCACGCCCCAGACGGCCATGATGGCGTCGCCGACGTACTTGTCCACGATCCCGCCGTGCTCCAAGATCACGCGCACCATGCGGGTCATGTAGCGGTTCAGGATCTGCACGAGCTGTTCCGGGTCCATCTTTTCGCTCATGGCGGTGAAGCCGCGCACGTCAGAGAAGAACACGGTGGCGTCCTTGCGCTCTCCGCCGAGCTTCAGCTCGCCGCTCAGAACTTTTTCGGCCATCTCCTTGGAGTGGAACTTCGCGAAGGTGGCTTTCACCCGGTCGCGCTCCTCGAGGCCGCCCACCATCTCGTTGAAGGTGCCCGCGAACTGCTGAACCTCGTCGCCCTGGGCCTCGGCCCCGGGCTTCGCTTTCGAAGGGAGCCGTACGGAGAAATCGCCGTCCTTCACCCTGCGGGCGGCGTCGGCCAGGGCGCGGATGGGGCCGGTGATCCCCTGCGAGAACCAGAAGCCCAGCGCGAGCGCGAGCGAGAGGAAAGCCCCGGCCAGGAAGGCCGTGCGGCGAAGGAGCTGCGACTGCGCCACGCGCGCGCGCGCGATCGGTACCTGGGTCACGACGGCGAGGTTCGCGAAGCCCACGGCGCGGAAACCCGCCATCTGGGTTTCGCCCTCGGAGTCGGTGTAGTCGATCTGGCCCGAGTCCTTGTTCTGGCGCAGACGTTCAAACACGGGGCTCTGACCCATCGGGAAGCCCAGAGGGAAAGCCTTGGGATCCGTGGAGCCGAGCACTGTGCCGCGGCTATCGAGCAGGAAGCTCGAGTAAGAGGTCGACTCGGCGAAGAGCGAGGTGAGTTTCTCCTGCTGCAGCTCCATCACGAGGAGCTGGGAGAAGCTGCCGTCCGAGCGCTTCACGAAAGGGAGCGCCATGCGGAGGATCGGCGAGCCGTCCGCGAGGCGCGCCACCGTGAAGTCCACGCCCCCTTTGGAGACGGACTCCAGGTCGAGAGGCGAGGAGGTGTCCAGGGCCTTGAAATCGTCGGCCTTCAGCGAAAGCCGCTTTTCCACCTCGGGGTGCACGATGCGCCACTGTGGGGCGAAGGTGGCGCCCCCGGCGTCGCGGCGGTAGACCGAGAGCGCGACGTACTGCGCGTCCACGGCCAGGTTGTCTTGGAGGAATTTCAACCGGTCCTCGGGGTACTTGAAGTCCTCGAGTGAGGCTGCGCCCAGGGTACGGGCGCGCTCGGCCACGTGTTTCATCTCGGCGCGCACGCGGGTGGCCAGGATCGACGAGGTGTCGAGCGTGCCCTTGCGCAGCAGCCCCTCGAGGTCCGAGGTGAACAGCTGAACGGCAAGCACCACCACCCCGCAGATGCTCATGAGCTGCAGGGCGACGATTAAGCCATTGAGTTTGCGACCGATGGTCAGACGCATCCGCTACTCTGATCGGCAGGCCCGCGGTATCCGATTACTTTTGGAGGCCGGGCGCGTCAGGGCCCTGACGCGCCAGGCATCAAAAAGTAATCGGATACCGCCGGACCGCCGATCAGTGAGTCGGAATGCTTCGAACCGGTGCACTCGTCTTGATGAGCCTGATCTTCGGGGCGCTCTTCTGGGCGGACCTGGCGGGTTTGTTCAACCAGGCGCGCGAGCCGGTGGCCGTGCTCCGTATGGCAGATGGTACGGTGCGTCGTCTTGGATTAAACCAGCTGACCTGGGACCGGGCCGGGGGCGGTACGCTCTTCGGAGCTGGCGACACCATCGCCACGGGCGAGGACGGCACGGCCACGCTAGCCTTCTATGCGGGCGGAGAGGTGCTCCTCTCAGAGGGCTCCATGATCGTTCTGACCGGGAGCTCCGAAGAGCTTCAGCTCCAGTTCCTGAGCGGCACGGGCCGGGTGCGCGTGGCCAAAGAAGCGCGCAAGAAGATCACTCTCGCCGCGGCGCCTCCGCCCGTCAGAAAACCGGCGGCTGCGGCGCCCGGCTCCGAGGGTTCCGTCTCTCAGGCCACGCCCCTCCCCGAACCCGTGGCGGCACGTGTTCAGGTGGAGGAGGTGGAGCAGGTCTATGTGCCGCCGCCCCCGGTGGAAACCGTTCGGGAAGGTGTGGCCCAGGCTTCGCCACAGGAAGCGCCCCCGGTGGCGGTGACTTCCGGAACCAGTGGCGCGCGTGAGGCCCAGGAACAGGCTGCCCCGGAACCTGTCGCTCTGACCTCCAGCATCGCCGAGGCCGATGTTTCGGAAACCGCTCAGGCCATGGCCTCGGGTGGCGAGCTGGTTTCCGTTGCCAAGCTGCCGGCCACGCCCGAGGTGGTATTCCCCTCTTCTGATGCGGTGTTTGATCTCACCACGGGCGAGGTGCCCCGCCTTCAGTGGAAGTTGCCGGAAGAAGGCAGCGCGGAGGCCCAGAAAGACCTGGTCTTCGAGGTGGTGCTTCGGCCCGCCGCCGCCGCTGGGGAGGAAGACCCCGATGCCGAGGAGCGCGTGATCCGCTCCAAGATTCCGTCACTTCCCTTGAGCCGTGTGCAGCATGGCAAGTACCTCTGGTCCGTGCGGGCCGTAACCGCCGACGGTAGCCGAAGCCCTGCGTCAGCGTCGAGGTTCATGGAGGTCATCGTGCCCGCCAAGATCGCTCCGCCCAAGGTGCTGCCCGTTCGCGTGGAATAGGCGCTGGGGATCCTTTCCAACCCCCGGCTGGAAAATCGCGCCCGCTTCCCGTATACCTAGTAAAACCCACGAATTATCGACATCCACGGAGATTCCATCATGGCTCAACGCAGACCCAAGATCTCGGTCATCGGCGCCGGCTTCGTCGGCTCAACCTGTGCTCACTGGGCCGCCTCCAAGGAGCTCTGCGATGTCGTGCTGATCGACATCAACGGCGACTCCGCCGCGGGCAAGGCGCTCGACCTCTTCCAGGCCTCGACGGTGGAAGGCTTCGACAGCCGCCTCAAGGGCGGCGCCGACTACGCGCTGACCAAAGATTCCGACGTCGTGATCATCACGGCCGGCATTCCCAGGAAGCCCGGCATGAGCCGCGACGACCTCCTGGGCACCAACGCCAAGATCGTGAAGGAGTGCGCCACTCAGGTGGCCAAGCACTCCCCGAACTGCGTGATCATCATCGTGTCGAACCCGCTCGATGCCATGTGCCACGTGGCGCTCGACGCCTCGGGTTTCCCGCGCGAGCGCGTGCGCGGCATGGCAGGCGTGCTCGACGGCGCCCGTTTCCGCGCCTTCATCGCTGAGGCCTGCGATGCCTCGGTGGAGGACGTGCAGGCCTTCGTATTCGGCGGCCACGGCGACACCATGGTGCCGATGCCCCGTTACGTCACCGTGGGCGGCGTGCCGCTCATGCAGATGCTCCCCAAAGAAAAAATCGACGCTATCGTGGACCGCACCCGCAAGGGCGGCGCCGAGATCGTGGGTCTGCTCAAGACGGGCTCCGCGTACTACGCCCCGGCCGCGAGCGCCGTGCAGATGGCGGAAGCCATCGTGCGCGACAAGAAGCGCATCCTTCCCTGCGCCGTGCTCCTCAAGGGTGAGTACGGCCAGAACGGCCTCTTCTGCGGCGTGCTCGCGAAGCTTGGCGCGAAGGGCCTGGAGGGCGTGCCCGCCCTGGAGCTGAACTCGGAAGAGAAGGCCATGTTCCAGAAGTCCTGCGACGCCGTGAAAGAGCTCGTCGAGGCGATGAAGAAGCTGGGAGCCTAAAGTTTCATGAACATCCACGAGTACCAGGCCAAGCAGCTCCTCAAGAAGTTCGGCGTGGCCGTGCCGGAGGGCCGCATCGTTGAAGGCGGAGAGAAGCTCGCCGAGCGCGCGGAGCTGGCGGCGAACGATCTGGCGCGTGAGCGCAAGAACAGCGTCTGGGTCGTGAAGGCCCAGATCCACGCGGGCGGGCGGGGCAAGGCCGGCGGCGTGAAGGTCTGCAAGTCCGTGGACGAAGTGAAGAAGGCCGCCACCGAGATCGTGGGCAAGACCCTCGTCACTCCCCAGACCGGCCCGCAGGGCAAGGTCGTGCACAAGGTGTGGATCGAAGAAGGCTCGGCCATCGCCCGCGAGCTCTACTTGGGCGTGCTGATCGACCGCTCCATGGGCGGCGTCGTGATCATGGCCTCCACCGAAGGCGGCATGGACATCGAGGAGGTGGCCCACAGCCACCCCGAGAAGATCCACAAGATCTTCGTGGACGCGAAGCTGGGCTTTCAGCCCTTCCACGCGCGCAAGCTCATGCGCGCCCTGAAGCTCGAAGCCAGCTTCACGAAAGAGGCGATGGCCTTCTTCGGCGGGCTCTACAAGTGCTTCCTCGAGAAAGACTGCTCCCTCGTGGAGATCAATCCGCTCATCGTCACGAAAGACAACCGGCTCATGGCCCTCGACGCCAAGTTCGGCTTCGACGACAACGGCCTCTACCGTCAGAAGGACGTGATGGAGATGCGGGACCTCCAGGAGGAGAACGCGCAGGACGTGGAGGCCTCCAAGTACGGTCTCGCCTACATCGCGCTCGATGGGAACATCGGCTGCATGGTGAACGGCGCCGGGCTCGCGATGGCCACCATGGACATCATCAAGCTCGAGGGTGGAGAGCCCGCGAACTTCCTGGACGTGGGCGGCGGCGCCGACCAGGAGAAGGTCACGCAGGCCTTCAAGATCATCCTGAAGGACCCCAAGGTGAAGGCCATCCTGGTGAACATCTTCGGCGGCATCATGAAGTGCGACGTGATCGCCGAGGGCGTGATCGCCGCGGCCAAGGAGCTTTCGCTGAAGGTTCCGCTCGTCGTGCGGCTCGAAGGCACGAATGTGGAGCAGGGCAAGAAGATCCTAGCTTCGTCGGGTCTCAAGATCACCCCGGCCGACGGCCTGGCCGACGCCGCGAAAAAGGTCGTGGGAGCGGTAAAATGAGCATCTGGGTCGACAAGAATACCAAGCTTCTCGTTCAAGGGATCACCGGCTCTGCCGGCTCCTTCCACGCCAAAGGTTGCCAGAGCTACGGCACGAACGTCGTGGGCGGCGTCACACCCGGCAAGGGCGGAACGAAGCACGAGGGCTTCGACGTATACGACTCCGTGGCTGAGGCCGTGGAGCGCACGAAAGCCAACGCCACGATGATCTTCGTGCCGCCCCCCTTCGCGGCCGACGCCATCTGCGAGGCCGTCGACGCCGAAATTCCGCTCGTGGTCTGCATCACCGAGGGCATCCCCGTCACGGACATGCTGCGCGTGAAATCCTTCATGATGGGCAAGAAATCTAGGCTCATCGGTCCGAACTGCCCGGGCATCATCACGCCCGGGGCCTGCAAGATCGGCATCATGCCGGGCGCCATCCACAAGGCCGGCAAGGTGGGCGTGGTGTCGCGCTCGGGCACGCTCACCTATGAGGCCGTGCACCAGCTCACGCAGCTCGGCATCGGCCAGAGCACCTGCGTGGGCATCGGCGGCGACCCCCTGAACGGCACGAACTTCATCGACGTGCTCGAAGCCTACAACCGCGACGCGGTCACCGAAGCCGTAGTCATGATCGGCGAGATCGGCGGCTCGGCCGAGGAAGAGGCGGCGGAGTACATCAAGCGCGAGATGAAGAAGCCAGTCGTGGGCTTCATCGGCGGCGCCACCGCGCCTCCCGGGAAGCGCATGGGCCATGCGGGCGCCATCATTTCGGGCGGCAAAGGCACGGCCGAAGAGAAGTTCCAGGCCCTGCAGAGCGCGGGCGTGAAGATCGCCCGGAGCCCGGCCGCGCTGGGCTCCACGCTCCAGGCCGCGTACCGAGGCTGATCGCCGGATCGCGCCTGCGGCGCTCAGTTCACCGCGAGCGCGGCCACACAGGAGCGCTCGTCCTTGATTACGCCATCCTGAAGGTGAAGGTCGCGCAGGGTGAATCCCAGCGTGATGTGCGGGTGGAAAGACTCGGCGTCGAAGGCCTCGGGGGCACCCCCTGCCGTTTGGAACTCGAAAGCAATGCGCCGACGCAGATCCAGGAGATCGCTTGAATTGAGCACGACGAAGAAGGTCGACTCCAGGCGTCCGCCTAAGGCCTTCTGACCCCGCCCCAGGCAGATCGGCACCAAGGCAGCCCGCTGGACCTCAGGCGACGCGAGCTCGTGAATGCGCTGGATGGATAGGTGGGAGCCGAGGCGGATCGCCTCGGGGGGCGTGATCACGGTGACATGTGCTTCGCCGCGAGTGCGAAGCGTGAGCCCGAACTCGCGCTCCACATCACTTACGAAGGCTGGCACGGGCGCGTAGGGCAGATTCTGGGCTAGGTAGCTGTCGAAGCCCGGGCCCGTATGCTGGAGAAACGGAGCATCAGCGCCGCTGAACAGTGAGGCTGAAACCGTGAACACGAGCGCAGGGAGCAGAGTGAGATCAAACATGGCCCTGGACTAGGCCTGAGGAGCGGAGGGGTCAACGCTCCGAGTGAATCTCTCACCTGGGGCGGCAGCGGTGGCGCGGAGGCTAGGCGGGCTAGAAAGGCCTGCCTTCCCTGCGGAGAATGTTGACGCATGCAGTCAAGGATGTTGCCCCCGCCTCACCGAACAAAATTGCTGTTGGCCCCGGGCCCCCTTGGCGCTATACACGGGGAAATACGGAGGCCTGTAGAACATGGCGATTCAATAGACTTTTTCGATCATCAAGCCGAACGCGGTGAGCAAGAACGCCATCGGTCAGATCATGTCGCGGTTCGAGAGCCGGGGCCTACGCATCGCCGCCGCCAAGTTCACGCAGCTTTCGCGCGAGAAGGCGGAAGGGTTCTACATCGAACACAAGGAACGCCCCTTCTTCCAGAGCCTGGTCCGGTTCATGACCTCGGGCCCCGTGGTGCTCATGGTGCTGGAAGGCGAGAACGCAGTGGCCATGAACCGCGAGATCATGGGTGCCACGGATCCGGCCAAGGCCGCGCCCGGTACCCTGCGCAAGGACTTCGCCGACAGTATCGAGGCCAACGCCGTCCACGGGTCCGACAGCCCGGTCTCCGCGGAGCGCGAGATCGCTTATTTCTTCGACAAGTCGGAAGTCCTCGCCCGCTTCTAGGGTCGAGGCGTCCCCGCCCGGCCACGGGGATGGTCTTTCAGGAGGTGCCCGATGCGCGTGGCTCTCGCTCAGATCGCACCCGTCGTAGGCGCCTTCGACGACAACGTCGCGCTCCTGGAAAAGGCCTACGCCCGCGCTTGTGAGTCGGGCGCCAGACTGCTGCTGACCTCGGAGCTGGGGGTCTGCGGCTATCCGCCGCACGACCTGATCGAGCGCCCGGAGATCTTCGAGCGCAACGAGCGCGCGGTGGAGCAGCTCGCCGCCCTCACCAGAGGCAAGACCTGCGCGCTCATCGTGGGGCACGTGGGCCGGAACCCCGAGGCCACGGGCCGTCCGGCGCTCAACTGCGTGAGCGTGCTCGAGGGGGGAAGGATCGCGCATACGCAGGCCAAGACCCTGCTCCCCACCTACGACGTCTTCGACGAGGCCCGGTACTTCGAACCCGCCAAGGCCGTGAAACCCTGGATCTGCGACGGGATTCCCGTCGCGCTCGCCATCTGCGAGGATCTTTGGGGCGGTGATGCCGTCTGGGGCAGGCGCCTGTACGGCACGGATCCCATCGAGCAGTACCGGAAATCCGGGGTGGCTCTGGTGCTTTCGGCGTCGGCCAGCCCCTTTGAGCAGGGAAAACGTACGCATCGCGAGGACCTCCACGCGGCCGTCGCGCGCGAGCTCGGCGCACCCGTGCTCTACGTGAACCAGTGGGGCGCCAATGACGAGATCCTCTTCGACGGGGCCTCGTTCGGCGTCGATGCCTCAGGGGAGCTCGCCGGGAGGTTGCCGGTTTTCGCGGATGGATTCGCCATCGCGGAGGTCGACGGCAAGTCTCTCAAGGGTTGGAAAAACCTCGAAGGCGGAGCATCTCCCGTTTCGGAGGCGTCGGACATCGATACGCTGACGCTTG
>JADZFF010000166.1 GCA_020850015.1 Bdellovibrionales bacterium | reverse complement strand
GTTCATCATCATGTGAGTATCATATGGTTTAGAGGAATTCTCAAAATAATACTTAGTGTCATAATCGGCGCCATTGACGGAGGCCGGAGCGCTCCATAACCTCTCCCGTCATGTTGGAACTTCTTTCCTCCCCGGCGGTTTGGGCGAGTCTGGTGAGCCTCACGGTTCTCGAGATCATCCTGGGCATCGACAACCTGGTCTTCATCACGATTCTGGCGGGCCGGGTTCCCAAGGCCCAGCAGGCGCGAACGCGCCGGATTGGCCTCCTGACGGCGGTCGTGACCCGGATCCTTTTCCTGATGACCGCTTCCTACCTGATGAACCTCAAGGAGCCGCTTTTCACCGTCATGGACCACGCCTTCTCCGTCCATGACCTGGTGCTGCTCGCCGGCGGACTGTTCCTGCTGCTGAAGACGACGCTTGAGGTCTACCGCACGGTGGAAATCGAGTCGAAACACCAGCACGCGGACGACTTCGTGCCGAAGGCCTCGAACATGGGCGCGATCTTGGTTCAGATCGCCGTGATCGACACGGTCTTCTCCATCGACTCGGTCATCACGGCTGTCGGCATGGCGCAGCACCTCTCCGTGATGGTGGCGGCCATCCTGATCGGCACGGCCACTATGGTGGCCTTCGCCGGCCCCGTCGGGGATTTCATCCAGGCCAACGCGAGCCTGAAGGTGCTGGCCCTGAGCTTCCTGATGCTGCTCGGGGTGATGCTGGTGGCGGAGGGCTTCGGCGAGCACTTCAATCGCGGGTACATCTACTTCGGCATGGGATTCAGCTTCTTCGTGGAGCTCCTGAACCTCCGGGCGCGGAGAAACTCGGTCAGGCGCCGCGCGGCCGCCCGATGAGCGCTCCGCGCGTAATCGGCTGGCGGGAGTGGGTGGCGCTCCCGGAGTGGGGCGTGCCGCTGATCCTCGCGAAGATGGACACCGGGGCGCGTTCCTGCACCGTGCACGCCACCCAGGTCCGGGTGGCCGGAGCCCCGGGCGATGGCGGAACCGTGCGGTTCCGGCTGCATCCGTGGCGCCGCGAGCCTCAGCGCGCCGTCGAGGTGGAGGCCCCCTTGGTCGACGTGAGGAGAGTCAAGAGCTCGGTGGGCACGGTCACCGAGCGGCCCGTCGTGCGCACCGCGATCTTTCTCGCGGGGGCACGGTTCGAAGTGGAGGTCACGCTGGTCGATCGCGCCTCCATGGGCTACCGAATGCTCGTGGGCCGCGCCGCTCTCCGAAAGCGTTTCGCCGTCGATCCCGCCCGAAGCTTCACGGCCGGAAGCTTCCGCGACCACAAGTCCGGCCGCGCCGGAAAGCAGGATTGAGCCCATGCGGGTGGTGATCCTTTCCCGGAAGCCCGGACTGTACTCCACCCGAAGGCTCGTGGAGGCATGCGAGTCGCGCGGTTACGAGGCGCGCGTGATCGACCCGCTTCAATGCTACATGAACATCACCTCCAAGAAGCCCCAGGTGCATTACCAGGGCGACCTCATCGAGGGCGTGGACGCAGTGATCCCCCGCATCGGCGCCTCGATCACTTTCTACGGCACGGCCGTGGTGAGGCAGTTCGAGATGATGGGCGTGTTCACGCTCAACGAGTCCACCGCCATCAGCCGTTCGCGCGACAAGCTCCGCGCGCTCCAGGTGCTTTCGCGCAAGGGGATCGGCATGCCGGTCACGGGCTTCGCCCGTTCCACTCACCGCACGCAGGAGCTCATCCGGATGGCCGGCGGGCCCCCGCTCGTGATCAAGCTCCTTGAGGGCACGCAGGGGAAAGGCGTCGTTCTCGCTGAGACCGAGCGCACCGCCGAGAGCATCATCGAGGCTTTCCGCAAGCTCGACGCGAACTTCCTCGTGCAGGAGTTCATCGCCGAAGCGCGGGGCACGGACATCCGCTGCTTCGTACTGGGCGGGAAGGTGGTGGGATCGATGGCCCGGCAGGCGAAGGAGGGCGAGTTCCGCTCCAACATCCATCGGGGCGGCTCGGCGCAGCCAGTGAAGATCACGCCCGAGGAGCGTCAGACCGCGGTGGCCGCGGCCGAGGCCATGGGCCTGGGCGTGGCCGGCGTGGATCTCCTTCGCTCCAATCGCGGCCCGCTCGTGATGGAGGTGAACTCCTCGCCCGGACTTCAGGGCATCGAGCGCGCCACGGGGCAGGACATCGCGGGCCTGATCGTGGAGCATCTGGAGAAGAGGCGTTCCACGGTGTCGCGCGCGCGCGTGCAGGGCTGAGCCCGCTCAGCCGATGGTTTCCGGAGGGTGCGTTTCCCGGCCCAAGGCGGCGCCGTTATCGTCCTCGGGGCGCTTGCGCCTGCGCCAAGGGGGGCGCACCCAACCGCGTTTCACGAACAGGCCGCCGAGCAGGGAGGCCACTAAGGCCATTAGCCCGAGCGCCGCAGGGTACCCGTATGCCCAGCCGAGCTCGGGCATGTTCCAGGGCGAGGCCTCGGTGTGGAAGTTCATTCCGTAGATGCTCGCGATGAAGCTCGAGGGGATGAAGATCGTGGAGATGACGGTGAGGAACTTCATCGTTTCGTTGGTTCGGCCCGCAAGAGTTGAGTGGTAGAGGTTCATCAGATCGGAGCTCGTCACGCGGAAGGTGTCGAGCTGATCGATGGCTTGCAGCACGTGATCCTGGCAGTCCTTCAGGTAGGGCCGAGTGGCCGGAGAAAAGCCCTCGCTGTAGTCGTAGAGGAACTTGTTGAAAATCTCCTTCAGCGGCCAGATCCGGCGGTAAAGCCCCAGCACCTTGCCGCGGTACCGCCGCAGGGAGTTCGTGAAGTGATCCACGCCCTCGTCGAGCACGGTCTGCTCCAGGTGCTCGAGCTCGTCCGAGAGGCGGTCGAGCACGGGGAAGTAGTGGTCGATCACGCAGTCCAGGAGCGCGTAGGCCAGGAAGTCGGCGCCGCTCGTGCGGATCTGGCCCCGGCTGCGCTGGATGCGGTCCACGATGGGCGTGAGGATGGAAGTGG
>JADZFF010000165.1 GCA_020850015.1 Bdellovibrionales bacterium | reverse complement strand
GTGCTCGGGGCCAAGTTTGGCGCTTTCGCCCATCACCCGCGCCCCACGATCGAAGTCCGTACCCAGCAGCCTGACGTTTTCTCCCGGGAGCACAGGCCTCCTGAGCTCGATCAAGCACGCGGTGCCCAGGTCATCACGCTCCACCCGCACGTCTTCCAGCCGCACCACGGCGTCGAAGGCATCGGGTAGCGGAGCTCCGGTCATGATCTCGATGGCATCGGAGGGGCCCACACCACTTGCCGCCCCCTTCCCTCCCGCCGGCAGTATGCCTGTCACGCGAAGGCTCCTGGGTTCCGCGGCGCACGCCGTACCCGTAATGGCGGAGCGTAAAGCGAATCCGTCCATCGCCGAGTTGTTGAATGCCGGCACGGCCTCCGGGCTGATCACCGGCCCCGCCAGCCAACGCCCCGCCGCCTCGGAGAGCGGCACCCACTCTGATGATAGCGGTTCGTCCGAGGCGGTCTTCTCAATCAACTCAAGAGCCTTGTCGTAGATGATCATGAATGAGCCTCCTTCCCGCGCGGTACCCAAGCTCGAAGCGCGGCTTCCGTAGCGACGGCCCAAGCCAGAGTCCAGAGCAGATTGCGCGTGGCCACCGTGATCAAGACCGTTCCCAGAATCCTGAGAAGTCCTGCCCGGCTGCCCAGCATGGGCTGAGCCAGCTTCACATGGAACAATCCGGTGGCGAACAGAAGTCCAGCGACGAGAACCGGTGAGTAGACCAGCGGGCCTCCGCCCGACGACCATGAGCGAAACGCGAGCACCAGAAGCACGATCCCCATCAGCCCCGTTGACCAGGCCCGAGTGGATCCACACCTGGCGTGCGCCGTGATTGCGCCTGAACCATGGCAAAAGGGCAGCCCGCCAACCGCCGCCGAGAGGAGGTTGCCCAGGCCAATCGAAAGCGAGAGGCGCCTGCAGGTGACATTCCGCGCGGCGCTTCCGAAATAGCGATGGGCTGTGTCTCGGGCCGCGAGGATAGAGTTCGCCGAGGTCAACGCGATCTGAGGCAGCACGAGCGACACCACGATGCCCCAGCGCATCTCGATGTACTCGTGCTGCCGAATCGCTCCCTCCCACCCGGGCGAGGCGTCCCATAGGGCCCAAAGGATTCCCGCGAACGCCATGAGTCCCATCAAGGGCAAGCCCCCCAACTCGGGTTTGAGCACCATCAAGAGTCCCAGTGCCAGTCCGCCGAGCCCCCACTCGGATCCGCCCGCGGCTTCCAGCCCCTGCATGACCAGAAGCACCCCAAGACCGGCCTGCACTTGGTGGGTGACCGAGGCGGGCACCTTGCCCGCCCAGCGGTCCGGGTCCGAGAGCGCGATCAGGATGCAGGCCACGCCCAGGAGCGCGCCGCTCAGGCGAACCTCCCCCATGTTGGCGCCCATCGCGATCGCGGCGACGGCGATCGACTTGAGGGGCTGCACGCCCATGGGTACGCCAAACAGTTTCGCTGCCACGACGTACGTCGCCCCGGCGCTTGCGAGCAGGATGGTTCCGTCGAAACCCGCCCGGACGGTAAGTAGCGCCACCAAGGGGAAGAGAACCGCTCCATCGGCGAACGCTCCTGTCACGTTTCGCAGGGATTCCCGCCCGAAGGTCATGGGTGGCTCCCGCCTTTCGACACGTGAATCGCATGCTTCAATAGAGGCTCGACCGCGTTGAGCCCCTCCACCACGGCCTTCGGGCTCCCGGGCAGGCAAAGAACTAGTGCGCCGCCCACCTGAAATCCGGCGGATCGACTCAACCAGGACATCGGGGTGTGCCGCGCCCCTTCCGCTCGGAGCCTCTCGCCGATCCCCGGCACCTCTCGCCCCCCGTGCGCGGCGCAGAACGCCGCCACCGTCTCCGGGGTAACATCTCTGGGAGCCAGCCCCGTTCCGCCCGTGGTGACGATCAATTGAACTCGGCCTTCGCGGAGCATGGATTCGAGCTCATTTGCCAAGGCTTGGCGGTCATCCGGAACAACGCGTTCGGAAGCTATCGTCCCGCCTCGATTCGTGATCCAGGCCCGGATGGCTGGGCCAGAACGATCCTCCGCTTCGCCTCGGGAACAGCGATCGCTCAGGGTCAGCAGAGAAGCGGAAACGCCATCGAGCACGGGCAGCGGGGCGGGCGCGGGAACGGATCCGGAACCAGGATGAACCCAATGTCCGGTCTTGCCTCCCTCCTTCAGCTCGAGCTTCACCTCTCCCAGACCCAGCACCGGATCTACGCCCTTGGTGAGATCATAAAGGCAGAGTAGAGCCGTCATCACGCCCCCGAGCGCCTCCATCTCCACACCTGTCTTTCCAACGGTCCTGGCCTCGCAGAAAACCCGGATCGCCTGGTCGCCGCTGGCATCGGTCCACACCCGAACGCTGGTGAGCGGCAAAGGGTGGCAGAGCGGGAGGAGATCCGCGGTTTTCTTAGCGCCTTGAATGCCCGCGATCTCCGCGAGCGCCAGAACGTCCCCCTTGGGCAGAGTGCGTTCCCTGATTCGAGAAAGCGTCGCGGGGGCGGCGAAGAAAGATCCCGACGCCACCGCTCTTCTCGACGTATCGGGCTTGGCGCCCACGTCGATCATTCTGAAACTAGCCGCCGATGGCAGCGAGGTGTTCCGTGATTCCATATATCCCCTCTTGAAGCCGATGATTATCGGGTTTCACCCGCAGCGCGCGGAGTACCCGGCTCGCGATCTCCTCTTCCGTCCCGTCCTCCTGGAGGAGATCGCGAAGACTCTCCTCGCCCGCGCCAAACAGACAGAGCCGCAACGACCCAGTCGACGAAACTCTCAAGCGGTTGCAGCTGCGGCAGAAATCCTCGGAGTAGGGAGCGATGACCCCGATCGACCCCGAGAAACCGGGATTCGAGTACTCCACCGCAGGACCTCCGCCAGGTTCCCTTTCCCTCTGCGTCCAGCCTGAGCGGAGCAGAGAGAGTCGAAGGGGGCCGGCCGAGACATGATGGCGATCGAAGTACCCGCGAGTGTTCCCACCGGTGCCCATGAGCTCGATGAAACGCAGGGATACGGGCCGGCAACGCACGTACTCCAGAAAGTCGTCCAGGTCGTGGTCGTTCAGACCCCTCAGCAGGACGACGTTCAGTTTGACCTTCTCGATGCCGCAGTCCAGCGCTGCCTCGATTCCCTCGAGCACCTCGTTCAGGCGGTCCGCTCCGGTGATCTGGCGAAAGGCGGCTGGGTTGAGGCTGTCGACGCTCACATTGATCGCCGAGACGCCATGCATCCGAAGGTGGGGCGCGATCGCCTTGAGTCTAGACCCATTCGTGGACAGCGCGACCCGCCGGATTCCCTCAATATCCGCGACCGTATGAGCCAGCTCAAGAATGTCCCGGCGAACCGTGGGCTCCCCCCCGGTCAGTCTGACCTTCCAGAAACCTAGCCGGGCGAAACCCGCGACGAGCCGGCGGATCTCGGGCAACGAGAGGTCCGGGGCGTTCCCCGTTTTGGGGCGATAGCCGTTAGGAAGACAGTAGGCACACTTGAAATTGCACTGCTCCGTCACGCTCAGACGAAGGTAGTGGAACTCCCTGCCAAGGGAGTCACGAGGGATCTTGCTCATATTCTCCTTTCCGAATACGGGAGGCCGGCGCGTTTCCGCGTTCGGCCCTGACGCCTCCAACTCGGGAGGCGTGGCCCGGTCGCCATTTCAGGCGGCGGGGCTCGGAGATGTCATTCACTTCATTCCGTCATGGCTTGGCCAATCCCGCCAACGTTCCTCCGCAGGTCACTTCTGGTGCCTCTTGTCCGGAGATCCACTGAACGGGTTCGAGCGCCCAGCCCATCGATTGAGCTTCATCAGCCACGAGCTCCCTGCAGAACTCGAACACCGCCAGGTAATAGGCGCTGCCCTTGACGCCGGGTCTTTCGCAGATCGTCGCGACGAATCGGCCCAGATGCTCCACCAGGAACTTCTGGCGCGCGCCTTCCACGATGCTCCGCCCCTCTTCGTCGCCCGATTCCTGCAGCCTCGCCGACTTGAGAAGCAGCAGCGCGTAGAACTCCAGCTCCACCGCCACGTGGTCCAGCATCTCCCTGGGCTTTCCTTCAGCCCCGACGTCCAGTCCGAACGCGCGATAGAAGCCCGCGATATCCACGAGCTCTCCGCCCTTCACCATGCTCCGCTCTCGGCCGTATTCCGTTTCGTGGAGAGGGTTGGCGACCTGCCCTCGATCGAAGAGGTCGATGTATTCCGAGCGAATGTCGTCCAACCGATCGGGCTCGACGAGAAGGGGTGCGAGGCGCTCTCTCAGATGACTCAATGCCCGAGAGGCTGCTTGCCCCAGACCCTCGGGAAGGGCGGGGTCCTCGAGGAGCTCCGCGATCGAATCCAGGAAATCGTCGTCTGGATAGGAAGCCACAACCGAGGCCAGCACGAACGCCGCTCCTCTTCGCCAGTCCTGGGCAGAAAAATCACCCTTAGTCATTGTCGTCTCCATATTTCCATTTTCCTACTTCACCTCAAGCGGCAGCCAACTCATGGTCACCGACTTTCTGGAACCTACTTCGTCTCGGTCCCCCTGCCAGACGGCAAAGGCCATCCAGGCCGGCGATCCTGCCTTGAGAACCGAACCATTGGAGCGCTCCAGCGGACGCGTGATCACGAGGCTCCATTCGCCCTTGCTCCATTTTCCGCGTGCCTTGGAATCGGCGTTCTCGATCACGGAGCTGCTTCCAAAGCCCTCGGCGAAGATCTCGTCCACTCCGGATTTGAGGTAGGACTGGGGGTTCCCAGCGGCCTTTCCGTGCGAGTAGACTTCTTGCTGCGCTTTTCCGATCTTGCCCTTCAGCGATCCCGGATCCTTGAATTCCATCGGGTACATGTCGGGATTCATGTTGGGGTAGAGATCGGTCATCTCAGGCTTGCCCTTCTCGGCGTCCCGCTGATACTGGGCACGCCAGTGAAAGATATGGACGGGCTGTCCGCGCGCGCCCATGAAAATCGGCGGCGGATCGCCGTCGCCTACGGGAAACTGAAGCGCGGCCCCGTCGGAGAATTTGCCCAAAATCCCAGCCTCGCTCTTCTCCGAATCCTTCCAGCGAAGCAGGAACGCGATCCAACTGCCGTCGTGGACGGCCTTTACCCTGATCTGAGCGGTTTCCGTCTTCGCGGGCCGAGGCAAAGCGATGGGCTGAGCCATCAGGGTAACGACCTCCTCCTGGGCTTTCGCCCAGAGCGCGGCTCCGGAATCGACGTCGATGACCTTGTCGTTCACCTTTGACGCCGTTACCCCCCAGGCGGGCGCGGCCCACAGGGCGCCTGCGATTATCCATGTCGCACTGATGCCAAATCTAGTCATGACTGCCTCTTTTCACGGCGTGTTCTGGCGAACAGCGCCCAGTTTCTCGTCGAACGGTTTACGCTCCATCAGGGGCTCGGTCACCGGAACGGAAACGATCTCGTCATCCGCCTCGTCGAAGCCGGTCGCCATCCCGTTCTTCACCTCGAACCGGTGAATGATCCGGTCCGTGCTGCCCATTAGAAGGAGCAACCCCTGCGCCACCGGGTCGTCTTGTAGCGCCTGGTACTGCCCGATCGCTCCCAACACGTTGGGCCCGAACATCTGCGACAGGTAGGACTTGTCCGCGTGAATCGGCGGAATGTAATAGATGTTCGGCTCCAGTCCCAGCTGGGGGTAGTACGGCAGCGCAAGACCCTTCTTGTGCACCAGGTAGTCTAACGGATTGTCTTCGCGCGCCTTCCATGGAGGGTTGATGAACCCCATGATGCGAATCTTCCCGATGCAGTTCTGAACGCACATCGGCTGATAACCCTGCTCCACAGCGGGGTAGCAGCCCACGCACTTCTCGCTGATCCGAGTGTAGGGGTTGTACATGCTCTTCTTGTAGGGGCAGGCCTTCACGCATTCCCCGTAACCCTTGCAGCGGGACTGGTCGATCAGGACGATTCCGTCCTCCTCCCGCTTGTAGATCGCCTTTCTTGGGCAGGCAGCGAGACAGGCGGGATAGGTGCAGTGGGCGCAGGTTCTGGGCAGGTAGAAGAACCACTTATCGTGAGGCAGAGTGATGTGATCACCCTTCGTCACCGTTCCGGCGCAGTCGTCCTCACCATTGTTCGGGTACATCCAGTCCTCGTCCTCTGGCTTGAAACCCACCGCGCGTTCGTTTGGGTCCGCACCCTCGAAGATGGTCTTCCCGTAATATGGCTCCTTGCTCTTCCACTCTTGACGGCCGAGCTTTTCGAGCACACGCACGTCCCAGGCCAAGGGATATGCGCCATAGGGTTTCGTCTCCACGTTATTCCAGAACATGTATTCCTGGCCCTTTCCGCTGGTCCAGGTGGTCTTGCAGGCGAGCGTGCAGGTTTGGCAGGCGATGCATTTGTTGAGATCGAACACGATGGCCCATTGGCGCTTGGGCCTCTTCTCGTCGTAGGGGTAGTTCATTTCCCGATTGATCTGCCAGTTCTTGACCTTAGCCATGATTCATCACCCTTCCTTCTTCTTGAGGAATCGACCCTTGAGGTACTCCTTCATGGCCGAGTTCTCGTAAGTCGGCCTGTAACCGAGCGAGGCGGGCCGATACATGCCCTTGCCGTTCAAGCCGCCGGGCTCTGCCTTCGTGATCTTCACGAAGGCCTCTCTAGGCGCGCCGACGGGGCAGTGGATATCGGGAGCGAAGCCTTGCTCGATCCCGTGACCGATCATTCCCTTGTGAACCAGCGTCTCCGTCATGAGCGTGGGCCGCAGCCAGGCCCGCGTGGCGCTCTGGTGGCTACCGGTCCGGTACATCGCCTGATAGTTGGTCTCCGGATTTTTCGCCGCTGCGTCGGGTCGCGTCTCCTGGCCCTTCACGCTGCCAAAAGTCGCGCCGTACATGTTGTGCCAGGTTCGGGCGACTCCCCGGGGGGTCCCCGGGTAATACCTTGCCCTCAGCAGGAGTCGGGCAACTTTGTATTCCTCCGTTCCCTTTTTCCAGCCCCGGTAAGGACGGTCCTCCGGGTCAGCGTCAATGTGTACGTAATCTCCATCCTCGACGCCGAGCTCTTTGGCATCCGCGGGATTGATGTCCACGTATCCTTCCACGTTCGATGGCATGCGACGGTCATGACGGTAGATGTCGCCGAATGGCCCGAACCAAACCGCGGAATAGTCCGTGTCCACCGGTGTGGTGTGCGCTCCGTGCCGGTACTTCGGCGTGTGATAAACGTGCGAGAAAAGCTTGAGCTTGAGCGGGTGCTTGCTGTTTACGAGCTCCTCTCCCGTTTTCATGACGTTCCTCACCTGGCGGGTCTCAACACGGAGATCCGAGGCGTCCAACCCGTAATCGGAGGGCCGCTTGAATCTGATCGCGTCGTGCGGTTTTCCCACGATCACGTTCGGCTCATAATGGGTGGAGTCCACGGGCTCACGGTAGACCACGAGATTTTCCCCGCTATCGAGGAACTCCTGCTCGGGCCGGTAGAACTCCAGTCGACCCGTTTTCGTGTGCCAGGGCGTCTCCGACCTCGCCTGTTCAGCCGATGAGTAGCGCGGATACGTGCGCGTGTTCATCAGGGCTGGAATGCCCTTTTTGGCGTTCTCCTCGAGTTTATCAATGTCATATCCCTTGAGATTGGAAGAGGCGTCGATAATCCGCTGGAGATACTCGCGGGTGTCGCCCTCGAGCGTGAACTTCCACATTTGCTCCATCCTCGGCTCATCGATGAGCTGTCCCAGTCGTTTCGACACCTGCGCTATCACCTCGATGTCAGAGCGCGTGTCGAAGATCCTCGGGATCGGGGTCTCCGGGTAGACCTGCACGAACGGATTGGTACATGATCCGCACATGTCCGGATCTTTGAACTCCGCCCAGCTGTCCACCCCGAAGACGATGTCCGAGTACTCGCAAGACCCCGTCCACCACCAATCTGCATAGGCGATGAACTCCACCTTCGGCAGGGTGTTGTTCACGACGTCGTAGTGCCACTTGATGTTTCCGATCACGGAGTTTGAGTTATTGAGCCACATCGCCTTGGTCGGAGTAGGCATGTGACCGCGGCCAGTGAACATCTTGTTTCCGAGTTTCAGGGGGCGGTCGCCATAATTGAAATAGTGCAGGGACTCGTAGTGCAGGTACTTTTTCACCTGCGGCTTCGCGCCTTTCTCCAGGGCGAGATTGAACGGATCCTCGACGGCGAACACCGGCTCTCCGCCAATCAGCGCCGCGCGGTAGTTTCCCGCGTAGGAGCCCACGTTTCCCCCGGGGAAGCCGACGTTTCGCGTGAGAGCGGCAACGAGGAAGATCGCCCGATCCTTGAGATCGGCGTTGAAGAACTGGTTCGGGCCCATTCCACAGGCGAACAGCGTCTTTTCCTTGTTCTCCGCGATCTGAACGGCCAGAGAGATCACGGCCTTTGCCGGCGCACCCGTGATCTTCTCGGTCTGCTCCGGACGGAAGTTCTCGTTGAGGTACTCTGACGTCAGCGAGAAAACCGTTCTGACCTTCACTTCCGAACCATCTACGAGCTTCACGCTTTGGGTGGCCTGGAGGTCGGGCTTGATCCCCTTCGCGCCAAAGGCCGCGCCCATCTCGTCGCGGCTCACGGGCACCGGCCTTCCGGTCTTGGCGTCCCAGACCATGTGCGACCCGAACTGAGTCCTCATGGCTTCTGGCGCGAACTGCTTCTGGAACGACAGGTTCGGCGGTGGCTTTTGCCCCTTTTCCACGAAATCCATCTTGCTGAGCACGGGCTCCGCAAAGCCGGCAACCACGTCCCTGGCCATCAGCGGCTGAAGGGTGTCCATTCGAACCAGGAAGGGAAGGTCGGTGTTCCGGCCCACCCAATCAGCGTCGAAGAGCTTCCTCGAGATCATCACCTGAGCTAGTCCGAGAGCGAAGGCTGGGTCGCTCCCCGGCCGGATAATCACTACTTCGTCGGATTTGGACGCGGTGGCGCTATACTCCACGGTCACGGCCACCGTCTTCGCTCCTTTGAGCCGCGCCTCCGTCAGCCAGTGGGAGTCGGGCATCTTGGTCGTGATCC
>JADZFF010000164.1 GCA_020850015.1 Bdellovibrionales bacterium | reverse complement strand
CGAAGCACGTTGCCCTCGGCGCGAGCGAAGCGGGCGAAAGCCCCGTCGCGATCGAGGAGCCGAAGCATCGGGCGAATGCCCTCTGCGCTTTGAAGGTGCGCCAGATCCTCTACGAAGGGCTGCGACTCCGCTTCGGCGGGAACCTGGAAATGGGCGAGCACGGCCTGCATTCGCGAGAAGCGTTCGGCGGGACTCAGGCTCATGGCTGCGTCTTTCTGGGTTTGGTTCTCGAAGGCCAGAGCTTCGGCCTGGGCGGCGTTACGCTCGGTCTCCCAGCGGTCCCAGCCCGTGGCGGCGCGGATGTGCGCGGGGGGAAGCAGATCGTCCGAGGCAGATGCGGGCTGCGCGCCCAGAATTGCCCCGAGGCTCAGCGCCAAGGTCGCGTAAAAGGCCCCGCGGGCCGCGTCGCTTTTCGTCATCTTTCCCCTCCCCTGTGTTTGACAAGCTCACCGTAGTCGATTTTGCTGAAGACACCAAGATGCGGAGCCCGAACTTCATCGATGCGACCCTAAATCCTGCACGCTGGGTGTTAGTGGCACTGCTTTCCATTGCGGCCGGCGCCGCGGGCTGCGGGCCCGCGCCTGGCGATGGCCCTCCGGAGGCCACACTTTACGCCGTGCTCCCACCTGGCGCGCGCGTGAACTGGGACGCCCTCCTGGACCGGCCCGAGACCGAGGGGCTGCGCTTCGGAGTGACGCTCATGGGGCCTGAGCCCTACTCGCGAGAGCCCGGGGGTCTCTTTCCGCCCGCTTCGAATACAAAACTCTTCACCACGGCGGCCGCACTCGCTCTGCTCGGCCCTTCTTTCGAACTCGAAACCCGCGTGACCTGGGAAGACCTCGGAGCCGGCGTTGCGGGTGCGCTCATGCTGCGGGGAGGAGGCGACCCCACCTGGACGCGCGACACCCTGGATCGTGTGGTGGCCGAGATGCGGGCCGCCGGCGTGCGGCGCGTGCGGGGCCCCGTGCTCTCCGAGCCTCGAGATGCGCGTTGGGATTTCTTGCGTCGGCCCGAAGGCTGGCAGCCCGAAGACAGCACGGCCTGCTATGCGGCCCTGGCCCAGAGCATTGGCTATCAGAACAACTGCGCCAGCTTCTCGGTCACGGGCCTGAGCACGGGGCGCTGGGTGGATCCGGACGTGCCGATCCCCGTGGTGGTGCGTTTGTCGGCGGGCGCGCAAACGCGCTTGAATGTCGAGGCCGTGGATCACGAAGGGCGACCCTCAGGGGCCTACCTCATCACCGGCACCTGGCGAGCGGGGCAGACTTCGGTGACGAGCCTTCCCGTGCACGATGCGCCGGGATGGGCGGCGCGCGCGCTCACGCGCCGGCTTCGCGGGGCTGGAATTCCGGTGGATGCCGAAGGCGGCGAGGCCGTCGTGCAGGTCGGGCGCGGCGCCGTGCAAGTGAGGCGGGTGGGCGGCGTCACTGTGGGCCGGCCCATGCGGTCGCTCTCGGTTCGTTCGGCGCCCATTGGGGATCTTCTCGTACGCTTCAATAAGGAGAGCGACAACCTCTACGGCCACGCGCTCTGGGCGGCGCTAGGCGCGGAGCTCGGCGGCGACGATGCCGAGGACCTGCTCGAAGGCGGCCGACGCGTGATGGCGCGTTTTCTCGACTCGCTCGGTTCAGCCGCGGCCCTGGGTTTGGGAGTACCCGAGCGCCCGGGGTACTACGCCACGCAGGCGCTTCTCGTGGACGGGTCCGGGATCTCGCATTTGAACGTCGTCACGCCCGACGCGCTGATTACGTTGCTTCAGGATCTCGCAGCCCGCGAGTCGTTCGGATGGGTATGGCGCTCCCTGCCCATCGCAGGCGTGGACGGCACACTCGCCTCGCGCATGAAGAGGACGCCCGCGCAGGGTGTGCTCCGCGCGAAGACCGGCACGCTCACGGGCGTCTACAACCTCTCCGGCTACGTGCCGGCGGCACTCGAGGCGGGCCTGGGCGCGGGCGCGGGCGCGGGCGCTCAGGGCATTTTCACCAGGAATTCTGGTGAAAATCCGTTTGAGACGGCGCTCAACCAGAAAAACACGAGCTTTTATGGTGCCGGCGCCCCCGAGGCACCGCTCGCCCCCGGCGCGCCTGAAACGCTTTTTCCCTTCGTGATCCTCACGCGGGGGCCGGGCGGCACCGCGGGCCCGGCGCGCGCGGCGCAAGACCGCGTGGGCGCGGCGCTGGCCGGGCTGATTCACGGGCCGGGCGCACCGCTGTTCTGAAGGGGCCCGGCGGGCAGTGGCGCGGAGACGGGCCCCCGCACGACCGGCCCGGACACCAGAAAATCTGGTGAAAAATGCTTTGAGGCCGGTCTCGGCGTGTTTTTCACGAGAATTTCTGGTGCGCGTGCTCGGGAATTCCGCCAAAGGATCTTGTCGACGCCCATCAGGATCCTGACCCGCAGGAGCTTCGACTGTTTCACCAGCATGCGCTGGATCTGCTCGTAGCTCACGGAGTCGGTGTGCTCGAGGTCGAGCGCGAACTCGTCCACGAGCGCGTCCACGAGCGTGCGATCGTCCGTGAAGATCGCGCTCTCGGAGTTGAATTCCCCACGTAGGCCCATCGCCCCCCGAACACGGCGGCCTTCACGAGCTTGCGCGTCTTGAGGAGCATGCCCACGACCGTGTAGTCGGCCTCGTCGCTCGAATCGAGCGAGTTCGTGATCACGCGCACCTTCACGCCGCGCTTCATGGCCGCGAGAAGCTCGCGCTCCATGTCCTCGTGGGACACGCGGCGGATGGCCTGGAAGCGGTGCCGTTCAGGGGGCGAAACCCGTTGGGGTGCTTCGAGTCCGGGAAAAGCGCGTTCCATAGCACTCCGAGAGCGCGCGCGGCGACGCGGTACACGCTCCCGAAGCTCATGCCGCCGAACACGGCGCGCTCGCCGTCGATGATCAGCATCTTCTCATGCATGGAGTAGGGGAATGAGCCCAGGCCCCAGGCCTTGGGCGCGAAGAAGATCACCGGGATCCCGCACTCGCGGAATCGGGAAGCCATGAGGTGGCCCGCTCCTTCTGGCGGAAGTTCGAGCCGTAGTGGTCAGCGATCACCCGTAACTGCACACCTCGCTGTACGGCCTGGCAGAGCTCTTCGCCCACGAGCTCGTACTCCAGCGAGTTCCGGAACGCGTAGGCCCCGATGTTGATGGATTTCTTCGCCTCGCGCAGGAGCTTATAGCGCTCCATGAACCACTGGTTGTCGGGGTCGAGCTCCTCGGGCCTGGGATCCGGCCGCATGCGCAGCACGCCTGCCGAGGCGAACACATCGGCTCAACGGAACCCGAGGTCTCTGGATCCACTGACGTCGCCAGCGGCGCGCGGTAATCAGTTCGAAGAGGGCGTGGCGCTCAAGGGGGCCACGCTCATCGGACCGAAGGCGGCTTCACCGTCTTCCGCGGCGTAACCGAAGGCTTCGGGCCGGAGCTCCATCGTGTGGACCTGCATCGGGCCTGGCTCACAGCTCCGCTCGTCGGTGGGCACCACGATGCCCACGGCCACTTCACGATCGCCGGTGTCGTCCGAGGTCATCACCGCGCTCTGCCAGTCGAGCCGGGCGCAGGGGGCCTTGAAGGTCACAGCCAAACGGCCGTTCGGGCGCATCTGCACGCGGTCCGGGCTCACGAGCACGTGCCCGGCGGGGACGGCCTGAGCCGCGCCACTGGCGAGCGCCGCTGCGATCAGGGCGAAAGAGAAAGAGAAGGACATCGAGAGACTGGATTTCATAGATTCCCCTTGGGTTGAGCCTGGATTACAGCCATTGACTCACTGAGTCAACTTCCATGAAATCCCAACGCTTTCGCCTTCATGAACTCCTGTGATACGCAGGCGGAACTTGTCTTTCTGTGCGCGGAGAGGTGGCCGAGTGGCTTAAGGCGCACGCTTGGAAAGCGTGTAAACGGGGCAACTCGTTTCGAGGGTTCGAATCCCTCCCTCTCCGCCATTTCAACAAAATCAAATATTTGCATCTGATCCTGAATTGACGGGAGAGGTGCGCCCTACGCTTTCTTCGAACTTGGGAAACTTTTGGGAAACTCCCAGCAACGACCTTCCTGGCCCTAAGACTCAGCCGCTTCCTTCGTCTGAGTGGAGGTCTTGGTCCGAGGGCGGAGAAGAATGATGTTATCCGCCACCCGATCCAAACGTCTCCCTTTGTCATGCACATAACGGTCGGTCACGCTGCTACTTGAGTGCGCAAACAGCAGCCGG
>JADZFF010000163.1 GCA_020850015.1 Bdellovibrionales bacterium | reverse complement strand
TCTCCTTCCAAAGGCACGCGGCCGTGTACTCGCTCGACCCCGAGGCTCCCGGTGCAGCCAAGCTGATCGAGGCGGCGCGGAAGGGTCTGGGCGACAAACAGCCGCGCCATGTGACGGTGGAGCTGCTTACCCGGAAAGTGGGGCGAATCGACCTCACGCCTGATCCTTCCCGCGCCACCGCCGAAGCGGGGAAGCGCTGAGATGAACAGGCTCGCCGTTCTTTCTCGCCCGTTAGCCGGTCTGCTGTGCGCGCAGCTTCTGTTGGGGGCGGCGCCTGCGCGCGCCGACGAGCTCATCCGGGTGGTGGAGCTCGCGCGCGACGTACTGAGAGTGGTGGATCGCCCCTCCGGTGAGCTGAGCGACTGCCCACAGGCCGATGGATTCACCTTCGCGAGCCAGGCGGCGCTGACTGAGTATCGGCAGCACTCGCGGAGCCTGCGCAGCACCATCAGCTCCACGGAGGCCGCGCGCATGTGGGAGCTGCTCGCGAGCTCGGAGCATATCCCCTTCCGCTACCCGGACGACGGGTGCTACGCGCGCGCGCACGAGATGTCCCGGATTCTTGAGCTCAACGGGATCTACAGCCGCAAGGTATTCATTCTGGGCGATCTTCGGGCCGACACGCCTTACGCTCCCGGGGGCTCCGTGGATTGGCGATTCCACGTGGCGCCCGTGGTGAACGTGCTCAAGCCCGACGGCGGCAGCGTGGAAATGGTGTTCGACCCCTCGATCATGACGGGGCCCGTGCCCTTTGAAGAGTGGCGGGCGCGCATGACCTCCGCGCCTTGCCCCCAGTCGACGGTGGAGGAGGCGATGAGCACGCGCAGCTGCAACCACTACTTCACCGAGCGATTCGCCTACATGGACGGCCTGCCCGACGCGAATGCCACGGCCTGGCAGCCGAGCGACCTGAGCTCGAGCGACGCGACTCTGCGGGAATACCTCGAGGCCCAGCGCCTGCGCGGGTACTGACCAAGGGCTGGGCGGAGCCTGTAGATTTTCCCCGGATTCAAGTTCGGCAGCCCGGGAAAAGCCAGTGAAATCAGGGCTGATCCAGGCACGGAGGTTGCTCTGGAGAGCGCCATGCGCGCGTTGATCTATCTTTGCCTGTGTGTACTTGGACTGCAGGCCTCGGCCTGCCAGATCTACGAGAACTGCGCGCGGCGCTACGGCAATACCCGGGTCATGGGCGTTTACCTCGCCGAGGCTTGCAGCCGGGGAGCGCAATTCGCGATCGAAGCCAACGCGCTTGTCTCGCCCGAGCAGCACTGCAACTCGAACTACTTCCAGGACGACGCCAAGGCTGCCTGCTACGCCGGAATCCGAATGGGCGAGCGAGGCACCGAAGGGCCCGTGATCGGCCGGGGCGGACCGGCGATCGAAGGCTACGAGCCCTTTCTCGACTGAGCTGGGCAGGGGTTCTTCAGGCGGCCTGGGGGAGCGAGTCGCGGATGGCCGAGTAGAGCGTGACGCGGTCACGGCCCTGGTGCTTGGAGTGATAGAGCGCCAGGTCGGCGGCCTTCAGGATCTTCGCGGGGTCCGTGCTGTCGGAGGGAAAGTGGGCCACCCCCAAACTCAGGGAGACATGGCCCAGGGGCTGGGCCTCGGCGAAGGCGAAGGGCGTCTCGGCGACGCGCCTCCGGATCCGCTCGGCCAGGATCGCGGCTCCGGCCTCGTCCACGCCAGGGCAGAGCACCACGAACTCCTCGCCGCCGTAGCGGGCCGCAAGGTCGGTGGTGCGGACCTCCCGCTTGATGGCGTCCGCGACTCCCTTGAGCACCTGGTCGCCGGCGGGGTGGCCGTTGCGGTCGTTGTATTTCTTGAAGTGGTCGACGTCGCAGAAAATCACGGAATAGAGAGACTTGTACCGCCCCGAACGCTGATGCTCCTGCTCGAGCTGGGCCTTGAAGCAGCGCACGTTCGCGAGCCCCGTGAGCTCGTCGGTGATGGAGAGCTCCTCTAGCTTCCGGTTCAGCTGCGAGAGCTCCAGCAGGTAGCGCTGCATCTTGTTCTCGGCCTCGCGCACGTGGGTCATGTCTCGGCTGATGAGCTGGATCACGCTCGTGCCGTCCTGGAGCGCGAGCGCGCAGGCGGCGATGTCCATCACAAGCTCGCGGCCGTCCGCGGCGGTCCATCTCGACTCGAATCGCACAGGATAGTAGCGGCGGCGCGCCACGCGCAGGGATTTCTCCATCGCCGCGCGCTCGCGCTCGGCGACGAGGGGAAGGATGGGCTGGTCCAGCAGGGTGTCTGGCGCGCGTCCGAGCACCGCCTCGCAGGCGTCGTTGGCGTCCCGGATGGCGTAGGTTTCCGGGTCGAGCATCAGCGTGGGATCCCTCAGGCGCTCGAAGAGATCCCAGTAGTTCGCGAGCCGCGACGGGCGTTTGACGGTTTCGTCGGACATGTCCAAGGAAATTATCGGCGGCGCGGGCCTTCGCCCTGAGCCCGCGATCGATTCAGATGATCTGGTAGCCGAGGGTGAGCTGAAGGGCCGTCTGCGCGGGGTCGCCCTGGAAAGAGGTGAGCTCGAAATCCCCCCGTAGGAAGATCCCAGCGAGCTCGGGATGGCTCGCGAACCAGGCAAGGCCTCCCCCCAGGCGGGCATTGGGTTTCGTGAGGTTGGACTGCGGCAACAGGAAGGCGGCGCGGAGGGCGGCGGCAAGAGTTTGACTCGTGCCCAAGGGCAGGCGGTACGTGAACGCAGCCTGCGGCCCGAGCGCCACGAAAGAGGAGGTGCCCCGGTCGATGCCGCAGGCCAGAAGCGGCCCGAAGGCCAGGGTCCAGCGGCCCTGCCCCCAAGGGAGACGCAGGGAGAGATCGGCGTCGAGGGTTTTGTCGGCGAAGGCCGTTTCAAAGGAAAGCCCCCACCTCCATCCGTCGCCCCACTGCGCGGAAAGGGTGGAGAGCCGGATCGCCGCGCCGCTCAGTCCGCCCGCCGATTGAAGCCCGGCTTCCGCCGCGAGAGTGGGCGGAGGCGCGCCGTCGTGGGTCATCCTCTGAATTTTCTTCAAGAGGGTGTTCCACTCCGGAAACTCGATCAGGATCACCTCTCGCTCCAGGTGCACGATCTGCTGCGAGCCCACGATCTCCACCTGAGTACGTTGCCCCATCAACGGCACTTCGAGGCTGATCCTGGTGGCGCGGTCCTCGCTGCTCTTGAGCAGGCGGTTGTCATAAAAGAAGGCCCAGCCCTGCCGCTTGATGTTGGCCTCGATTCGGACGAAGGGCTGCGCCCCTTTCTCCATCGGCACCATGAATATCGGCACCTGACCGGCCACCCATTCCAGGTCGTCGATCTGCTCGTCGGCCGAGTCCGACCGGAGAAGCTGGGCGGAATAGGGCGTCCACTGGGAAGCGTCCTCGCTCCAGGCGGAGGGCGCGCCCGCCAAAAGGGCGGAAACCAGGGCCAGAAAGGGGAGGCGCGGGGCGCGAAGCATGGTTTTTCAAGGGTAACACATTGACGGGCCGGCCCGCGCCGGGGGAAACCAAGGCCATGTCCACCGAACGCCCCTGGTACCTCAAGTCGCCCTGTATCGTGGGGGTGATCCACCTTCCTCCCCTCCCTCACTTCCGGGGGAGCCGGGGGCTGGAGAGCGTCATCGAGAAGGCGCTCCGCGACCAGCGGGCCCTCGAGGACGGAGGCGTTCACGGGATCCTCGTGGAAAACGAGGAAGACCAGCCGCACGAGGTCACCGCTTCCGCGCCGACCGTGGCCGCCATGACCCGGGTGGCATTGGAGCTGGTGAGGGCCTCCCGCCGCGCCATTCCCGGGGTGGAGATTCTCCTGAACGACCCCAAGGCCTCGATCGCGGCTGCGCGGGCCGCCGGAGCCCGCTTCGTCCGCACGGACTATTTCGTGGATCGCATGGAGCGTCCTGAGTACGGCGGCGAGATGGCCATCGACCCAAACGGGCTCATGGGGTTCCGCGACCGGATCGGCGCGTCGGGCATCGCCGTGTTCGCCGACATCCAGGTGAAGTACGCGCGCATGATCGAGCCGCGGCCACTCGCAGAGTCGGCGCGCCTCGCGGCGGAGCATCATGCGGACGCGATCGTGGTCACGGGCACGAAGACGGGTGAGCCCCCTTCGCTCGACGATGTCCGCCAGGCCAAAGCCGGAGCGGGAAAGGTTCCGGTGTGGCTGGGGAGCGGGCTCGACGAGCACAACGCCGAGGAGCTCATGAGCCTGGCCGACGGCGCGATCGTGGGCACCAGCCTGAAGACGGGCGCCTACGTGGATCCGGTGAAGACCCGCAGGCTCATGGAAGCCGTGGCCCGCGCCCGACGGGGACATTGATCCGTGCGCGTGGTCTGCGTGGGCGATTGCGCCGTGGACCGTTACGTGAACCTGGGCCTGGATCGGCCCGGGGGAATCACGCTGAACTTCGCCGTCAACCTGCGGAGGTTGATGGACGCCTCGCACTCCGTTGAGGTGCTGAGCGTGGTCGGTGAGGACGCCGAGGCGGCGATTCCGGTGGCGGCGGCGCGCGAGCACGGATTGGTGGCGCACCTGGAGGCTCGCCCGGGCAAGACCCCCGTGCAGTGGATCGACCAGGAGCCCACGGGCGAGAAGATCTTCTTCAAGTACGAGGAGGGCGTGCTCGGGGGCTTCAGGCTGGGGCCGCGGGAGCTGGGCGTGCTCGAGGGTGCCGAGGTCTGGGTGGGAAACGTTTACGGACAGGTGCAGGGGCTCTTCGATTCCTTCATGCAGGCGGGCCCGCCGCGGATGCGGGTCGTGGACTTCACCAATCTCGCGGACTATGATTCCCCGGGGCCATTCGTTGAACGCTATGCCTCTCGCGTGGACGTGGCGTTCTTCGGGTTGAATCCCTCCCAGGCCGGGCTGATCGCCGAGTTGGGGGGGATCGCGGCCAAACACGGGAAGCTGTTCGTGGTGACTCTGGGCGATCAGGGCAGCCTCGCCTTCGAGGGAAATCGGGAGCATCGGTGCCCGGTGGTTCCGGTGGAGCGCGTTCTCGACACCACGGGAGCGGGCGACACCTACGCCGCCGGATTCATGAGCGAGTATCTGAGAGGCGCAGGGGTGGCGGCGGCCATGGCGACGGGAAGCCGGGAGGCCGCTCTGGCGGTGCAGAGAGTGGGAGCATTCTGAAGGTCATGAGCGACAAGAGCCTCATCGTTCGGTCCGGGGCCTGCTGGGTGTACCACGCGTACAACATCGGCCGCTCCGTGAACCTCAAGGCGGCCGAGGCCTTGATCGCGGAAACGAAAACACGTCATTCGCTCCAGCAGAAGCGCCGGACCAAGCGCTACTTCGAGTTTCATCCGCAGCCGGTGCGCGTATCCAAGGCGATCGAGCCGATTCAGATGGGGGCGGGCGCGTGCGCCGCGGAGATCGATCTCGTGATCTTCGACTTCGGGGCCATCTCGATCGCGTACCGTTTCGACCTTCGTCCTGGCTGCGGGCTCGAAGAACTCACGGCCATGAACGAGGCGCTCTATGAGGGCAAGGCGCTGCTGGAGCACTCCCTAAAGGAAGCGCAGTCGCTGACGGCCATCCTGGGCGCCGCCGTCCAGAAGCCCGATCCGGACCTCTCACCCGAGTCCTACCTGATCTTCCAGGTGCAGGACCACGAGCCGAAGCTCCCGGCGGAAGAGATTTTCCAGGCCAACCGCGCCGGGATCGCGGGGCTGCTGCGCTCGGATCCGGGCTCGCTCTCGCGCGAAGAGGTGCACGACTCCACGGACCTCAGGATGTCGTACACCACGGACGATCTCGCGGTGATCGACTGGGACGGCGCGCTCCTGTTCGACAAGTCGGGCGAGGACGTCCGAAGCGTGCTGGAGTTCGTGAACGTGGAGCTCATGGAGCTGCGGTTGCTGGATGGCGAGCTCGACGACGCGCTCGACGAGGCCTACGAGGTGCTTCAGCGCTGGCCGAGGAAGACTTTCCTCAGCGGGCGGGGAAGCAACGACCTGAAGCGGGTGGGGACGCTCCAGGTGGACAGCGCCATGCTCTTCGAGGGCGTGAACAACGCGCTGAAGCTCCTGAGCGACCAATACCTGGCGCGCGTATACCGCATGGCCTCCAAGCGCTTCCACCTGACCTCCTGGGACGAGAACATCCTGCGCAAGCTCAACGTGCTCCAGGACATCTACGACCGCATGACCGATCACGTAGCGACGGTCCGCGTGGAAGTCCTGGAGTGGATTATCATCCTGCTCATCGCGATCTCGATCGTGCTCCCCTTCGTGCCAGGCATGCCGGGGGGCAAGTGATCCACAAGACGGACGTGCTGGTGATCGGCGGGGGCGTGATCGGCGCGGCCTGCGCGCTCGAGCTGGCCGGACGCGGAGCCAAGGTCACGCTCCTGGAAAGGGGCGAACCGGGCTTCGGATGCTCCTACGGAAACGCGGGCTGGATCACGCCCTGTTTCGCCTTTCCGCTGCCCATGCCCGGGATGATCCTGAAGTCCGTGCGCTGGCTGCTCGATCCCGAGAGCCCGCTCTACATCCGCCCGCAGGCGAGCCCGGTGCTTTTCCGATGGCTCGCGGGCTTCCTCTTTTCGATGCGGGCGGGGAAGGCGAGGCGCGCGGTGGAGTCCCTCACCGAGATCTCGAAGGTCAGCCTGGATTTTTACCGCACGCTCGACGCCGGGAACCCGGGCCTGCTTTCCTTCCGCCAGGGTGGCTTGCTGATGGCCGCGCAAACCCCGGGCGGCGTGGCCGACGCCGTGAGGGAGATGGACTGGGTGGCGCCGCACGGGATCCCGGGCCGCAAAGTGAGCGAGGAGGAGGCGCGCGCGCTCGAACCCGCGCTCACGGGCCGGATCCTCGGCGGCGTGCACTTCCCGGAGGAGGCGCACCTCGAGCCGCTCGCCGCGGTGCAGACGATGATCCAGGGCGCGATCGCCAAGGGCGCCGTGCTCTTTCCGGGCGCAGAGGTTTACGACTTCGAGGAGAGCGCGGGGAGCGTGAGCCGGGTGCTCACTACGCGCGGGCCGATCGAGGCCAAGCAGGTGATCGTCGCTGCGGGCACCTGGTCGCCGGTATTGGCCCGGCGGCTCAGGGTCCGCGTGCCCGTGCTGGGCGGCAAGGGCTATGCCCTCACCGTGCAGGGGCTCGCTCCGGCTCCACGCGCGCCCATCATGCTGATCGAGCGCAAGATCGCCGTCACGCCGAGGGCGGGAAGCGTTCGGCTGGCCGGCACGCTCGAGCTGGTGAACCAGGACTTCGGGATTTCGCCGCGCCGGGTACAGGCCATCCTGAAGGGCGCGCGCACTTTCCTGAACCTGCCTGAGAATCCCGAGGTGCGGGAGCTCTGGAGAGGGCTCAGGCCCTGCACGCCGGACGGGGTGCCGATCATCGGGTTTTCCCCTCGGCAGAAAAACGTCCTGGTGGCTACGGGGCATCAGATGCTGGGGCTTCAGAGCGCGCCTGGAACCGCGAGGCTCGCCGCGGATCTCCTGCTCGGTGCCACGCCCACCTTCGATCCCCATCCCTTCCGAGCGGATCGGTTCTGATGAGACGGGTTCTAATTCGAATGAGTGAAATTATTTTTGACTACAAGGGGAACCGGGAATCATGGAGAGATAGGTCCGGGTGGCCTGCCCCACCTTCATGAAATCCACCCCCGTCTCTTTCAGGATTCGCTGGGCGGCTGCGGCGGGAAGCTGCGAGATCAGCTCGGCGGCCTGGTAGGCGTCGTCGGTTTCCAAATTATAGAGGGGGTCTTCCGTCATCCGTGCGCCATAGGCCTGAACCACGGCCGGGTCGAGTGCCGGCGCATGCTGGGCGGCGAAGGCCGCCACGGACCTGAGCAGCGTCAGGGGGTTTCCGGGCGCGGGTTGAAGCAGGAGCCCGCCCTGGTTCAAAAACCGCGCGAGCTCGGCGGTGAGGGGTTCAGCGGGAGCCAGGTAGGAGCGCGCCAGGCCGTGGGCCACGAAATCCTCGTACGCGAAGTGCCGGTTGGCTACGAGTTGGGTGGTCTCTTTCTTGATGCGGGCCTTGTCCGAGGAAATCACGAACTTCAGGTAGTAGAGCCAGTCGCCCGAGGGCACGGCCTTGGAGTGGTAGGGCTGGCCCAGGTCCTGGATGTAGTGAAGCGCCCAGGCGGAGAAACGCAATCCCCAGTAGCTGTGTCCCGAGCTGAAGGCCAAGGCCGCGAGCCGGGTGAAAAGCTCCACGCGTTCGGGCACCAGACCTTCAGTGATCTCGGGCGCGAAGGTCTTCACAAGCAGGTTCTCGTGCCAGAACTGCATGTGAAAGGGCGCCTTGTCCGACTCACCATCCGAGTTCCCATAGGGGCGTTCGCCGTAGCCGTAAGCTTCGATCCCCCAAAGCCCGAAATCCATCTTCCAATCGGGCTCGTCCGAGTGGGTCAGGATCACCCGCGCGGAATCCATCATGGCTCCGGGGTTTTCGCGTACGAGCGACTCCCTCCCCGCCGGATTTCCGCTCGGTGCCGGCCCTTCCTGGGGGAGCATCCGCCGGCCCAGCGGGAAGAACGTTTCCGGATTGAGCCGCGCGGCCCTGAGGAAGGTCTCGCGCCTGGGCGAGGCGGAGTCGAAGGTCTGGGCGCGCACCCTCTTCGCGTGCCGCGCAAGCAGGGCCGAGTAGTAGTCGTCGAAGAGGGTCCGCAGGGGTTCCGCTTGGGCGCGGAGGAAGCTGTCGAGTTCCTCGATCTGCACCGGGCCGCCGCAGGTGAAGTCGGGATGCTCGAGCGCGCGGGCCGTGACGAGGAAGTGGCTGCCCCAGGCCCAGACAGGTCGGGGGGAAAGCAAAGCGAACAAGAGCAGCGGGGACGCGACGGCGATTCTCATTCTGGAAGTGTAACGTCGGCAGGGCCAGGCGGGAAGCCAGGTATGCGCCGTTGAAGTGGGTTAACCCCGAGCTCATCGACCCGCCCGGCGCGGACTCTGAAAGCGCGGGCCGCGCTGCGGCAGCAGCTCGCGGGGGCTGATGCTCCCGGGCGAACGCAACAAATTGTTGCGTTCAGGCCCGCTGTGGCGGCGCAGATCGGTCGAACGCAACAAATTGTTGCGTTGGGCGAAAGGGGCGCGGGCGATCAAGCGTTACCGGGAGACGAACCCGGACTACGCGGGGCTCTGAGCCCAGCTTCCCGCTCAGGCCCTCAGGAGTTCGATCCTCAAAGCGCGCTGGCAAGCCGTACAGAGGTCCTTGAGGGGGAACCGCGGGGCCGCCCGCTCAATCTTGACCGGAGCGCCGCACTTGGGGCAGATCCCCTCCCCTCCCAGGAGCACGGAATCCTGCCGGGAGGCCAAGAGCGCGACGATGGGGCCGGCGAGGAGCAGGGCTGGCACTAGAATGAAGTGGAGCAGAGGGAGAAGCACGGCGGCCAGGCCAAGGCCCCAGCAGCCCGCGCCCAGGCGGATCGCCCGCAGGATCCGAGCCCTCCGGTTCCAGTCCTGGATCCGGATGGTCCCATTTGTCGGCCGCTGATCCGGTTCGTCGAGGAGGAAAAGGCTCACCGGGGCCGTTCGGATCGATCGGGACATATCGCCTCGGTTATCGCATTCCGACACTCAATGCCAGCTGCGACGAAACGGCGACGTTCGGGGTAGACTCTCCCCGTGAACCTCATCGATCTTTCCATCCGCCGGACGGTGTTCGCCTGGGTCCTGATGTTCTCGCTGATCCTTTTTGGAGCCATCAGCATGAACCGCATGGGCGTGAGCCAGATGCCCGACGTAAACTTCCCGATCCTGGACATCAGCGTCTCCTACCCCGGGGCCGCGCCCGAGGTCGTCGAGGCGGATCTTCTGGACCCGATGGAGAGCTCCCTTCTCAGCATCGAGGGGATCCAGGAGATGAAGTCCACCGCCAGCCAGGGCTCGGGCAAGATCACGCTCGAGTTCGCGATCGACCGCAACGTCGACGTGGCCCTTCAGGAAGTCCAAACGGCGCTGAGCCAGCAGCGGCTTCCTCAGGGCGTGGACCCGCCGGTGATCAAAAAGCAGAACCCGGAAGAAGACCCGATCATGATCGTGTCGATCTTCGCGGACACGGAGGTGAAGGAGATCCTGGACTGGATCGACGCCGTGCTGCTCGACTCGCTCCGCTTCCTGCCCGGCGTCGGAGAGGTGGACATCGCGGGCTTCAGTCAGCGCAACCTTCGGATCTGGCTTGAGCCCGAGAAACTCCGGCGCCTGGAGCTGACAGTGCAGGACGTGGTCGATACCCTCCGCACCCAGCACATCGAGAGCGCGGCCGGCCAGTTCACGGAAGGCGAGCGCGAGCTTCGTGTGCGCTGGCTGGGCGAAGCCTCGAGCCCCGACGAGGTGGGCGACATTCTCATCCTGCGCCGGGGGGGGCAGCTCATCCACGACAGCCGGATCCGCGTGAAGGACGTGGCGCGCGTAGAAGATGGCCTGAGCGACATCCGTAGGCTGGCCCGATACGACGGCAAGACCACCGTGGCGCTTCGGATCAAGAAACAGCGGGGCACGAACGAGGTCGAGGTGGCCGCGGGCGTGCGGGCCAAGATGGAGGCCATGGCCGCCAACCTCCCGAAGGGCTACGCGCACCGGATCAACGTGGACTTCACGCGCTCCACCAGGTCCACGGTGGAGCTCACGATCGAGAAGCTGGTGATGGCGGGCGTGATCACCATTCTCGTGTGCTTCCTTTTTCTGGGGAGCCTCCAGGCGGCCGTGAACATTCTCTTCTCGATCCCTACCTCCATCATCGGCACCTTCATCATCCTCAAGTTCTCGGGCTTCACGCTGAACCTCTTCACGCTTCTCGCGCTCACGCTCGCGATCTCGATCGTGGTCGACGACGCGATCATGCTGCTTGAGAACATCGTGCGGCACTACCGCATGGGAAAAGGCTCAAAGAAGGCGGCCTCTGACGGAGCCAAAGAGGTGCTGCCCGCGGCGATCGCGGCCACGCTCGCCGTCGTCGCGATCTTCCTCCCCGTGGTATTCATGGACGGCGTGATCGGGAAGTTTTTCTTCCAGTTCGGCGTCACGATCTCGGCCGCCGTGCTGATTTCGCTGCTCGAGGCCGCGACCATCACGCCCATGCGGGCCGCGGCCTTCCTGAGCACCGAGCCCAAGGTGGGCCGTTTCGAGCAGTACCTGGAGGATAAGTTCGAGCACTTTGGCAATCGGTACCGCAACGCTCTCGCGCTTGCCCTGAAGTGGAAGGGGGCGGTGGTGGGTGCGTCGCTCGTCGTCTTCGCCGTGTCGCTCGTGGTGCTCACACGGCTCAGGCAGGAGTTCGTGCCCCCTCAGGACCAAGACATCCTCATCATCATGGCGCAGACGCCTCCGGGGTCGTCGCTTGAGGCCACGAACCGAGTTTCCGCGGAAATCGAGAAGGCCATCAAAAAGGTACCCGAGGTGGTGGGTTTCGTCGTCTCCGTGCAGCCCAACCACATCTTCATTCCGGCGGCCCTGAGCCCCAAAGGCGAGCGCGAGCTCACCCATGTGGACGTGATGGCCAAGCTCCGCGAAGCGTTCAAGGAAGTGAAGGGCGCGCGCATCAGCATGCGCGACAACTCGGTGAGGAACCTGACCTCGGGTCCGCAAAACCCGCTGAGCATCGGGCTCAGGGGTGGCGATCTGAACGTGCTGAACGACAAGGCCCAGGAGCTCATGAGGCGCCTGGAGTCCGAGGGGCTGGGAGTAGACATGGACACGAGCTACCGCGTGGGGATCCCGGAGCTCGTGATCAGCCCGGATCGGGGCGCGATGGCCAGGCGGGCGATCAGCATCGAGACAGTGGGCCAGACCCTGAGCGCCGCCGTGGGCGGCCTTCGGGAAGGTCGCTACACCGCCGATGGGCGCCGTTACGACATCCGGTTCAAATTTCCCGAGTCGAAGATCAGGTCGGCCGAGGACATCAAGGCGATCGATGTTCGCAACAGCGCGGGGAACCTGGTGCCGCTCCGGGATGTGGTGCGCGTGAAGGAGCAGAACAGCTCGCTCTCTATCACCCGCGTGAACCGGCAACGGGCGATTTCCGTGTACGGAAACATCGCACCTGGGAAGTCGCAGGCCAAGGTGCTCGATCGCGCCCAGGAGATCGCGCGCGCGATCCTGCCGGTGGGTTACACCTTTGAGCTGGAAGGCGCTTCGGCCGGATTCAGCGCGGCCTTCGGTAGCCTCTTCGACGCGCTCATCATCGGCGTGCTCGTCGCTTACCTGATCCTCGCCGTGCAGTTCAACTCGTTCGTTCATCCGATCTCGGTGCTGATGGCCCTGCCCTTCAGCGCAACGGGCGCGCTCCTGGCGCTCTGGGCCTTCGGGGTTTCGCTGAACCTGTTCAGCTTCATCGGGCTCATCGTGCTCATGGGAATCGCGAAGAAGAACTCCATTTTGCTCGTGGAGTTCACGAACCAGAAGCGGAGGCCCACTTCGAAGGACGGATCGCTCGCGATGTCGCGTGATTCGGCGAAGGTCCGGGCCGCGCTGCTCGAAGCCTGCCCGGTGCGCCTGCGGCCCATCCTGATGACGTCGGTGGCCACCGTGGCCGCGGCCCTGCCGCTCGTGATCGGTTCGGGCATGGGCGCCGAGGCCCGCCTGCCCATGGGCCTTGCGATCATCGGCGGCACGATCGTGTCTACGGCGCTCACTCTGTTCGTGGTGCCGGCGATCTACCTGATGCTCTCGAGATTGGAGCGGGGCGAAGCGGCACGGAAGAATGACTAGTATGCGGTTAAATTTACAGCTAATATATCCGCATGATCGACAGATTGCTTAGCAGGTGGATCGACAAAAACCCCAAAAGTATCCTGCTGTTAGGTCCACGCCAGACCGGAAAATCGACGCTCATCCGTTCGCTGAAGCCCGACTTCAGCCTGAACCTCGCCCAGGAGAGCCTTTACCTCGAACTGAGCGCAAGCCCGGAGAGGTTCGAAGAGATCCTGCGAGCCGAGGCGCAGCCTGGGCGCACTGTATTTCTCGATGAGGCGCAAAGGCTCCCCAGCCTGCTCAATTCCGTTCAAAGCCACCTGGATGAACAGATCCATCGCGGTGAAAAGCGCCCGGTGCGTTTCCTGATCACGGGATCGAGCGCGCGAAAGCTGAGGCGCGGACAGGCCAACCTCCTTCCGGGCCGGATCCTGTCGGCGGGCCTGGGGGGGCTATGCGCACGCGAGCTGAACTACGAGCTCGACACCTCGAAGGCGCTCCGGATCGGATGCCTGCCGGGGCCGTATCTGGAACCTGATGCGAAGGTCGCCGAGGAGGTGCTGGAGTCTTATGCGTCGATCTACCTGCGCGAGGAGATCCAAGCCGAGGCCTTGAGCCGGAACGTCATGGGGTTCGCGCGTTTCTTGAGCGGGCTCACCGAGTCGGTTGGGAAGACACTTGATCTCTCCAAGGCCGCGTCGCGCGCGAAGGTGTCTCGGACCTCGGCCGTCCGGTTCCTCGAGGTGCTCGAAGACACCTTGCTCGTACATCGGGTGGAGCCGCTTACCGAGTGGGATGACTTCGACAGCATTCGCCACCCTCGCCTCTATTTCTTTGATGGCGGCGTGGTGAACGGGCTCCTCCGCAACTTTCGCCCGAGCGCCGACCGCGCCGGCCTCCTCTTCGAACAGCTTTTTTGCTCGCAGCTCTTCAGCTCTGCTCAGGCTGCGCGAAAAAAGGTCGAGGTCAGGTTTCTGCGCACGCGCGGGGGGCTTGAGGTGGATTTCGTCATCGACGTTGAGGGCGATCGGTTCCTGGTGGAAACCAAGGCCTCGACGCCTTCCGACTCCGAGCTCGCGCCTCTGGCGGAGGCAGCCAGGCGGGCAGGCCGCCGGGCGAAGGCCTCGTACGCCGCCGTCGCGGCTAGCGCCCCCTCTCGGCGCCACGGTTCGATCGCCGTGCTCCCCTGGCAAAAGGTCATGAGGGAGATCGGGCTCTGAGCGGAGGGCGCGTCCTTGCGCCCCGACCCAAGAGACTGAAGCGGCCGTTTAGACCAGAGTCGTGCCTTGAACCAGGAAGAGCTGGCTGCCTCCGACAAGGACAGCCATGATCCGATAGTTGTGCTGACCGGAGCCGGGCACGCTGTTCACCGAGTACGCCGATCCGGCGCCACGCGCGACCTCGCCTTTTACGTTGCTCCATGAGCCCACACCGTTGAGCTGCACCTGAACCAGGTAGCCTTGGAGTGTTGTCTCCTTTACCGAAGTCCAGCGGATGTTTACTGTGGCGCTGGCAACGGACAGTGTGAACCCCGTAATCACCACCGGCGCGCTCTGGAGCGTCAGCGAGTCGTTCGCCACATCCACCCGCGTCCCGTTCAGGAACAGGGCCTGCAATCGATACGCGTGCGTTCCGTCGCCGGGGAGCGCGTGCACGAACTTCAGGCGATCCCCCGAACCCTGGCTCCTGCTCTCGCCGATGCGGAGCCAGGGGCCCACGCCGTTGATCCTTACTTCCAGTAACCAGCGATCCACTCCGTTCTCCGCCGTCGTTACCGCCATGGCCACCACACTCTCACTCTGGATCGAGAGCGTCAGGCCTGCAATCTGCGCCGTGGGCAAGCCTGTTTCCAGGATCGATTCCGAGAGGGCCGCCGTGGTACCGTCCGGACGCAACGCAGCCAGGCGATAGGCATGGCTCCCCGCCGGTGCCCAGTGCCGGAGCTCTTGCGCTCCAGCACCCACGGAGGTCTGTACGGCTACCCGAACGTAGGCGGACTCACCTGGCGCACGCCCCTGAAGCTCCCAGCGGACTCCTGCGGGCTCGGTACTCGTCGTCCATCGCACGCGCGCGCCGCCTTCGAACACGTCCCATTGGGGCAGGCTCAGGCCGAGGTCCGGAGCGCCTACTTCTAAGTAGGTCCTCGCGACCTCTTCCTCCGCCCCGCCCTGGAATTCTGCAAAGAGGACTAGCTCCGTCGAACCAGCGGTGACCGTGAGGTCCGTCCAGCCGTATGCCGAGCCGTCGCCGGTTGGAGACAGGGTCCAGGGTATCGCCGCACTACAGAGATTGAGTCATCTCAACTATACGAGCACGGAGACCTGTCCTAGGAAGAGCTGGCTGCCACTGTTGAGAATTGCAAACAGACCGTACACATGGAGACCGCTTCCGGGTGTGTGGAACACCGAATAGTTGAAGCCTGCGCCTTTCGCAGTTTCGGATGTTACATTGGCAAACGACCCCGTGCTGTTCCTCTGAACCCTAACCTGATAACCGAGCAGGTTGGACTCCTTTACGGATGTCCACCTAATCGCAGCTATGCCTGCTGATGCGGTGATCATATACCCCGTAATCACCACCGGCGCGCTCTGCAGGGTCAGTGAGTCATTCGCCACGTCCACGCGCGTCCCGTTCAGGAACAGGGCCTGCAATCGATACGCGTGCGTTCCGTCGCCGGGCAGGGGCTGAGTCATCGAATAACTCGATCCATTCCCCGTCGGCGCGATGCTCGTCACGTCGACGAAGGCGCCCGTACTGTTTTGCTGGAACTGCAGGATCCAGGACTGGATGCCGTCTTCGGCGGTGGAGTTGAAGGACGCTTGAACGGCGCTCGCACCTGCCACCACGTCGAAGCCCTGAACGACGGCCTCGAAGTGTTGAACCATTACGGTGCCCTGGCCCAGATCGATGCGCGAGGCATCGGTCATCTCGGCCTGGAGCTTGTAGCCGTGGGTGCCTGAGTCGGGCCGGTGGGTGACCTGATAGGGTTGATTGACCCCGGCTTTCGTCACGAAGGCCACGTCAGAGAACGCACCCTGCTCGAAGGCCTGGAACTGAAGCACGTAGCGGCTCAGATTGCGCTCCGCCACCGAGACCCAGGTGGCCTGGAGGTTGTCGCCTACGGCGGCAAATCCAAGGTCCCGAATCTGAGTGTCCTGGAGCACGGATACCGCGCCCGACGCGAGGTCTTCACGCGACCCGTCGGAGTACATCGCCTGAAGCCGGTAGGTATGCAGGCCGGCTTTCGGGTCGTGAAGCTCGGCATAGTGATGGCCCGCGCCCAGGGGCAGCACGGTCGCCACGTCCTGGAAGTTCGCGGCGCCGTCTTCACGGATACCGATCACGTAGGTCTGTAGGCCACGTTCGAGCACGGAGTCCCACTCGATCAGGGCTTGCCCCGCAGTCTCGCCCAAGGTGAAGCCTTGGATCTCGGCATCCAGGGTGAGGATCACGAGCGACGCCTGGTCGAGGTCGACCCGGGCTCCGTTCGTGAACTCGGCCTGAAGACGGTAAACGTGCGTGCCGTCCTCGGGCCGAGGAACGGTGAGGGCGTAGTTTCGCCCCGACCCCATCGCATCGGCTTCGGCCACATCCACGAACTCGCCCGCGCCGTGGAGCTGGAGCTGAATCATCCAGCGCTCCATGCCCTCCTCGAGTGTCGAGCGGAAGCTGACGGCAATGTCGCCACCCGCGGCCGCTTCGGTGACCTCGAAGTCTTCGGCTTGCCCGTCAAAGCGCTGCACCACGAGGGTGGTACCGCCCAGCTCGATGGCCGCGCCGGTGGAGCGTTCAGCCATCAGCCGGTAGACATAGGTACCCGACGGAGGCGTATGAGTGAGCGAGTAGTCCTCGCCCGCGCCCAAGGGTGAGAGCGTCCCCGCCACCGAGAAGTCCGTTGCGGAAGCCAGACGGTATTCGAGCCGGTAGCGCACCAAGTTCGTCTCGGCGGCGGCGGTAAAGGTCACCATCACCTGGCCGTTCTCTTCGGTGAGCATCACCTCCTGAACCTGTACGTCCTCGGAGACGGTGATTGCGCCCTGTTCGAGCTCCACGCGCATCCCGTTGAGGTAAAGCGCCTGGAGTCGGTAGGCGTGTGTTCCGGATTCCGGGTCGTGGTCAAACACGTAGTGCTGGCCCATCCCCGCGGGTGAAAGCCGCGCAACTTCGAAGAGCTGCCCGGCGGAGTTTTCCTGGAACATGAGGATCCACTCGGTGAGGCCTTCTTCAGCCAATGAGTCGAACTCAAGCCGAACGAGGCCAGCGGCCTCGCTGAGCGCGAAGTTCTGCACGCGGGCGTCGAAGCCCTGGATGAATACGGCGCCCTGCTCCTTGTCGGCGCGTTCGCCGTTCAGGAAGAGCACCTGCAGTCGGTACTGGTGAGTGCCGGGGCCGGGCATCATGTGAGTGAGGACGTAGTCTTCGCCGGCCCCGAGCGCCATCGAGGAGGCCACATCGATGTATTCACCCTGGCTCGCGAGCTGAGCCTGGAGAATCCACATGTGCACACCGTCTTCGGCTGTGGACTGAAATGCGGCCACGACGTTGTCACCGCTTGCGCTGAGCGCGAAGCCCATGAGTGCGGCTTCGTAGTGTTGAACCACCACGGAGCCCGTGCCTAGATCCGTGCGGCCGCCCGCGGATAGCTCCGCCTGGAGGCGATAGCTGTGGGTGCCCGACGGTGGCCGATGAGTCATCGTGTAGGCGGTGCCATTTCCGCCCACGGGGCGGCTCGCGACGTCGGTGTACCCGCCCGCGCTATTGGCCTGGTATTGTAGCCAGAACTTCGTCACGCCGGTTTCGCTCACCGAGGTGAACGCGCAGCGAGCTTCGCCGGCCGCCTCTGAGAAATCGAGAAACTGGATCTGAACGCCTCCCGAAAGAATGACCTGCCCTTGGCCAACGATCTGTCGGGCGCCATCGCGGAACGCGGCCTGCACGCGGTAGGTGTGCGTGCCGGAACCCGGGGTGTGAAGGGCGTGGTATCTGCTGCCCGGCCCCTTGGCGGGGAACTCGTCGACCTGAACGAAAGCGCCCGAGGAGTTCGCCTGAAACTCCAGCAGATAGCTCGCGACATTGATCTCGGTAAGCGAGTTGAAACGCACCTTCACGTCGCCGACGTCGCGGCTGATCATGAAGCGAGCTACGGCCACGTTGTTCGCGGGCATCGTGAGCATCTCGCCCGTGGAGCTGAACTTCAGCTTCACGGCGCGTCCTCGTTTGTAGTGCAGGACCAATGTCTGTTCGAGAGTCATGAAGCGCTGGTTCGAGAGGAATACGCCGTCTTTGCGAATGCGCTGAGGGATGCTCGTCCCTTCGACCTCGACCGCGTCGGGGATCGGCACCGGCATGCCGTCGAACTGAATCAGCATTCGGAAGCGCGTGCCGGATTCGGCCTTGATCAGGCGGTCCGTACCCCACTGCATGAGGAGAGCTTTGATCTCCTTGCGGGTGATGGGGTCAAAACCAAGACGAGACTCTTCCGGTAACCGGCGGGCTGCGTTGTTCGACATCGCTGACGTTCTCCCAAGCTCAGATGACGTTCCACAAAAACGTCTCGGGTTATGCGCCTGGGGATAATAATACGATGCGTTACGTAGGAAAATCCACCATAGAAGTGGCTTGAAGGAATCCTTACATCAGGTCGATTCCCAAGCCGATTCGGAAAAGGTGTGTCGGCTGCAACTCACCGAGCACCAATCCGTAGCCCAGGGAAAATCGGCGGATCAGGCCCGCGATCGGCTCCTGCCTCTCCCAAATGAGGTTCGCGGAGCCCATCAGGTCCGAGCGGATTCCCGTCCAGGTTTGCAGACCGCCGCCAAGCTCAACGGCAAGTGCCGGGAGATTCGAGTAGTAGAATCCCACGAGAACCGTGTTCTCGAGCGCAACGAAGCTCTCGCGATCCTCGATCCAGGTCTCACCCTTGAGCATCGTGGCGCCGATCGCGCCGCGAAGGTAGAAAGTCTCGCCGAGAAACAGCGTAGGGTTCCAGAAAAGCTGGCCAGTATAGCTGTACTCATCGCCGTTCTGATAGGCGAGCAGACCGTGCAGTGAGAAACTCAACGGCTTGAAGCCCTGGCGCCACTCTCGGTAAAGATCGGTTAGGCGCTCTTCTTTGATCAGCTTTCCGCGCTCGTCGTAGTTCCGCCAGATGCCGAGGCGATCCCCCTTCTTGAAGCGTCCTTCCGCCTTGAGTTGCCCGTTCTTGTGAAAGAGTTTCCACATGCCGTCCGGGAAGCCATTGGCCCACTCACCAGCGTCCATCTTCTCGCCGGTCTCGTGGAAGCGGGTCCAGAAGCCCTCGATGCGATCGTTGACGTACTCGCCCTCGGACTTGAGGTTCCCATTCGAGTGCCAGGCCTTCATGGGGCCGTGTTTGTTGTCGTTCTTGTAGACGCCCTCCTCCATGATCTGCTTGTTGGGGTAGTAGATCCTGAAGGGCCCGGTCTTTGATCCCGTTTCACGCTCGCACCAGAGCGACTTGCCCCCGCTTTTTTCGTCGATTCCTTCCACGAGCTTGGTGTCGCTCGGGCAGTCGAGCTCATCTTTGGCGAACGCGGGGTTCGCTGCTGCGAGCGCCAGGGTCAGGGCGAGAACGAGTGGAAGAGATTTCATCGGTGTCAGTCCTGGGGAAGAAAGAAGGTGATGTCGCGGAGGGAGTCGAAGGAAGAAGTGGCGCGTTGGGTCCACTTCTCGCCGTCGAAGGAGGTGTAGATGCCGCCCTCGGCGCCTACGGCCACCATCAGCGCCTCGCTGATCTTCACTTCGACGAGATCCTCGGTCGTGCCGGAGTCCTGAGTGGTCCAGGTTTCTCCGTCTTCGGAGGTGCCGATCAGGCCTCCGTCGCCCACCACCACGAACATTCCCAGGCCGTAGTCGGCGCCGCGGAGGTGGGGGTTTCCGGGGAAGGGGAGTTGAAGCGCATTCGACCAGGTGGTTCCGTCGCTTGAAACGACGATCTGCCCATTTTCCCCTGCAACCAAGAACGTAGTGTCGCTGATTGCTACAGCCAAAATATCTTGAAAGGCATTCCAGTTGTCTACGCTTAGCTCCTGAAGTGTATCGCCTCCATCTTCGGAAACCGAAACTTTTTGGACCTCACGCCCAATTAGTACAAGGCTGTCACGCCCGGCAACATCGTTCGCCCGTTCTCCACCTATGTCCTCAGCCTGAAGAGTCCAGCTCTTCCCATCCGAGGACAATTGAACAACACCGTCCTCTCCAACCGCGATGAATCGCCCATTTATCGCGACCACCTTCGCAAGATCCTTTCCCACGGAAGCGCTCGTCTGAGTTTTCCACGAATTTGGAGAATCAGTAGTAGACGTCGCAATCAACCCCGACTGCCCCACCCCCACAATCACATCACCATTCGAAGCGATCGAGTTGAAGTCACCCGGGGTCTCCGGCGAGAGCTTCGCCCACTCCACTCCGTTCAGCGAGCGGCCCAGCTGATCTGAGGCTCCCATCACGTAATAGGTATTCTCGAAGGTTCCGAGCCCGGGGCCGCAGGCCCCAAGTGCCAGGCACGCCCCCATCGTAGAAATGCCCGCCAACCGATGCCGTGTCCGTGTTGAGTCGAAGTAATTCATAGTGTGTCACTCGATCATACGGGAGGCCCCGCGTTTCCGAAAAACCCAAAGTGGTGGGTGGCTTGACGCCCCAGCGCACTAGCGCGCGTACTCTTCGTCAAAGACCGGCGCCGTGAGATCCGCGCCCTCCCCGCAGCTCTCCGGTTCCACCAGGAACGGATTCGCGCGCAACACCTCGTCGTAGGCCCGGGTGAGCTCTTCCATGTCGGCTCCCTGGCGGTAGCGGGTTTTCAGGGAGTCGAGCTTTTGGCGCGCCGCCTGATACTCCTTCGGGCTGGGCAACTTGCTGCCGTTCTGCTTTCGCCACTCGCGCGCGAGCGCGCAGGCGACTTTGCTCGGTGTGAGCGCGGGAGCATCAGTGGAGAATACCGACGATGCGTGTGTCAACATCATGGCGGCAAGAAGAAAAGGGGGCATGCATCCATTCCTAACCGGAGGAGAGAGCCGTAAGAAGAGTCCGCAGGCGGCTCAGCCTCTCGGGCGACTCGGGGGTTTGGATCTCGGCGCGGACTCGCTTCTGGAGTGTCTTGAGTCGGGGCATGGGGGGCAGGCCTTCCCGCTTGATCAAGGCCAGGCAGTCACTGAGGTCGGACGCGGTAAGCCGGCCGAGCTTCAGCATCAGGAAGAGGTACACATTCGGGCGGTAGATCGTCGCGTTCTTGCCCTGATGCAGGACGAGCAGGTGCTCCTCGAATGGCTGGAGTTTCATCAGAAAATAGCCTGCGGCC
>JADZFF010000162.1 GCA_020850015.1 Bdellovibrionales bacterium | reverse complement strand
CCGGATTTCTTCCTCGACGTGAAGCAGAACAAGATCTGGTACCGGTCCGAGAAACTAATCTACAACCTTCGCAGCTTCGACGGGAACACGCACACGATCCACGGCATGACCGTGTATGAGTTCGATCAGAAATTCGCGCTCGTGCACGTCACCAAGGCGACTGAGGCAAGGTACGGCGCGAAGGGTTGGCGCCTCATGAACGGGGTAACGACTCTTCTCCCTCCTGACGACGGATTCCCCGTCACGCGCAGCTTCGACGAGAAGGAGCTCAAGATCTCCGAGACTCCCTCCGATTTCCAGGAGATCGGGAAAAGGGTGAACGGGCTTCGATTGCGCGAGCTTCGCAAGTACATCGGCACGCTGAGGAAAACCGGCATCGACACCAAGAAGTCCGAGGTGACGTTCCACTCGCGCATCAGCCTGAGCTTCATACCGATCGTGATGGCGTTCTTGGCCATCCCGTTTTCCGTGAGAGGAAGGCGCGAGGGCGGAGTGGGAAGAGATCTTGGCATCTGCCTCGGCGTCACGTTTTTCTATTGGATTTTCTATTCTGTCGGGCTATCGATGGGCACCAAGGGGGCGCTGCCGCCGTGGCTCGCAGCATGGCTTCCGAGCTTCTTCTTCATGGGTGCGGCGGCGGTGCTCATCTCCCGGAAAACAGCGTGAATCCCCTCAGCTGCGGCGGGCGCCCCTGATCCACGGAAGCCATGGCCAAACTCAAGATCTACACCTTCCCGGACGTGGTGCTTGCTCAGGCGGCCGAGCCCGTCCAGCGCGTCGAGAAGTCGATGCACGGCCTCGCCGACGACATGCTTGAAACCATGTACGACGCGCCGGGGATCGGGCTTGCCGCCAATCAGGTGGGCATTCTCCAGCGCATCCTCGTGATGGATACCGAGTTCGAGGAGGAGGAGGACGAGGAGGGGATGGGGATCATCCGCAACAAGAAACCCGTCATCATCATCAACCCCGAGATCATCCTCCTCGAAGGGAAAACCGCGATCGAGGAAGGATGCCTCTCGGTGCCGGAGTATACCTCCGAGGTGCCTCGCGCGGAGAAGGTCAAGCTCAGATACCAGGACATCGACGGGCTCGAGCGGACTCTGATGGCCGAGGGGCTCCAGGCCGTCTGCATCCAGCATGAGATGGATCACCTGGACGGGAAGCTTTTCATCGATCGGCTCGGACCCATGAAGAAGGAGATGGCGAAGAAACGCCTGCTTCGGGAGCGCGCGATCCGAGAGGCCGCCGGCCTGTCTCCGAAAAAAGGGCATAAGGGGTTCTGACGGGGTGCTGAGAACCGTATTCATGGGAACTCCCGAGTTCGCGGTGCCGGCGCTCGACGCGCTACACTCCTTCACGAACATCGTTGCCGTTTATACGCAGCCTGATCGGCCGGCGGGCCGGGGCCACGCGCTGAAGGCCCCGCCCGTGAAGGCCCGGGCGCTGGAGCTGGGCCTGGAAGTGCTGCAGCCGGAGCGGCTTTCTTCGGCCGGAGAGCCGGAGAGGATCAGAGACCTGAACCCTGATCTCATCCTGGTCGTCGCTTACGGCCAGATTCTCCGGCAAGAGGTGCTCGACATCCCGCGGCTGGGCTGCGTGAACATTCATTCCTCCTTGCTCCCCAGATGGCGGGGGGCCGCCCCGATCCATTGGGCCATGCTCGCGGGCGACGCCGAAACCGGGGTGACCACCCAGCGCATGGCTCTCAAGCTCGATTCGGGCGACCTGCTCCTTCAGGCCCGGACGCCCATCGATCCGGATGAAACGGTGACTCAACTCTATGATCGCCTGGCGAGGATGGGGGCTGGCCTCGTCCGTCCCACGCTGGAGGGCCTCGCGACGGGAGAGCTCAAGGGGAGGCCGCAGGACGAAAGCGCGGTGACCCAGGCCTCCAAGCTCACTAAAGAGATGGAGGCCCTGGACGGCAGGCTGACGGCCGAAGAAACCTACCGCAGAATTCGGGCATTGAATCCCTGGCCCGGGACCAGCGTCCGAATCCCCCAGATCGGGCGGCTGCGCCTGCGTTCGGCCCGGCGTGTCCCTGGTCATTTGCCTGGCATGGACGGACTGGCTCAGAAAGGGCACCTCGACGTGCGAGACGCGGCGCTTCTTCTTGTCTGCGTGGACGGCTGCCTGGAAGTTCTCGAGCTTCAGCTCGAGGGAAAGCGGGCGCAGTCGGCCGTAGAGTTCCTGAACGGCCTGCGTGGCCAGGGCGTGGAGCTCCCGCTGGCGCTCGAGCCCGCTCCGTGGGAAGCATGATCCTTATGGGAAAATCCCCCGCGATTCTCGCCCCTTCGATTCTTTCCGCAGATTTTTCGAGGCTCGGCGAAGAGGTGAAGGCCGTGGAGGCCGCCGGCGCCGATTGGATCCACGTGGATGTGATGGACGGGCATTTCGTACCGAACCTCACGATCGGGCCACTGGTCGTGAAGGCACTCAGGCCGGTGACGAAACTCCCGCTCGACTGCCACCTGATGGTTTCACGCCCCCAGGACTGGGTGGAGGAATTCGCGAAGGCGGGCGCGGCAGTGATCACGGTGCACGCAGAAGCCGCGCCTCACCTGCACCGGCTGGTTCAACAGATCCGGAGCCTGGGATGCAAGGCGGGAGTTTCGATCAATCCCGCAACGCCGATCTCCGTGCTGGAGGAGATTCTCGCGGACGTGGATCTGGTGCTTCTGATGAGCGTGAACCCCGGGTTCGGTGGCCAGAAGTTCATCGAGTCTTCGCGCGACAAGCTCACCCGCCTGAGCGAGCTTCGCGCCGAGCGGGGGCTGAAATTTCTCATCGAGATCGACGGAGGGGTCTCCCGGGAGAATATCGGCGAGCTGCGCCAACTCGGTTGCGACGCGTTCGTGGCCGGGGCGGCAGTGTTCTCGGGCGATCGCGCCGCCAATCTGAAAGCGCTCAAGTCCGCCGCCGAGGCGGGAAAGGCGCGTTGAGATGGTCACCGGGAGCTCGCGCGGACGCGCGCTTGCCATCGGAGCCCGCCCGCTCACCCTGAGCGACGTTCAGGATGTGGCCCTGCGTGGGAGGCGCGTGGAGATCGCCTCAGGCGCGAAGACGAAGATCCGGCGCTCCCGCGAATATCTCGAGAAGCGGATCGCCTCCGGCGACGTCATCTACGGAGTCAATACGGGCTTCGGGCTGCTCTCGAATGTGCGGATCCCAGACAAGGACATCGAAACTCTCCAGGTCAACCTCCTGCGTTCGCACTCCACCGGCGTCGGGCATTTCATGCCCGATCATTACGTGAGGGCGATGCTGCTGCTTCGGGCTCACGCGCTCGCCATCGGCCGCTCGGGCGTGAGGCTTGAACTGGTTCAGAAGATCGTGGATCTCGTGAACCATGGGGTGCATCCGCTGGTGCCTCAGCAGGGTTCGGTGGGGGCGAGCGGCGATCTCGCGCCGCTTGCGCATCTTGCGCTCGTCCTGATCGGCGAGGGCACGGCCCGGCTGAACGGAAAAACGCTCGCCGGCGATCAGGCGCTGCGGGCGGCCGGACTGCGTCCGATCAAGCTCAAGGCCAAAGAGGGCCTCGCCCTCATCAACGGCACGCAGTTCATGACTGCGATCGGCGTACTGACCCTTCTCGAGGCCGAACACCTCGCGGACATCTCGGACCTGGCGGGCGCGATGACTTTGGAGGCCATGCGTGGCACTGCTGCCGCCTTCGATCCCGACATTCAGGCCGTGCGCCCGCATCCGGGGCAGGTTCACGCCGCCGCGCGGATGCGTCGGTTCCTCGCGGCGGGAGGGAAAACCGGGCTTTCCCAGATCGCGCGGTCCCATGAGGACTGCGGAAAGGTGCAGGATCCCTACAGCCTGCGCTGCATTCCCCAGGTCCACGGCGCCTCGCGCGACACCTTCGCGTTCGTGCGGCAGGTGCTCGAGCGCGAGGTGAACGCGGTCACGGACAACCCCCTCGTGTTCGCCGACAAGAAGAAGATCGTAAGCGGCGGCAATTTCCACGGACAGATCGTGGCCATCGCCATGGACGCGCTTTCGATCGCCGCGGCGGAGCTTGCGAGCGTTTCCGAGCAGCGCATCGAAAAGCTCGTCAATCCTGCGCTCTCGGACCTGCCCGCTTTTCTCGCGCCGCAGGGCGGACTGAACAGCGGGTTCATGATCGTCCAGGTGGCCGCGGCCAGCATCGTCTCTGAAAACAAGACTCTTTGTCATCCGGCGTCGGTTGATTCCATCCCGACTTCCGCAGACAAGGAAGATCACGTTTCGATGGGCGCATGGGCGGCCCGAAAGGCCGGGCGGGTAGTGACGAACGCGCGACGGGTGCTTGCGATGGAGCTTCTGGCGGGCGCGCAAGGCGTGGACCTGCTCCGGCCCCTGAGGAGCACGCCATCCGTGGAGCGGGTACATCGGGTGATTCGCAGGAAGGCCCCCTTCGCGGCGCAGGATCGGCCCTTCCACAAGGACATCGAGGCGCTCGAGCGATTGATCGCCGATTGGACGCTGGTCCCGCTCGTCCAGTAGATCCAGTTTTTCAAGGAGGAATCCATGAGTCGAGTGATTCGTTCGCCCCGTGGCAACCAGCTCCGCTGCAAAGGCTGGCAGCAGGAGGCCGCCCTCCGCATGCTGATGAACAACCTGGATCCAGAGGTGGCCGAGCGCCCGAAGGACCTGGTGGTGTACGGCGGCAGCGGGAAGGCGGCAAGGAACTGGGCGAGCTTCGACGCGATCGTGAAAGCCCTGGAGCAACTAGAAGACGATCAGACGCTGCTCATCCAGAGCGGAAAGCCCGTGGCCGTGATGCCCACGCACCCGCTCGCGCCCAGGGTGCTGCTCGCGAACTCGAACCTCGTGCCCAAGTGGGCCGACTGGGACACCTTCCGGGACCTCGAGGACCGCGGCCTCATCATGTACGGCCAGATGACGGCGGGATCCTGGATCTACATCGGCACGCAGGGAATCGTTCAGGGCACCTACGAGACCTTCGCAGAGGCGGGGCGCCAGCACTTCGGAGGGGATCTGGGAGGCAAGGTGATCCTCACGGCCGGCCTCGGCGGCATGGGGGGTGCGCAGCCGCTCGCCGCATCCTTCGCGGGCGCGGTGTCGCTCAACGTGGAAATCGATCCGATGCGCGTGCGCCGCAGGCTCGAGACTCGCTACCTCGATGAGGTGGCGGACTCCCTCGATGACGCGCTCGTGCGCGTGGAGAAGGCGAAAAAAGCAAGGCTGGGCCGCTCGATCGGGCTCGTGGGAAACGCCGTGACCGTGCATCAGGAGCTCCTGAAACGCGGATTCCTACCCGAGCTCATGACCGACCAGACCAGCGCGCACGATCCGCTCACGGGATATGTGCCCCACACTCTGTCGCTCGAGCAGGCGGACGCGCTTCGAAAGAAGGATCCAAAGGAATACGTGAGGCGCTCCATGGAAAGCATGGCCCGCCACGTGGAGGCCATGCTGGAGTTCCAGCGACGCGGCACGCAGGTCTTCGACTACGGCAACAACCTCCGCGCGCAGGCGCAGGTCGCCGGCGTGAAGGATGCCTTCAATTTCCCGGGCTTCGTTCCGGCCTACATTCGCCCGCAGTTCTGCGAGGGGCGCGGCCCCTTCCGGTGGGTACCGCTCTCGGGCGATCCAGCCGACCTCAAGGTCACTGACGACGCCATGTTGAAGCTCTTTCCCGAGGACCAAGGCTTGCACCGCTGGATCGCGATGGCGCGCGAGCGCATTGCCTTCCAAGGAATGCCCGCGCGGATCTGTGGGCTGGGTTACGGCCAGCGCGAGAAGGCCGGGCTCATGTTCAACGAGCTCGTGCGCTCGGGGAAGGTGAAGGCCCCGATCGTCATCGGGCGCGACCACCTCGACTGTGGCTCCGTGGCTTCGCCCAACCGCGAGACGGAGGCCATGAAGGACGGATCGGACGCGATCGCCGACTGGCCCATCCTGAACGCGCTCGTGAACGCCGTGAACGGGGCTTCTTGGGTAAGCCTGCATCACGGCGGCGGCGTGGGCATCGGCTATTCCATCCACTCGGGCATGGTCGTGGTGGCTGACGGAACGAAGGACGCAGAGTGGCGCCTCACGCGGGTGCTGAACTCCGATCCAGGCATGGGGATCGTGCGGCATGCGGACGCGGGCTATGAGGTCTCGGAAAGGATCGGCCGGGGCGCGTTCAAGGCCCGTGGTGGTTCGATTCCCATGCTTTCCTAGCAGAGGATATGAGACCCGGAACCGCCATCTTCGCGTTGAACCTGGTTGCAGCCCTGGCGGCAGGCGGGTGTTCGTCCGTGAAGGTGAAGCCGGAGCGGGCGCAGGCCGTCGCCACTGCCGCGGTGGTCGGTTACACCGTGATTGTCGATCCGGGCGACTCCGCGCCCGAGGAGGCCTACGATCCCGAAACGGGCCGGTGGAAGAGCGTTCTCGCGGCAAGCGCGAAGGGCGCGAAAGCCGAGGCAGCCGAGGTGTTGCCCGAGGAACGCAGGGAGCTTCAGGCTATCTATGCCGCGTTCGGCGAAGGGCTCGCGCGGGAGCTGAAGTGGAGCGTTGTTCCTGCCGCAGATTTGAAGAGAAGCGCGGAGCTCCGTCAGCGTCTGGCCTTCCGAGTGGGCTCGGTCTGGAGCCCGCCCGACGTCGCTCCCGACCAAGCGCATCTCCTGCCCGAGGTTCTGGCCTACGAGGAATCCGACCAGATGGGAGGCGAGCAGCGTGAGCGGATGCGAAAGGAGCTCGGAGTGGACGCGCTCGTGTTTCTCCGGGTGCGCGTGAGCCTGGACATCGCGGATGCCATCAGCTTCTCGCGGATCCTGGGCATCGGCGCGGCCTACCCCGTGGCCACGGTGGAGGTGCGCACCTTCGGGGCGGGCGACGAGGAGGCCATCTGGTTCGACCCCGGGGCCCGGGGCGACTTGGAAGATCCAGAAGGCACCATCCAGGTGGCTGGGCGCGCCGACCGTGAGGCCGTGCTTTCAAAGGCCCTTCAGGCTTTTCGCGCGAGCTTCAGGGTGCTGATCCGCCGGTACAGGGCCGAGATCGAGTAGCCTCAGTCAGCGCCGCCGGAAGGGGACGGACCGGGACGGTCGTCCCCGGGAAGCCCGGCTCCTGAGCCCGTGAAGTCCTCGCCCATCGGCAAGGACCGGCCTGCGTCGCCGTCGGCGATTGAAGGCGTCCCGCTCCCGTTTCCGTCGCTGGCTTCGCGCGCGCACTCAGCTTGGCACTGGCCCAGAATCTCAAGCGCCTGCCGGCGGCACAACGGCGCGGGTTCCACCTCAGCCATGCCGGCGCAGGTGATGTCCCAACCTCTGTATTGTTCACGGCAACGATCCTCGCAGTCCCCGGCCTGTGTCTTCACGGGCACGAGAAGCGCGAACACTAGGAGAGTCAGTCCGGCGGGCACGACAAATCTGAACAGGGAAGACCTCGCTTTCATCGAATGCTCAATCAGCGCCGGGCGCCGCGGCCGGATTTCCGACCGCTTCAGCCGCGCCTTCGGCCGGAACGATTCGTCCCGTATCCGCGTCGTTGGCGGCCGGATCGCCTGGGGAGGTTCTCGCCATCCTCTGGCACTCGGCGCGGCACTGGTCGTAGTTCTCCTGCGCCTGCCTCATGCATTCGGTGTTCTGGTCGTCCATCATGCAGTGCGCCTCCCACTGCTTGTACTGATAGCGGCAGCTGCGCATGCAGGTTTCGAACTCAGTGAGGGCCTGGGCCACCGGGGAAAAGAGGGCGATCCCCGCCAGCGCCATCCACAGACCAGCTTTTCGCGAAAGGAAAGTCATCTGATCTCCAGGATAAGCCTTTCACGCACGGAGAAAATGGGCAGGACGCGATTGGGCAGGATTTGCCGGGGCATGTGGATGATTGTGCCCCAGGATCGCCCGTTGAACTCGCCAGGGGCGCGCGGTAGAGTCGCCCGCATGACGCGCACGGCGGATGCCCTTCCTCCTTATCTTCGCAGGTACGTCGCAACGCAGAACTACGACGCCTACACTTCGCGCGATCATGCCTCCTGGCGCTTCATCATGCGGCAGAACCGGGAATTCTTCCGGAAGGCGGCCGTGCCCGTTTACCTGGAGGGGTTGGAGAAAACGGGAATTCCCGTGGACCGCATCCCACGCATCGAGGAGATGGATGCGAAGCTTCAGGCCATAGGATGGGGCGCGGTCGCGGTGGAGGGGTTCATTCCCTCGCCGGCCTTTCTCGAGTTTCAGGCGCGCGGCATTCTCCCGATCGCCGTGGACATGCGCACCACGGAGCACATCGCCTATACCCCCGCGCCCGACATCGTCCATGAAGCCGCGGGGCATGCTCCCGTCATCGCCGATCCGGAATACGCGGCTTACCTCAAGCAGTACGCCCGCATGGCGCAGAAGGCGATCGCCTCCCGCGAGGATATCGACCTCTACGAGGCCATCCGCACGCTCTCCGACCTGAAGGAGAACCCGGACGTGCCGCCGGCGGAGGTCGCGAGGGCCGAGGAGAGTTTTTCCCGAGTGTCCAAGGCGCTGAGCGAAGTCTCGGAAGCGGGGCAGATGGCGCGCATGGCCTGGTGGACCGTGGAGTACGGGCTCGTGGGCGACCTGAAGAGCCCGCGCATCTACGGCGCGGGCCTCCTTTCCAGCGTGGGAGAAAGCCAGCACTGCCTCTCCGATCGGGTGCGGAAGATCCCTCTGACGGTGGACTGCGTGAATCAGACCTATGACATCACGGAGCCGCAGCCGCAGCTTTTCGTGGCCCGGGATCAACAGCACCTGGTGGAGGTGCTTGCTGATTTCGAGAAGACACTGGCGTTCGTTCACGGAGGGCCTTCCGGCCTGGGCAAAGCCGTGCGGGCGCGAACGGTCAATACGGTTGTCCTGGGGAGCGGGCTTCAGCTGAGCGGGCTCCTGGAGTCCTTCGAGTCCGCCGAAGGGCGGGTGGACTTCCTGAAATTCTCCGGTCCGGTGCAACTCGCGCGCGGCGACCGCGAACTTCCGAATCACGGCCGAGAAAGGCACCCCGGGGGGTTCAGCAGCCCCATCGGGCAGTGGGCGGACTTTCCCGGGCGCGATCCCTCGCAGCTGTCGGATGCGGAGCTCTCCCGCGCCGGGCTGGCCGTCGGGAGGCGGTTTCGCCTGGAGTTCATGAGCGGCTTCGCGGTGGAAGGGCTCGTGAAAGGCTGGGTGCGCGGGGCCGGAAACGGGCTGCTCGAAACCCTGACCTTCGCCGATTGCACCGTGGCCCGCGGAAGCTGGATGACCTTCGATCCCTCCTGGGGCGAGTTCGACCTTGCGATAGGAGATCAGGTGAGCTCCGTGTTCGCAGGGCCGGCTGACCGCGAGGCCTATGGAACCTTCGACATGGGGCAGGCGAGCACGCGGCCAGGCCGGACCAGCCCACACACGCCCGAGGAGATCCGGGTATTCGACCTCTACGCGCGGGTCCGTTCAGTGCGGGAGCAGGCGGCCTCTGGCCCACAGGTTGAATCAGAGCTTCGTCGGATCGCCGAGAAGCTGGAACGCGAGCATCCCTCCGAGTGGCTTCTAGCGGTGGAGATCCTGGAGGCCGCGCGCCAGAAGCTGGGCATCGGCGCGGAAAAGGCCGATTGGCTTCATCCGCTGGGCCGGTTGCTCGACAGGGCCGGCGGGCGCGATCCCGCGATCGCGGAGCTCGTTCAAAAGGGCGTGGCGCTCGCGGCGGTGATATGAGCCGGCGCCCTCAGATACGCGCGGTGGTGCATGCGAGCGAGCTTCACACCGGCGCGGGTTTCAGGGAGAGGGATGGGCGAAAGCCCACGGAGTCCGACTGCGGCACACTCAAGGACGGCGCGCTCGTTTACGAATGCGTCTCTCAGGAGGTGGCGGGCAGGGGAAAAATCGAGGTG
>JADZFF010000161.1 GCA_020850015.1 Bdellovibrionales bacterium | reverse complement strand
CTCGGCGGGCGCGGTGCCCGTGTTGCGGTCGAGGAAGATGTCTTCGTGGATGGCGGCCAGAAACCGGCTCACGATCTCCTCTTTGGAGAGTTCGGCGATGGCCTCGGACCAGCCGCTGCCCATGAGGTCGCTCACGCGTTTCCAGGCCATGCGGCGCGAGCCGCCGTCCGCGCTGAAGGCCTTCAGGCTGCGCTCCACGCGTCTAGCGGCGATCTCCTTGCGTGAGGGCACGCGGCCCTCCACGATGCGAGTGCGGGTGAGCCGCTCCAGGCGGCCCAACAGGTAGGCGTGGCTGCGCGTGACGAGGCTGTAGGCAATGCCCTGCTTGCCGATGCGGCCCGTGCGGCCGATACGATGCACGTAGTTGTCGAGCTCGCGCGGGATCGAGAAGTTCACCACGTGGGTGATGTCTTTCACGTCGAGGCCACGACAGGCCACGTCGGTGGCCACGAGCACGTTGAAGCGGCGATCGCGGTAGGCCTTCATGGTGCGCTCGCGCGCCTCCTGGCTCATGTCGCCGTGCAGACAGTCCGCTCGGTAGCCGCGGCTCACCAGATAGTCCGTAAGGTCCACCACGAGAGCCTTCGTCTGGCAGAATACGATGCCGTAGAAGTCGTCGGCCATCTCGATCAGCTTGCAAAGCACCTCGGGCTTGTCGTTCTCCTGCACCGGGAAATAAAGCTGCTCCACGGTATCGGGAAGCATCTCGGTGCGATTCACCTGAACTTTTTTCGGGGTGCGCAGATAGGTGTCGGCCACCTTTCGCACGTCAGGGCCCATGGTTGCCGAGAACAGCCAGATGTTGCACTTGTCCATGGGCGCGGCGGTGAGCACGGACTCGATGTCTTCCTTGAAGCCCATGGAGACCATCTCGTCGGCCTCGTCGAGGATGAGCGCGCGAAGATTGGAGAGATTGAGGCGTCCGCGCTGGATATGATCGATCACGCGGCCCGGAGTTCCCACCACCACGGGCAGGCCCTGCCTCAGTCCGCGGATCTGCTCGTCGTAGGCGGCGCCGCCGTACACGGGCAGGGCGCGGATGCCTTTGAATTTGCCCAGAAGGTCGATCTGCCCGGCCACCTGCTGCGCGAGCTCGCGCGTGGGGCAGAGGATCAGCGCCTGCACGCCCTTCACCGAGGGGTCGATGCGCTCCAGAAGTGGGATGGCATAGGCCGCGGTCTTGCCCGTGCCGGTGGCGGCCATGCCCAGGAAGTCGGTGGGTTCACCGAGTAGGATCGGAAGCGTCTGGGCCTGGATCGGGCTAGGCGTTTCAAAGCCCAGCTCCGTCAGGGCCCGGAGAAGAGGTTCGCTCAGATTCAGTTCGGTGAAGGTTTGCATGAGAACCGCTCGATATCACAGGGTTCTCAGGAATAGTGGACTGATTCGGGATTGTTTTTTTCCTGAATTAACAATGCGTTGCGGACGCGCTGCTTCAATTGAGGTGCCCCATCTTTCCGCTCTGGTAGTCGCGGAAGGCCTGCCTGATCTCGCCTTGGGTGTTCATCACGAAGGGCCCCATGCCCACAATCGGCTCGCGGATCGGCTCGCCGCCGAGCAGGAGTGCAGTGACGTCCTCGGCTCCAGCCGCGAGCGGCACCGCATCGCCTTCGCGCGTGTACAGAGCCAGTTCACCCGGCCCCGCGCGGCGGGAGCCGAACCGGAGCTCGCCCCGGAGCACGAGCACCGCCGTGGTGTGGGTGCTCGGCACCGGGAGCGCCACGGTTTTCCCGCCCTTCAGCTTCAAGTCCCAGAGATCGATCGGCGTCACCGTTCGCGCCGGCCCTTTCGCATCAAACAGGCCGCCCGCGATGATGCGCGCGCTCCCGGCGCCGTCCGGGAGCTTTACGGTTGGGATGATGGCCGTGGTGAGCTCCTGGTAACGCGGCGGAGACATTTTCTCTTTCGCGGGAAGGTTCACCCAAAGCTGCACCATCTCCATCCTTCCGCCCCGCTTCGTGAAGGCCTCGGAATGGAACTCCTCGTGCACGATGCCGCCCGCCGCGGTCATCCACTGTACGTCGCCTGTCGAGAGGGTTCCCTTCGCTCCGGTCGAGTCGCGGTGCGAGACCTCGCCCTCGTAGACGATCGTCACCGTCTCGATCCCGCGGTGTGGGTGCTCGCCCACGCCCCTCGGACGCTCAGCCGGGGGGAACTCGGTGGGAGCGGCGTAATCCATCAGCAGGAAGGGGCTCAGTGCCTCGCCCTGCTCGTTGTAGTCGAAGATCGTGCGCACGGGGAAGCCGTCGCCCACCCAGTGGGGCTGGAGCGTGGAGAGAACGGTCTGGAGCCCTTTTTCCGACATGGTGGTCACCTTAGGGCGACGCGGCCCGCGAAGCAACCCGGCGCCCCGCCTCCCTTGACTTCACCCGGCTCCCGGGTAGTTTGGGCGGCTATGTCGCAGATTCTTGCATCGAGACGTTTGTTTCTCCCCGTGGCCCTGCTCGCGTTTTTGATTGGGGGAGAAATCGGGTCCGCCCAGGCCGGCGTGTTCGACATTCCCCACTTCGTGATGCCCGGCGCGGTGCGGGTGGGACTCGAGCCCGAGCTCACGCTTACTGAAGGCTCGGGCCTGGCCGTGAACCTGAAGGGCACCTATGGCCTGGACGACCTGATCAATCTCCAGTTCACGATCGGCACCGGAGGAGGCCCTCAGCGCTTCCGGATCGGCGCCGCAGGAGTGTTTGATTTCTTCCCCGACGTGGAAGGTCAGCCCGGCATCGGGATCGCGGCCCAGATGATCCGCTACGACACGCCCGCGGGCGGGCTGCTCGACCTGCGCGCGATCCCCTACATCCACAAGAGCTTCAAAACCACCTCGAGCTCCTTCGAGCCTTACCTCGCGTTCCCGATGGGTTTCGGTCTGGGCGGCGGGGACAGCGTGGGGCTGGTGTCCTTCGTGCTGGGTTCGATCTTCCATTCGAGCGAGTCCATGCACTGGACGATCGAGCTTGGGGTGCCGATCAGCAACACGGAAACCCAGTTCTCGGGCGGCGTGAGTTTCTACTTCTGATGACACCCGCCTGTGCACAGCGTCCAATCCTGCTTTGGAGGCATGCGAGCTTCGCGCAGCTCAGGAAAGTGCGCGCGGTGGCCTTCGACATCGACGATACCTTCACTTCCCATGGCAAGATCACGCCGCAGGCCTTCGCGGCGCTCTGGAAGCTGAAGCGGGCGGGATACGCGCTCGTGCCGATCACGGGCCGGCCCGCGGGCTGGTGCGACCACATCGCGCGCTTCTGGCCTGTGGACGCGGTGGTGGGCGAAAACGGGGCCTTCGCTTTTTTCATGCGCGATGGAGTTCGGCGCCGCCACGACACGCCGGGCCCGCCGGTGCGCGAGGAGCGTCGCAGGCTGCTGGCCGGGCTCGGCGACCGCATCCGCGCCGAGTTTCCCGACGCCCAGTGGGCCTCGGATCAGGACTACCGCGAGTACGATCTCGCGATCGACTACTGTGAGGACGTATCGGCCTGGCCGGATTTCGAGGTCGAACGCCTGGTGGAGCTTTGCCGCGGCGCGGGCGCCCACGCAAAAGTGTCGAGCATCCATGTGAACGCCTGGTTCGGCGAGTACGACAAGGTCGCCGGCTTCCGCTCCTGGCTCGAGGCCGGCGCGCCCGGCCTCAATGGCCCTGTACCCGCCGAGGACGAGTGGATTTTCGTCGGTGATTCCCCGAACGACGAGCCCATGTTCGGCGCCTTCCCGCTTTCCGTGGGCGTGGCCAACCTGCAGCCCTTCCTGGAGCAGGTGGAGAAAACGCCGACCTGGATCACGGATTCGCAGAGTGGCGACGGGTTCGTGGAGGTGGCGGAGCGGCTGCTCGAAGCACGGGGGATGGACGAGTGAGTGGGCGACGGTTCGCGGGCATTCTCGCGGTTTTCGCCGCCGCCGCGGGGTGGGCGACAACGGTGCTTTCCTGCGGGTCGGGCCTCTCGGACCGGTTGCCGCCCGACAGGTCGGATCGCTGGGTGCTCTACCTGGCCACTGAGATGTCGGGGGGCGGCCATGGGTTGTACTGGGCCGAATTGGATCGGGAGTCGGGAGCGGTGGGCACCTGGCAGGGACCGAAGCTTCTCAGCAGCGGCCTGGTTCCGAAGCTCGCACTGAGCCCGGACGGCCGGGATCTTTACGCGTTGGCCTCGGTGGAGCAGTTCATCGTTCCCGCGCGTCTGGCCGCCCGAACGGGCGAACCCTCGCTTGAGGCGGGCATCGCGATCGGAAACGCTGCTTCTGAGATCATCGTATCGGCGGATGGGGCCCATGTCGCCGTAAGTAAACCCCTGGGGCCTGAAAGGATTTATCTTCCGCGCGACTCTGCAAGTGGTGCGCTTGGGAATGCGGTGTTGACCGCAGCGGGCACCTACCAGAAGCTCGCCGTGGCGCCTGAGATCCCTGGGGCCCTTTGGGGGATTGACTCCGTTGAGGATTCACCCAGCCTGGCCCTGTGGGCGACACCGGCCACGGCATCCCCAGCGTCAGCAGGGGACGAGATCGACGGCACCAGTTTTTCCGGGCTGGCTGTTCTCGAGGGCGCAGAGGTGCTTGTGGCGGCGTATATGGACTCCGGGGTCAAGGCCACGCTCGGCTCCTGGCTGCTCGACGCCAGCGGTGGGATTTCCGCGGCGGCGGCTGACACGTACAACATGACGAGTTTGGCTGGGTACGACAACATCTACGGTCTCATGGCATTCCCCGGTGAGTCGGCGGTTCTCCTCCACGGTTACGACGGATCGGCCGCGCGCTTCGGAAGGGTTGACCTCGGAGGGACAGGTTTCGCAAACGTCGCGGACGTGGCGTTGACGGGCCTGACCACCACCTGGGGCGAGGCCGTGACTCCGAACGGGCGCTGGGCATACGT